>RXJC01000411.1 GCA_003963435.1 Bradyrhizobiaceae bacterium | reverse complement strand
GGATGCTGCAGCACCAGCGCAACGCCGCTGCCGTCGAGCCGCGCCTCGAACCGCGAGGAATGCTCGAAGGTGCCGACATAGAACTTGTCGGGATATTCGAGCGCGACCTCTGCCTTGTCGGGAACCGGCCTGGACATGTGAGCCTCATCAATATTGACCAAGTCTGGCCGGGAATAGACCGGGCCGCCTTGCGATAGGTCAGAGGCGGCCTGCGGATTTGATCCGGATCAAAGAGAGGCCGCTGCTTTCGCGATCCAATAGCAACTGGCGGGATCCGGCACTGCGCGTCCCGCTCTTGAGCCGTGAGACGATCGATGGACATCCAGGCTGCCAATATCCCAGCGCTAGACGACAACGGACCTGATGTCGCCGGTCTCGAGACGGCGCCGGATGCGGGCGTGCAGCACTGCCTGCAATTGCTCGGCAATGCCGGCCTGCGTCCGACCCGCCAGCGCCTCGCGCTCGGCCAATTGCTGTTCCTGAACGGCCATCGTCATGTCACCGCCGAGAGCCTGTATGAAGAGGCGATGGCGGCGAACGCGGATCTGTCGCTCGCGACCGTCTACAACACGCTGAACCAGTTCACCGAGGCCGGCCTGCTGCGCCGGATCGCCGCCGACGGCATCAAGTCGTTCTTCGACACCGACACCTCGGTGCATCCGCACTTCTATCTCGAAGGCGAGGATTTGCTGGTCGACGTTGCCGAAGGCCTCGCCTTCACTGGGATGCCCGAGGCGCTTCCCGGCCACGAGATCGCGCGGCTCGACGTCATCGTCCATCTGCGCCGTAAGCGGACGTAGCGCCCCTGCGCGCGCCTCAGCGTAACCCCGCGCGCCGAAATCCTTCCAGATAATGCTCGCAATCCGCCTGATTGGCCCATGGCAGCTGGGTCGCTATCCAGTGCAGCGAGATGCCCGGCTGGGCGCGGCGGAGCTCGCCCAGCGCCGTCTCCGCAAGCATTTCGTCGCCGGTCATGCCGGCCGAGACCGCGAGCACGCGGTAGGCGCTGGTGAGATCGCCGCGATGGCGGATCGCCTCGCGCGCCAGCGCGATGGCCTCGTCATAGTGGCGCTCGGTGAAGCGCGCATAGCCGGCGACGCCCTGATAGATCGCCAGCGACGGATCGCGCGGTGACAGCCGGATCGCCCGCTGTGCCGCCTCGAACGCCTCCTTGGAGCGTCCGGCATAGGACAGCGCCAGCGCGTAATAGCCCTGCGCCAGCGAGAAGTTCGGATTGAGCGCGAGCGCCTGCTCGAACTCGGACAGCGCGTCGTCAAGCCGGCGCGTCGAGAAATGGACGCTGCCGAGCCCGACATGCGCCCAGGCATCCTCATGGTCGCAGCGCGCCGCGGCGAGCGCTGCGGCTTCCGCCACCGGGGCCACCGCGGCGAGCTCGGACCAGCCGAGATGCGCGCCGAACATGTGGTTGGCCGCCAGCAGCGAGAGCGCCTGGCCGTAGTTCGGATCGATCGCGATCGCGCGTTCGAGCAGCGTCGTTGCGGTCTCGTGATCGCGCCGCGTCACCCGCCAGAAATGCGACAGTGCCCGCATCAGCAGATCCCAGGCGTCCAGGCTCGCAGGCGGCTTGCTGTGGGCGCGAAAACTCTCCGCCGCGTGGATCTGCGGCTCGATCGCCGCGGCGATCGCGTTGGTGATCTCGTCCTGGACGGCGAAGACGTCGACCAGTTCGCGGTCGTAGCGCTCGGCCCACAGATGGCTGCCCGTCGTGGCGTCGTTGAGCTGCGCGGTGATGCGCAGCCGGTTGCCCGCCTTGCGCACGCTGCCCTCGACGACGTAGCGGACGCCGAGCTCATCCGCGATCTGCCTGATATGGACCGCGCGTCCCTTGTAGGTGAAGGACGAGTTGCGGGCGATCACCATGAACCAGCGCTGCTTCGACAGCGCGGTGAGGATGTCCTCGCTGATGCCGTCGCCGAAATAGTCCTGGGCGGGATCGCCGCTCATGTTCTCGAAGGCGAGCACCGCGACCGCCGGGCGGTCCGCCGCGCGGGGGAGAGCGGTCCTCGCTTCGGCCGGCACGATCGATGCCGCCATTTCTTCCCGGACTTCGCCGACGAAACGAAAGCCCTTGCGCGGAATGGTCTTGATCAGCCGCTGTGTCGCGCCGTCGTCGCTGATCGCCCTGCGCGCGGCGTTGATCCGGCTGTTCAGCGCCGAATCCGAGATGATCCGGTCGCTCCAGATCTGGCTGATCAGGTCGTCCTTGCTGACCACGCGGGCGCGCTGCGCGACGAGATAGAGCAGGAGGTCGAACACTTGCGGCTGCAGCGGCACGGCCGCCCCGCCGCAGGTGAGTTCCCGCAGATTGCCGTCGAGCACGTTGTTTTCAAAACGAAATCGCACTTTGTTCGTCTCAAGCGAAAATCAAACCCGTCTCAGGCGAAAATCAATCGTCCGCGAAAGCCTCGAACCCGTCCGAGGGGCATGGTGGAGCAACCAACCAAGTGCCGGCGTCTTGGCACAACGGAGCTATTTCATGACTCAACTCGATCATCAGGTTCATTCTGTCGACCCGGAGGTTGCGGGCTTGCGCATTTTTAGATTCATCGCCTTCTTGTACGGAATTGCGGCGTATCTCGTGTTTTTCGTCACCGTTCTCTATGCCATCGGCTTTGTCACGGGCCTCGTGGTGCCGAAGACCATCGACACCGGAACCGACACGCCGTCCGTTGAGGCAGTCATCATCAATCTACTCTTGATGACGCTGTTCGCCGTTCAGCACAGCGTGATGGCGCGCAAGCAGTTCAAGGAATGGTGGACGCAATTCGTCCCCAAGCCGGTCGAGCGCTCGACCTATGTGCTGCTGGCGAGCCTGTCATTGCTGCTCCTGTTCTGGCAGTGGCGTCCGTTGCCTGCGGTCATATGGAACGTCGAGAATCCGGATCTCGCCGTGACGCTCGTCACGCTGTCCTTCGCGGGCTGGGTCCTTGTGTTCACCAGCACCTACCTGATCAACCATTTCGAATTGTTCGGACTGCATCAGGTGACCAGCCACATGCTCGGGAAGGAGATGGCGCCGCCGCGCTTCAAGACGCCGCTGCTCTACAATTTCGTCCGCCATCCGATCTATCTCGGCTTCATCATTGCGTTCTGGGCGGCGCCGACCATGACCGCGGGCCATCTGCTGTTCGCGGCCGTCACCACGCTTTACATCTTCGTCGGCATCACGCTGGAGGAGCACGATCTCGTCGCGCTCTTCGGCGACGAGTACCGGCAGTACAAACAACGCGTGTCGATGCTTATTCCCTGGCGCCGGTCACTCTAACACCGGCGCGGCAACGCGCGTCCGCCGAACGGAGGACGCGTGGGGCGCGCCGGATGAGCTACGCCAGCCTCGCACGCGTCCGTCCCCTCAACGTCCCTCTGAGAGTTCCCCGGGGTGATGTCCCCCTTCACTCCGGCCCTCTCCCCGCATCCCGGCTTCCCGAGACATCGTGGGACGGGGCGGGGAGAGGATTTCTTCCCCTTCATCAAACGGAGACGACCCAATGAAACATGTCGGAAACTGCTTCTGCGGCGCGGTGACGATCGAGGTCACGGGTGCACCGGAGGCGATGGGCTATTGCCATTGCCGCTCCTGCCGGTCGTGGTCGGGCGGTCCGGTCAACGCCTTCAGCCTGTGGAAGCCGGAGGCGGTGCGCGTCACCGAAGGCGCCGGCAATGTCGAGACCTTCGCCAAGACGCCGCTCAGCCAGCGCAAATTCTGCAAGAAGTGCGGCGGTCATCTCATGACCAACCATCCGCCGCTCGGCCTGGTCGACGTCTTCAGCGCCACGATCCCGACGCTCGCATTCACGCCCGGCGTTCACGTCAACTATGCCGAGACCGTGCTGCCGATGCGCGACGGCCTGCCCAAGCTGAAGGATTTTCCGGCCGAGTTCGGCGGCAGCGGCGAGATGATGCAGGAATAGCGGCGCGTTCAGGAGGGCGGCGGTGCGCCGCCCTCTCAGTCGTCTTTCATGCAGAGGAATGCGGATCAGCCGCCGCGCGACTCGACGACCTTGCGGCAGGAATCCGAGAGCTTCGACTTGTTCTCCCGCAGGCAGGCGTTCATCTGCGGCGGCTTGCCGATATGCTCGGCGCAGAACTTGCTGGCGTCGCCGCGGCAGGCCATCTGCTCCTGGACCGACGGACCGGATTGCGCGGCAGCGGGCAGGGTGGCAGCGGCGAGCAGCAGCGCGGCAAGAACCGAAATCTTCATAAAGCACCTCTTTTGGAATCCTCGTTGGTCCCGACCGGGATCAATCGCGCTGGACCATCCTGCAAAGGCCGGGCAGGGGTCCATGCCATGTTCATGGCGCCGCCCGGCCCTCAGGAGCGCGGTACCCCCATCTTCATGGCATGTATTCGCGCGCCGTCTTTTGCCATTCAGGCCGCACCTCGGCTGCGAGACCCGGTGATTGCATCGGGACGCCGAACGGGAAGCAGGAGAGCAAGAATGTCGAAGAGAGCTGGAGCGCTGAGCGCAAGGCTGACGGTCACGGCACTGACGGTCATGGCGCTCGCGGGCGCGGCACTGCTGGGCACCAGCCCGGCGCAGGCGGTGGTCTATTGCAAGACCGTCGGCGTGCCCAAGGGCTGCGTGGTGCGGCCGACGGCAGCGGTGGTGGTGGCGCCGGGAGCGCCGGTCGCAGCGGCCGCTGTCGCAACGCCCGGCGTCGGTGCGCCCGGTGTCGGCGTGCGCGCGGGAACCCCGATGAATCGCGGCGGCCCGGTCAACCGCGTCGGCGTGCGCTGATATTTCCATTGAATTGATTGCATTGCCTCGGGCCAAGGGGCCTGCGGACGAACACCCCCCGTCCTCCGCAGGCAATCGACCCCGGCCCGTCCCCTCTCTCCGTGCGCCCCACACGTTCGGGGAGGGGGCCTTTCAGCCCGCAGCCATGTCGCTGTCGGGAAAACGCTGCGGCAATTGCAGCCGCACGCGCGTGCCGGAGGCATCAGAGCTCAGATCGAGCTCGGCGCCGCAGCGCGCGGCGCGGCTTTTCATGTTGCGAAGGCCGCGCGCGGTCTGGCCGTTGCGCCCGGCCTCACCATTTTCAGCCGGCGCGAAGCCTTTCAGCGCGAAGCCTTGGCCGTCGTCGGTCACGCTGATGACGCCGTACGGGCCCTGGCCCGCGTCGAAGGTGTCGATGGTGACCGCGATGCGGCGAGCCTGCGCGTGCTTGACCGCATTGGTTACGGCCTCGTCGAGGATGCGCACGATCTGGATGACGTGCCATGGCCTGAGCTCCGGATGCAGCGGCACGCCCTGCGGCGTCGCCACGCGCCAGTCGAGCGTGATGTCGTGCGGCCGCAATTGCGCCGTCGTGCGCTCGCGCCAGGAGCCGAGGGCGAGCATCAGGTCGCCGCCGATGTCGTCCATGGAATCGATGACGAGACGCAGATCCTTCAGCGCGGCACGGGCGGCATCGGTGATGGACGCGCCCTCATGGCCGCGCTCGGAGAGCGCGACGATGCTGACGAGCTGGCCGCCGAGGCCGTCATGCAGGTCGCGCATCAGGCGCGTGCGCTCGTTGGCGAGCGCGGCGGCGCGGGCGCGCTCCTCCTCGCGGGCAAAGCTCGCCTTCAGCCGCTGCTCCGCCTCCCGCACCCGCGTCACCAGCTGGCCGGCAAAGCTGTCGACCTGGTTCAGCGCGCGGGCGAAGCGCCAGGTCAGCCCGGCGCCGATCGCGACCAGCATCGCCGAGTAGGACAGGCGCGAGACGAAGATGCGGTCGTTGCTCACGATCTCGAGCACCGTGAGCATGTCTTGAATCCAGCAGACCAGCACGATGGTCACGGCGCAGCCGATCGTGAAGCTTGCCGCGTCCTGCCGACGGACCACGGCGGTCGCGGTGACGCAAGCCATCAGGAACAGGCAGAGCCCGACCGTGGGAATGCCGAGCACCAAGAAGAGGATGCGCGGCAGCGGCGGCCCGCCGATCAGCCCGATCACGAACACGACGACACCAGGCACGAACAGCAGCGCGCCGTAGCGCGGCCAGCGCCAGCCGAAGAACAGCACGCCGAACATGACGACCAGCGCGCTCTCGGTCGGCGCGGACGCCAGCAGCACCGCGGCGAGCCGCGACGTGGCGGCCGGCGGCACCGGCGGGGGCACGAAAGCCTGCACCACGCCGAGCACCATCGCGACCGCAAGCACGCCGTAGACAGGCTCACGACGCCGCATCAGCCACATGATGGCGAGGATGACGGCCAGGATCGACTGCCAGGCCGAGAACACCACCGGCAGCGTGACGAACAGCAGCGTGCGCGTCTCGTAGGCCGGGCGCATGGCGGCATCCGGCCCGACATAGACGGTGTCGAGAAAGCCCTTGAGCGGTCCCCACACGAACAGCCGTACCGTGATCTCGTTGCTGCCTTCGCGCAGCAGCGAAGCGGGGATGGCTGCGATCTCAGGCGTGTTGCGGTCGGGCCGGTTGGCATTGGCGTCGCGCCGGGAGTCGAGCACGACGACGCCGTTGACGGCGACCTCCACCGCGTTGCTGAAGCGCGGCAGGTACACTGACCAGCCCGAGGCCGCATCGGCGTTCCGGAACGTGAAGGCACCGGTGTAGAACGGCGGGTCGGCCAGAGAGTAGCGCGACGACGTGAAATGCGGCAGCGTCACGGGGCGGGTCAGGCCGTCTTCCCGCGCCGAAAAATCGCTCAACGCGAAGTCTTCGGGATCGCTCGGTTGCAGCAGCCGAAGCCCAAAAATGGTGACGATCACGATCAGGAGCTGGAGCAGCAGGTAGGGCACGAGGCGCGAGGCGATCAGCCGGCGCCGCGGACGCGGAGGTGCCGTCGTAGGCGCTTTGGCCGCGATCTCGCTCACAGCTTGATCAGGCCCTGCTGCACCGCCTCGAACACCGCTTCGCTGCGCGTATGCACTTCGAGCTTGCGATAAATGTTCTTGATGTGGCCGGGCACGGTCTGCTTGGACAGGCCGAGATGGCTCGCGATCTCGGCGTAGCTGAAGCCCTTGGCGATGCCCCAGAGGATGTCGATCTCGCGCGGCGTCAGCTTCGCGGTGTTGAGCACGGGGCCGGGCGGCGGCTCCGCCGAATTTGGCGCGGCGCCTTGGGTCCGGCGCACGATGAAGCGGGCGATCGAGGCCGAGATCGGCGAATGGCCGGCGACGAGATCGCGCACGGTGGTGGCGATGTCGGTGGGGAAGGCGTCCTTGAGCAGATAGCCGGTGGCGCCGACCGTGATCGCCGAGATCACGCTCTCCTCGTCGCCGAGCGCGGAGATCACCATGATCTCGGTGTCGGGAAAGCGCTGCCTCATCTCGCGGATCAGCTCGATGCCGTGGCCGTCCGGCAGCCGCAGGTCGGTCAGCAGCACGCGCGGCGCGCCGCCGGTCAGGGCCTGCTGCGCCTCCGCGAGCGTGCCGGCGCTGCGCACCTCGTAGCCGGCCTTGACCAGCGCATCCTGCAGCCGCCAGCAGGTCGGCGCGTCGTCCTCGACGAGGAGGATGGTGATGGGTTCACCCGTCTCGCCCTGTTCAGTCATGATCCTGGTCCCGCACCCCGCGTGTCCCCCGCGGCGCAAGGGCAAGTTTAGCTGCAGCGCGGAGGCCGTGACACCCATAATCATGGGGGCGGCAATGACAAGCTCGTCCGGATCGGCGCAGAAAGAAAGGCGTGGGTCTGCGTCCAGGCGGGGTCTCGTCGTTCGCACCGCACTCAGGCGGCGGCTGCCTGTCGCATCGGTCTGGCCGATCACCAAGACCCAGTGCGCCGCTTTCCCGAATATGCACCGGGCGCCACCACCGGTCGGCAGCCCACCTTGACGCGGCATCGTGAAATAGTTCATCCTTTGGTAGAAAGGCAATTGCAAGACCAATTTTTTATCAAGCGAATATTCCGCACGAACACGCGAGGGAGGATCTCACGATGGCTTTCCGTGCGACAAAGCAGAAGGTTCTCAATCGGGGCATCCCGCCGGACAGTTTTCTCGATGAATTGATTGCCTGGGGCAGAACGGCGGCGGACGACATCTTCGCCCCGAACGAAAACGCAGACGTCTATTCGAGCGTTGTCGAGGTGCTCGGCCCCTGGCAAGGGCCTCTGCATCGCCGTGCCGGCATGCTGGAAGTGATGCGCGTGCTTGCGGGCTTTGAATCATCCTGGAACTGGAACGCAGGCGTCGACACCACCAATCCAACGTCGACGACACCGACCACCATTGAAGCAGGTGCCTGGCAGGTCAGTGCGAACTCCATGTCATTTGGGCCGGAGCTCAAGGAGCTTGTTCTGCGGAAGGTCGGCTCACTGGATGGAAACGCATTTCAGAGGGCCATGAAGCGCGACCATGTTCTGGCAATGGAATACATTGCTCGCCTTCTGCGCCGCACCGTGAAGCACAATGGCCCTGTCAAGCGACATGAAATTGACGAATGGCTGCGCCGAGACGCCGTCGAAGAGTTTCAAGCCCTGCTGGGAGCTCCGGCCATGGTGCGCACGTTCGCCCTGGAGAGCGTTGCGGCCGCCAGTCCCAGCTTGAGAGTAGAACCGGCCGAGGCCGGAATGCATGGAGTTGACGCGAATACGAAGCTGACGGCGACGACGGCCAAGGCTTTGAAAGACGCCGGCTTCAAGTTCGCGATCCGCTATTTGTCGCGCAAAGCGAAACCGCCTGCCAAGGATCTGACCGCCGACGAACTCGATATCATCCTGGACGCGGGGCTCGCCGTCATGGCCGTCCAGCATGTTGCTCCGTCCGGTTGGACCCCTTCCGATACGCTTGGGGTCGAGTGTGGCGGCAACGCCGCCGCGCATGCCCGGGCCGTCGGGTTGCCGGAGAAGTCCAGCGTTTGGCTCGATCTGGAGGGGATCGCGGAGGGAACGCCGGCGAGCGCGGTCATCGCCTATTGCAATGCCTGGTTCAAGGAGGTTGAGAGCGCCGGCTATACGACAGGCGTTTACGTCGGTGCGAACTGTATTCTGTCTGCAGATCAGCTCTATTTGAATCTCAAGACCAAGCATTATTGGAAGTCTGGCAGCAACGTGCCCGACATTCCCCACCGCGGTTACTGCATGGTTCAGCACATCATCCCGGACGACAAGATCGGCGGCGTTGCGATCGATCGCAATGTGACGCTGGTCGACGCACTGGGTAGCGCGCCGATGCTCGTCACCCGGGGCGTTGCTATGGCCATGGCTGCGTTTGCGAGCCCGATGCTGGCGGAGCCGGTCGCGGCGAGCGCCGCCGCAATCGTAGCGAGCGATGGCGATGAGGCGGTCCTGCGCGAGCTCGCGGCGAGCCATGACCTCTCCGCGCCGATGGAAAGGCTGATTGGCTTCAGGAACGATCACGGCGTTCCCGTATCGGCCCGGTACTGGGCGATTGCCGATTTCGACCGGCGATCCAGCGAGCCCCGGCTCTTCCTGTTCGACGTCAGGAACAAGCACGTCCAGTCTTATCTCTGCGCGCACGGCAAGGGATCCGAGGGGCCCACGGACGATGGCTTCGCGACTGTCTTCTCCAATCAACCCGGCTCGAACTGCACGTCGCTCGGGGTCTATCGCTGCGCCGAGACCTACAATGGAATCCACGGCTTTTCGATGCGCCTCGATGGACTTGAACCGTCCAACTCCAACGCGCGAGCGCGCGCCGTTGTCGTGCACGGCGCGGATTATGTTTCCCAGGACATGATCAGGCGTACCGGCCGGATAGGACGGAGCGACGGATGTCTCGCCGTCGAGAATCGGTTTGCAACGGAGGTCGTGAGCGCATTGACCGGGGGATCTCTCGTCCTTGCGTGGTATTCGAGAGCGACACAGCCGGCTGTCGCGCACTTCGTCGCAGACGGCGCTACGGACGAAATCTGGAGCGAGCTCGAGCCGCCGGCGTCCCTTCTGGCAGCGGGTGTCGGCGAAACGACGGCCTCGCTGGCTAAGCGAATCCAACAATCGCCGAAAATCGTGCTGGCCCGCAGCCACGCCTCGGGAGTCCAGGACAACGCCACGGCCTTCGACAACATCAAGGACACGGCCGAGGGACGTGCGGCGCACCGCAGCTCCTATGGAAACGCGCCCGGCGGTGTGGTCAACCTCGATGCCCGAATGCTGAAAGGCATGCTCGATCTGGCGGAAACGTTCAGCTTCTCGGTATCGGAGTTTTGTGGTGGCAGCCACAACAGGACCTCCCGGCACTACGCAGGGTGTACCGCCGACATCAATACGATCAACGGCCGGCACGTGAGCGCCGACAATCCATCGGCCGCCTTGTTTCAGCAACGCTGCCGCGAGCTTGGGGCGACGGAAGTGCTCGGGCCCGGCGATGCCGGGCATTCGACGCATATTCACGCGGGCTGGCCGCGACCTTGATTTCGGCGGAGAGCGGACGATCGCTCAACCCTTGACGCTTGGCGAGGTCAGAGCAGATGCGTGATCTGATGTACGCGGGTAAGTGGGTCGTCAGGCGCGCCAAGGCATTGGGCGTGCGAGGCTGGGTGGAGAACGCGCCAGACGGAACAGTGCATGCGCTGTTCGGGGGGACGGAGGACGCGGTGGCAGCGCTGCTCGCCGAATGTCACCGAGGTCCAAGGAGTTCTATCGTTCGCAATGTCGTCGCAATACCGGCCGACGCTGCCGGCGTTCCGACTGGTTTCAAACAGCGAGACAAGGTTGCGGCACTTGCCGCCGGCACTCTCGCCGTCTCACTATTTGACCGTCAGAATATTCGCAGGCGCTCGCTCGATACTTTGCCGCCGATCGGCTGAATTCGATCGGCGAGCCCTGCGGTCCTGTTGCTTGGCATGTCCATTTCGGCTCAGGAGCGTGCTTCCCCGCCCGGCTCACAAAACGTCCACCCGTGGCGGCGGATAACGCCGGGCCAGCATCGACAGCGACAGATGCCGTTCGTCCACCGGCAGCTCCAGATAGGCCAGCACGAGCGGCCGCTTCCAGTCGCCGATGCCGAAATCCATCGCCATCCATTTCTGCGGCTCGGGCCCTTCGAGGCCGCGCACCCAAACGAAATAGCGGGGGAGGTCCTCGGCGTCCGTATCCCTCGTGCGTGTCCTGGCCATCAAACTGTCCGCTGCGTCAGATCGTTTCCGCAGGATATAGGGATTGGCGCGGGGAAGTCGAATGGCCCCGGACACTGGTGCGACGAAGCAATCCAGACTGTCGCCGCGGAAGGATTCCTGGATTGCTTCGCTGCGCTCGCAATGACGGTGTGGATACACGCAAGCAAGAATGAAACTATCGCAAAGGATGGTCCTAGGCCGGTAAGAGGTCTGTCCGAACGCCCGTCGTAAGTCCTATAATTCTGCTTGACCGAAATTCGGAAATATCGTATACGCCTCGTCATCCCGGCCCATGGACAAGGGGCGTTTCGCGATCGTCACGATACGCGGGCCGGGTCGCGGTGGGCGTGGAGCGCATCGGCGCGCCGGCAATTGCAGGGCGGGTTTTCCCGTGAGCGATTGAGTGGCGCGCACACGACCGGTGCGGTCCGCGTACGGCAAAAGCGTGTGGTCCTGACGCCCGAGGTCTGGCGTCAAGGCTTGCGGTGGTGCAGCGGTCCGACCGGGTGCGCGCACCGATCATCCGCAAGACGACGGGGGCAATAGTGCAACGCTCCCCGGGGAGAGCGCGCCATAAGCCGTCAAACCATTGCGCAGGGAAAGGCCGGGATGTCCGGGCTGCCCTGTA
>RXJC01000282.1 GCA_003963435.1 Bradyrhizobiaceae bacterium | reverse complement strand
CAGTGCCGCCTGAGCCTCCTGTTCGCGCCGACGCAAGGAAATGTCGCGAATTGTGTACCACGCCAGAGTGAGCGCCAGAACGAAGCTCAGGATGCCCCCGCCGGCAAGAAAGAGCGCCGAGCGCTGTACCGGCCCGTTGAGCTCTTGCGTCGGTATTCCAAAGTGGACAGACCATCCGCTGGTGCCTGGAATGACCTTATAGATCGAATCCACTTGGTCGCCGGCAGGGGTGATCTTGACATAGCTTCCTTCGGGTGCAGCGGCGATCGCCTGACGGACGGTGTCGCTGGCCGATTGTCCGAGCTCGGACTGCTCGCCGAAAGTCCGGGCGACGATGTTGCCCTTGGCATCGACGACGAAGCCCACCCAACCTGCCGGAGCGCCTGCGCTCTTCAAGATCTGGCTGATTGCATCGGGGACGAGAGCTACCGTGAGCACAAACTTCAACTGTCCCTCGCGCTCGACCGGAGCCCTAACGGCTACCACACGTTTGCCGGTGACAGGACCTCGTGGCCCGATGCCGCCGATGGCCGGCTTCCTTGTCCTGAGGATTTGTTCGAAATTTTCGCGGTCGGCAGTGGCGCGCATCCCATCTCCGAGCGGCCGGCTGACGTCCAGCACCTGATTTCCATCGGGATCGACCAGCTGAATCGTCTGCCAAAGGAGTCGTGCTTCGTTGACGCGCGTGGCTTCCCGATAGAACGCATCGAGGTCCGGCTTGTCCAGCGTCGCGGAAGCTGCGAGGGTTTCGGCGATCTCGAGCTGGAGACTGATCTCCGAAGCAAGCCGGTTTGCGACGTTATCAAGAGTCTCCACGGCGGCAGTCTGAGACCCTCTGCGTTGCTGCTGGGCATTCAGGAAAACGACCCAGCCTGCAAAAAGCGCCAGAGGCATCGCAGCAGCAATGAACACGAGGATCAGAGGGCGGCGCGCCGCACGCCGGGCGCTCGAGGCCGGTGTTTCCAGGCCGCTAGGCTTCAAATGAGACGGCGAAACGACCACGTTTCGGCTCTTCCTCGGTGTTTTCGCTCAAGTCAGGTTTTTCCCGACAGCGCCAATGGTCACCCCGACTCCCGGGGTGTCGCGATCCGTCGCATGCTACAGGCAATCATTGTTGCGGTCTAGAATTGAGCTTGACATGGAACGTTCGTCCTCGCTGCCGCTGTTGATCAATAGCGACCTCAACATGAAGCAGTCTTGCAGTGACGCAGCTTTACGCGATCCTGGTCGCAACGAACTCGTATCACGGTTGTCGGCGTCGTCGCGATGTCGCTTGCTCGATAGCTGCGAGACGGTGCCTCTCAACAGGGGGCAAGTTCTCTACGATCGTGGCACGCCGTTGCGTTACGGCTACTTCATCGAGTCGGGTGGATGTTCTGTTACAACCCGGGCAGGCGACTGCTTGCCTGTGGAGATCCATACCCTCGGCATGAAGGATTTCGTCGGCGTACCCCTTGTCCTCGGCATGCACGTCTCGCCGCACCGATGCAGCGTGCGACTGCCGGGGCAAGCTCTGCGTATCAGGTCCGAGCAGCTGATCTCGCTGATCAAGCGGGACGTCGAGCTCGAAAAGCTGCTTCTGGGTTATGTGCAGGCGATCTTGATCCATAGCTCGCAATTGTCGGCCTGCAATTCCAGGCACACGCTACATCAACGACTCGCACGCTGGCTGCTGGTCGCCAGCGACAGGCTCGGGTCTCGCGAGGTGCCTTTCACGCACAGCTACATCGCCAATGCTCTCGCAGTCAGGCGCGCCGGAGTTACTGTTGCTCTCGGAGATCTGGTGCGCGAAGGCGTGATCAGCTGCCGGAGGGCAGGGATCGTTGTCGCGGACGAGATCAGGCTGAAAGCGATGTCTTGCGATTGTCAGGGGATCATTCTATCGGCGCACAACCGTTCCGCCGCGGTGCCGGCCCTCCGCATCGCATATTCGTGAGCTCGTGTCGCCGATCGAGTGTACGGCGGCGAATGAGACCTGATGGAGCAACGGGCGGTCGTAGAGGCTGATATGTCATCGCAGGAAATCAAGATCAGATCCGACGCCGAGGTCATGATAGCGGCCTTGGAGGAGGCTCAAAGGCTTCTTGCAGCTTACGAGAACCCCTGTTGCAATCGTACCAGGGACGACATCATTGCGATGGTCGAATACATCATATGCAACCCATCGGTGACACGCGCAATGCTGCGTCAGAAGATGCGGAGTCGCCTTAGGTTGGTCGGATAATTGTGCGGGAGCGTACCGCGCCTCAGGCCAGACGAAACTTCCGACCGCGGGACGAGTTGACGATGATCCGACAACACAAGGAGAAATCGTCGTGAAGAAATCACTCTGCATGATTGCGTCCGCGATGTTGCTGGCCGCCCCTGCCTTGGCACAGGCGCCCCAGAATGGCGGGACAGCCACAGCGCCGAATATGCACCCAACCACGTCTTCGACCGCATCGATGCACAAGGAGGGCGAATGGCGTGCATCAAAACTCGTTGGCGTGAACGTTTACAACAACGGCAACGAGAAGATCGGCGACATCAACGATCTGATCCTCGACTCCAGCGGCCGGATTGCCAACGTGGTGATCGGAGTCGGAGGCTTCCTGGGAATGGGCGAGCACAACGTTGCCGTTGCCTTTGATCAACTGAAATTCGCCAAGGAACCGATGAAGACGGCGTCCAACGACGGCGCCGGCAAGACTGGCAGGGCCTCGACGAGCACGACGGGAAGCGCATCGACGTCGGCCAACCGAAACGACAACTGGTATCCGGACCATGTCGTACTGAATGCCAACAAGGACCAGCTGAAGAAAATGCCTGAATTCAAGTACTGAGGCTTTTTTCGATCGACTTCATCGCCGATCATCGAGGCGGTGTCATCGAAGATGACGCCGCCTTTGGGCTGTCTTCCCGTTCGATAGAGCCCTGGCTTGCCGCAGGCAAAAGCAGCCTTGAACTTCCAGTTTGAATCGATCAGCTTGCGCGGCGCTGGCCGAGGTCGATGATGTCTGATCAAGAGTTGCCGGAAGAAGTAAAGGAGCTGGTGCGCCGCTACATACATTCCGTGGCGCAGCTGGAGGCTCTGCTATTTCTCCATAAGCGGACCGGTGAGCGTTGGCTGGTGGAAGCTCTTGCTGCGCGCCTCTACGCGGGCCGGGCGGAGATGGCCGATGCTTTGGCGTCCCTCAAGCGAGACGGCTTTCTGGAGTGCGACGCAGGAATGTACGCCTTCGCGCCACAAGCCGAACTGCGGCCAGTGGTTGATAGCCTGGCGAAAGCCTATTCGCGGCACTTGATCCCCATCACTCACATCATTCACAGCAAGCCGCGCCGGATCCAGGAGTTCTCCGACGCCTTCAGGATTCGAAAGGACTAGTGATGGCCGCGGTGATTTACAGCCTCTGCGCGATCACGAGCGGCTTCTGTGCCTGGCTGCTCGCTCGAGCGTATTTCGGTAGCAGGTCGAAACTGCTCCTATGGAGCGCCATCTGCTTCGCGGGCCTGACCCTGGAAAATGGCGCTCTTTGGATGGATAAGGTCATATTTCCTCAAATTGATCTTTCTGCCCTGCGTCTATCGATCGGGCTCTTTGCGATGACGGTCCTGCTCATCGGCATGGTGTGGGAGGCGGAGTGATGGATCATCTGAATCCCGTCCTGTCAGGAGCGACGGCGTTCGCATCGTTTCTGGCGAGCGTGCATTTTCTGAAGTTTTGGCGTAAGTCGGGCGACGCCCTTTTTCTGTTCTTCGCCGCGGCTTTTGCGATCGACGCCGTTGCGAGATTCGTCCTGGCGGTGGTGCAAGTGACGAATGCGAGCGAGCCGGTGTTCTTCATTCCGCGGCTGATCACGTTCAGCCTGATCGCGCTCTCCATCGCCGGGAAGAACGCCCTTCCGAAGAAGCGGAAATGAGGCTCGCATCCGTCATGCTGGTCTCCTGCTCCATTAGGCGGCCGACGTCAGGCTATCGCTGCTCGCGATCCGCGGCCGCCGAACGAATTGGTACAGTTGCGTACCATGAAACGTCGATCTGCCCTGTCGCTGCTTGCTCGACGGTGGCCGTGAAAGGATATTGAACAGGGGGATTCCATGATCAGCACATCGAGTCGAACGGCACTGAACGTGTTTCCGCAAGCGTACTGCCCGTCTTGCGAGCAAAGGACGCCGCATCGGCATGAACGACTGGCTATCCGGGGAGCGCAAGTGGCACGCGCAGTGTGTCTCAGCTGCAACGCTGAGCGCGGTGACCTCGAGCGGAGGAAGCAGTTCGTCGATCCAAGCTGAGGACTTCGATGCACCTCGACAGCTCCGCACGACCGGAGACTTGAGCGATCCTCCACGGAGGGTCGGGATAAAGCCAGAGTGATGCCGATATCGTATAAGCAGTTCTTCCGCTATGGCGTTTTCGGCTTGGCGGTCGCCGCAATCGTTGCGTTCGGGATCTCTCCGTTTACCGGTGGAATCGTACAGCAATGGTCGCGGAGCGATGTCGAGGCCAGATCCAAGCTGGTCTTCAACGCCATTGGGCCGCTGCTTAGCCGGGATGTCGAGGACCGGGCTTGGGACCGCCTGGCCGACCTCTTCAAGAGAGTGGCGCTCGACAAGAAGATTCTCGCGGTCGGATTTTGTGATCCGGCAGGTTCGTTGATCGCGCCGACGCCTGAGATGCCGACGACTTTCTCGTGCGAAAAGTCTGCGAAGTCCGAAAGCGAAAGTTTCACAAGCATAACCAGCGGCGGACGGCGGATTCTCGTCGCCGCCTTCCCGGTCCAAAGCAGCCGTGGCCGCTCCTATCTCGTCATTCTAACCGATCTCAGCTTCGCCGCGGCGAGATCAAGCCAGGTGCTGTCATATCTCCTGGCCGCGCTCGCCAGCGTCGTTCTGGTCCTCACCGTCGGTACGATCATTTTCGCCGTACTGATGATGCGAGGGTGGATGGACGCCTTGCGACGCGCGGTCGACGAGGTGCGCCGAGGTGCTCAGGGAGAACCGCTGTCGCTGGGCGGCGGGTCAATCGATCGCGAAATTCACAAGCTGTTGCGCAGTGCCGACCAGGTTCCGTTTACGAGCCAGATCGAGTGGACGCCAAAATCGCTTCAAGAGGTGTTGCACGGCGTTCTGCCAGGGGCCGAAGTTCTCGTCGTCTCCAATCGGGAGCCCTACATCCACAACGCGACGGAGGCGGGAAGGGTGGTGCAGCGGCCGGCGAGCGGCTTGGTCTCGGCGCTGGAGCCAATCATGCGTGCCTGCGGCGGCACGTGGATCGCCCACGGCAGCGGCAGCGCCGATCGGGAGGCGGTCGACGAGAACGACAGAATCCGGGTGCCCGAGGCCGCTCCGGCCTACACGCTCCGACGCATCTGGATCTCCGAGGAAGAGCAGGACGGCTACTATTACGGCTTCGCCAATGAAGGGCTCTGGCCGTTGTGCCACATCGTTTTCGTGCGCCCGACATTCAGATTGACCGATTGGCAGATGTATCGGCAGATCAACCAGCGCTTTGCCGACGCCGTCGTTGCTGAGGCGCATACCGAGGACCCCGTCGTGCTGGTCCAGGATTATCACTTCGCGCTTGCTCCGAGAATGATCCGTGAGCGCTTGCCGAAGGCGACGATCATCACCTTCTGGCACATCCCATGGCCGAATGCAGAGACCTTCGGCATATGCCCCTGGAAGGCGGAGATCATCGAAGGAATGCTCGGCAGCACGATTATCGGATTCCATACCCAGTTCCACTGCAACAATTTCATCGAGGGCGTCGATCGTTTCGTAGAAAGCAGGATTGATCGCGAGGTGCAGGCGGTCAGCTTAGGCGGACATGAAACGAGGGTACGGGCCTATCCGATCTCCATCGAATGGCCGCCGAGGGAGCTGGAAAAGCTGCCGTCTCCGGCGCATTGCCGATCCGATGTGGCCGCCCAATTCGGACTCGCGGACGGAACGCGGTTGATCGTCGGTGTCGAACGTCTCGATTACACCAAAGGCATTCTCGATCGCATGCGCGCCGTCGACGCGCTGCTTTCACGAAATCCAGCCTGGAGAGATCGGTTGGTATTCGTTCAGGTCGCAGCCCCGACACGCAGCAAGCTCAGCTCATATTCGAAGCTCCAGGCCGAAGCCGAGGCGCTCGCCGCCGAAATAAATGGGAGGCACCCCGGTCGCCAACCCGTAATTCACCTGATCGCGCGGCATTACGAGCCTGCGGAGGTCTTCCGCTTGTTCAGGGCAGCCAATGCCTGCGTAGTCAGCAGCCTGCATGATGGAATGAACCTGGTGGCAAAGGAGTTCGTCAGCTCGCGGGAGGACAATGCCGGTGTCCTGATCTTGTCGAGCTTCACCGGTGCGTCGCGAGAACTATCCGAGGCGCTCATCGTCAACCCTTATGACACGGAAGAAATGGCATCAGCGATTGAGATTGCGCTGACGATGCCAATTCAGGAACAGGCCGAGCGCATGAAGCTCATGCGGCAGCAAGTGAAGGAGCATAACGTCTATCGTTGGGCGGGCGCGATGCTGGTCGACGCTGCCAGAAGTCGTACCCGGGAGCGGGTTCTGGGGCTGGCCGCCAAGGCTCGTCTCAGTCCTAAGCCGATCTGAGCGGCTCCGAAGATCCCGATTTTTCAAGAACACAGTACTGTATCGTACCGATCCTCCTTTCCACCTCGTGCTGCTTGCGCGCACGCTGGTGGTCCACAGGTCACTTGCCGGTCGGACGAGGAGTCACCATGAATACTTTGATCGGAGCTGCCATGATCGCAGCTGCAGGCGTCCTGATCTTCATTGGGCTGCCGAACCGCGCCGGCGAACATCCGAAGTTTCTACGTTTCGATGCCGCACTTGTCCTGTATCCTCCGGTGATCCTGTCGTTTCTCGGCCTCGGCGCGGCAGCCCTCATTTCGGGGCTGCTGACCGGATAAGCCTCCCGAGCATCCGCCGGATCGGAGCAGACGTCCGCGAGCATGCTTCTATGTTTGAACTGCCCGCCTTGCGAAATGACCTCAGCAGACGATTCAACGTCGGGCTCGCGGCTCGGCTGGTCTCCTCCTTGCTTGTCGATGACCGATATTTCGCCGCACTGTTTCTCCGTCTCCTTCACGAGATCGGAGACGTCGATAAAAAACTTGCGATATAGATGCGCTCCGCCGGCGCCGTTGAATCCGAAAAGATCATGTCCCGATCCGGCCGACGCCTCGGCGGCGGCGCGTGCAGGAATGTTCTGCACGGATGTGGTCGATGGTGACCGTGATGCCGTTCCTTCCGCCCCAACTCTTTGCGAACTCGTCAAACCATTTGTCATATTCCGGGACGAAGTGACTCCATTGCACAATCGACAGCGTCTTGGTGTTGGCCAGTGCCTGGGACAAAAATGGCGCGGAATACAGTCGGGACTGAGAAGCGGCGCCCGGTGGTGAAGATGCCGCTGTTCCTCAAGGCCATCCTGCTGCCGATCAAGAAAGACAGCGGGCCGGTCATCACCTTCGAGGGTGAAGCGGTGAAGTCCGTTAGGACGTCGTAGCGCAAGGCTCGGCCTGCGCGCCAAGCTCGACCTCCAAGTCACGCTCTACTCGCGGCGCCACACGCTGGGCCGCTGGATGCGTGCGAGAGGCGTTCCCAAGTGGGAGGTGCAGGGACAGTTCGGCCACGGCAAGGGCGTCACCGAGCGTTACGCCGAGTTTGATCCGCTCTTCCAGAACGAAGCCACGGCAGCCATTGGGGCATTGTGGCAGGAACTCCAGCGAAGCGGGGACACTCCGGGGACACTTCCGGAGGTTCCTGGACGGTCAGCCGTAAATTGTTGATTTCCGGCGATGAATGGTGCCGGCTGAGGGGATTGAACCCCCGACCTTCGGTTTACAAAACCGCTGCTCTACCGCTGAGCTAAGCCGGCGACGCCTGAAAGACGCGGGCAGGGGCCGGCATAGGCCGGAGCAATCCACCCGTGCGCGCCGCAATACCAGACTTGATCGGAAAGTGCCAGAACCCCAAAGGCCGTCGCCGCCGACATGAATCAGGCGGCCCTGAGGGCCGCCTGATCTCTCGTATCGACTTCAATCTTACTGGCAGATATGCCGGCGGCCGTCTTCGCCCTTGAACCAGGTGCCGGGCGTGCAGACGAAGCCGTTACGCTGGGCGTAGGTGCGGGTGTCCCAGCCACGATTGTCCCAGCCGCGATTGTCGTAGGCGTAGGAATTGTCCCAGGCGCGGAACGGCGCGGAGGCGATCGCGCCGGCGGTGCCGATCGCGGCGCCGGCTACGCCGGCCGCGACGTCGGTCGGCCAGAAGCCGGTGCGGCTCCTGTTCCAGTCGTTATTCCAATCGCGATTGGTCTGGCGGTAGGACACGCGGCGATGGCGATAGCCGTGATCGGTGTATGGATTTCCGGGCCCGAGGTTTTGGCAGTTGGCGTTGGGAAATTGCGCCGAGCAGCGGCCGGGTTCATTGACGACGGCCTGCGCCATGGCAGAGCCCGCCAGCATGGTCGCCGCAATCGCCGTCGCTCCGAGAAGTTTTATGGTCATGGTTGTTGGCTCCCAATTTGTTGACGAGAGCTAAACGCTTGCCGCGCCGGACGTTCCGATGAAAACGGTGGAATTTCGCAAGGCCCGCGGTCAAACCGATGTGAGCACGCGGGTTCCGCGGCGGCGCGGTGCGCCGTTAACGCTTCGCTAGTTCGCTTTGCAGCATTTGAGCGGTGCGCGATCCTTACACATTAGGCTTACCGGAAGTTGGTGAGCGGGCCTTAACCCTCTCTATGCCGCGATCGAGTAGGTTGCCGCCGGATAACCGGGGTTCTCTTCATGCGTGTTGTGGCGCTCGCCGCACTTCTGATCGGACTGCCTGCGACGGCCTTTGCCGGCGGCTTCGACATCGTCGTTCCCGGCCGTCCCGGCGTGCCGATCATCATCAACAACATCGATGCGTCCTATGCCGTGGTCGAAGGCGTCTGGGGCCTTGGCAAGAACCAGCAGGTGCAGCCCACGATCTATGGCGGGCGCTATATCGCCGAGCGGCAGCCCGACGACGTCGGCCACTATTATCCGACGCTTGGCCTGCGGCCTGGCTAT
Source organism: Bradyrhizobiaceae bacterium (assembly GCA_003963435.1). GTDB lineage: Bacteria > Pseudomonadota > Alphaproteobacteria > Rhizobiales > Xanthobacteraceae > Bradyrhizobium. The sequence goes on along the minus strand of RXJC01000282.1, from coordinate 16,933 downwards.
GGCCGGCTCGAGGTCGAGCCGCCCGCGAACCGCAAATTGCCCAAGCCCGCCGAGAGCTATTACCAGAGCTGGGGCGCGCAATCGGCGCCGCTTCCGCCGCAGATGGCCCCGCCTGTCGATGCGCCGCCCGTGATCCTCGCGCCCGAGATCAACGATCGTCCGCGGCCCCGGCCGCATGTCAACGTCCCCGGCAGGCCGCCGGGTTAAGAAAATCCAACAAACGGAAATCAACAGGAGAGAGTAATGCGTCAGATGATTTCGGGACTGGTTGCGGCGGCTGCCGTCATGTTCGCCGCCACCGCGCCGGCCGCGGCCTGCGGCTTCAACCCGTGCCAGCCGGTTGCGCCGGTTTATAGCGGCTGCAACACCGGCTGCGGCGGCTATGGTTATGGCTACGGCTATGGCTATGGTTACGGCGCCTATGAGCGTCTCGCCGAGCCGACCACTCAATATTACTACGTCAACCAGGGCCCGACCTATACCGGCCCCGGCGCCTTCGCGCCGTATCCGACCTATCGCGAAGACGCGGTCGTCGCGCCCGCCAATTACGGCTACGGCTATCGCGCTGCCGTGGCGCCCTATCACCGCCCGTACTACCGTCCGTACCGCTACGGCTACGGCCCGCGCTACGGCTATCTGCCGCGCGTGCACTATGGCTACGGTCCGCGCTACGGCTACGCTCACCGCCATGCGCCCGCGCGGTATTACGGCGGCCACCGCATGATGCGCCGCTATTACTGATCTCTGATCGGTTAAGTGACGAGACGCCCGTTCGCGCGATGCGGACGGGCGTTTTGCTTTTCCGGCGCGCGCGTTGCGATGCTGGCGGCAGGGTCAGTCCGTCTTCGCCCTATGGGCTACGGCGCGACAGCCTTCGCTTCGCACCACTGAGCACTTATGCTGGCTTGCCGAGCCGTAGCTCGCGAAGCGAGCGAAGGCTGGTGGGGGAGGCAGGACTCGAACCTGCGAAGCCATGAGGCGGCTGATTTACAGTCAGCTCCCTTTGCCACTCGGGACACTCCCCCCGCTCGACGGCAGCACAATCGGGCCGGACCTTGCCGGCGGACCGAAGACGGCCATGGAACGTGAAGGCCGCGACAGCCCGGATGGGGGCGCGACCGGGCGCGTTTATGGGCGAAGCGGTGGGGCAAAGTCAACCGAGGCGAACAGCTAAAATCGCCCCCGAAGGCGCTGAAATTGCCATATTCCGGGACCCGTGACACAAGCGAGCCCATGAAGGACAAGAAATTCGCACCAAAGGGGCCCCGCGGCGGCGCTAAGCCCTTCAACAGAACAGGGAAATCGGCCGGCCGCCCGGCCTGGCGCGACCGCGATTCGCATGGCGAGGGACCCGTCATCCTCTATGGCTGGCACACCGTCACGATGGCGCTGGCCAATCCTCAGCGCCGGATCCGCAAGCTGACGCTGACCGAGAACGCTGCCCGGCGGCTCGCGGAAGAGAACATCGCGACTCCAGTCACGCCCGAGATCGTCCGTCCCCAGGAGATCGACCGTCTGCTCTCGCCCGACGCCGTGCATCAGGGCCTGCTCGCGGAGGCCGATCCGCTGCCGTCGCCGGACATCGAGACCTTGAAGCAGGAAGGCATGGTGCTGGTGCTCGACCAGATCACCGATCCTCACAATGTGGGCGCCATCCTGCGTTCGGCCGCGGCCTTTGCGGTGAAGGCGATCGTCACCACCGCGCGGCACAGTCCGGAAGCCACCGGCGTGCTGGCGAAAGCCGCCTCCGGCGCGCTCGAGCTCGTGCCGCTCATTACCGTGCAGAACCTCGCCCGCGCGCTGACCGCGCTCAACGAGCGCGGCTTCCAGACCGTTGGTCTCGACAGCGAGGGCACCGAGAATCTCGCTGACGTCACGCTGCGCGAGCCCCTTGCGCTGGTGCTGGGCGCCGAAGGCAAGGGCCTCAGGCAATTGACACGCGAGACCTGCAGCGTCGTGGCGCGCCTCGACATGCCCGGCGAGATCAAGAGCCTCAACGTCTCGAACGCCGCCGTGCTGTCGCTCTATGTCGGGGCAAGCCGGCTCGGGCTGATGAAATAGGCCGCTGTCCTCGAACCGCTACGCCATCATCTGGCGCACCATCGGCACCACCTTGCGCCCGTAGAGCTCGATGCTCCGCATCAGCTTCTCGTGCGGCAAGGGCCCCGCCGAATATTTCAACTGAAACCGCGCAATACCGAGCGTCTTCGCCGTCTTGGCGATCTTGCGCGCCACCGTCTCCGGCGAGCCGACATAGAGCGAGCCGTGCTCGGCCTCGCTCACGAACTCGTCGCGGCCCATCGGCGGCCAGCCGCGCTCCTTGCCGATGCGGTCGCGCATGGCCTTGTAGTCGCCCCACAGCTCTTCGCGCGCCTGTTCGTCCGTCTCTGCGACATAGCCGGGCGAGTGCACGCCGATCGGCTGCGCGGGCCGGCCGAATTCCTTGGCGGCGCGGTGATGGAGATCGACAAAGGGCGCAAAGCGCGCGGGATCGCCGCCGATGATCGCGAGCATCAGGGGCAAGTCGTAATGCGCCGCACGCACCACAGATTGCGGGCTGCCGCCGACGCCGATCCAGGTCTTGAGCGTGCCGCGCTCGACCGGCGGATAGACCAGCTCGTCCCGCAGCGGCGGACGCAGCTTGCCGTCCCAGCTCACCGGCTGCTGCGGCAACAGTGCCGCGAACAGATCGAGCTTCTCCTCGAACAGCTCTTCGTATTTGCGCAGGTCGAAGCCGAACAGCGGAAAGGATTCGGTGAACGAGCCGCGGCCGAGGATCACTTCGGCGCGCCCGCCCGAGAGCGCATCGAGCGTCGCAAAGCGCTGGAATACGCGAATCGGATCGTCCGAAGACAGCACCGTCACGGCCGAACCGAGATGGATGCGCTTGGTGCGCGCCGCGATCGCCGCGAGCACGGTCTCGGGCGAGGAGATCGCAAAATCAGATCGGTGGTGCTCGCCGAGACCGATGAAGTCGAGCCCGAGCTCGTCGGCCAAGACGGCCTCGTCGACGACGTTGCGGATCACCTGCGCATGCGGAAGCATCGCGCCGGAAGCGTCCCTGGTGACGTCGCCAAAGGTGTCCAGTCCGAATTGAAGCGGTGCGGTCATCGATCGGGTCTCTGTGGGGAGGATCGACCAGACTTAATGAACCGCGGCCGCGCGACAAGGCGGCTTTCGGAAATGCTCGGTTTCCGATTGTGAGTGCTAGCGCGCGATCCGTACCACCATCTTGCCGAGCGCTCCGCGCGTCTGCATGGTCCGGAACGCTTCCCGGAAATCCTCCAGCGCGAAGACGCGGCCGACCACGGGCTTCAGCTGGCCGTCGGCGAGCCAGCCCGTCAGCTGCGACATCAGGCGCTTCTGCATGTCGGGCTCGCGTACGGGGATCTGCGCGAGGTCGACACCGAGCAGGGCGCCGCCTTTCAGCAGCGGCAGATTGAACGGCAGCGCGGGAATGGCGCCGGCGGCAAAGCCGACCACAAGATGACGTCCGCGCCAGGCGATGGACCGAAACGCCTGCACCGAGATCTCGCCGCCGACGGGATCGAAGATGACGTCGGCGCCGTGTCCGTTGGTCAACTCCTTGAGCGTATCGCGCCAGCCGGCCTGCGTATAGTCGATCACCGCGTCGGCGCCGTGCGCCTGCGCGAATTCGCGCTTCTCCGGTGTCGATGCGGCTGCGATCACGCGCGCGCCGAGCAGCTTGCCGATCTGGACGGCAGCGATTCCGGTGCCGCCGGCGGCGCCCAGCACGAGCAGCTGCTCGCCTGGGGCGATCGTGGCGCGTGCGCTCAGCGCATAGAGCGCGGTGAGATAATTCGCACGAAACGAGGCGGCGACCTCCGCCGCGATGCCGTCCGGCAGCGGATAGACCGCCTCGGGCCTGACGACGATCTCCTCGGCGAGCGCGCCCGACCGCGTCATGCCCATCACGCGCATGCCGGGCTGGTAGCCGCCCGGCCTGCCGGGCGCTTCCTGAACCACGCCTGCGAACTCGGTGCCGGGGATGAAGGGCAGAGGATCCTTGGTCTGGTAGCGTCCCTCGATCTTCAAGCCGTCGACGAAGCCGATCCCCGCAGCTTCCACGCGGATGCGCAAGTCCCCCGGTTCCATGGTTGGGGGCGGAACGTCCTTCAGTTCGATCTGATCGATCGGGGCATATTGCTCGACGACGACGGCTTTCATGTCGGACCTCTGTGGTTCCGGTTACCCTGACAGGTCTCAACGCTGGTCTCTTGCGTCTACCGCCACATCCCGCGCATCCGCGCTCCGATGTCGATCTTCGGTCCCTGCGCCGCGGTGCGGGCCGCGCCGCTTGCTGCTTTCGGCCAGGCGGTCCGCTCGAACAGGTGGACCAGCTGCTCCGGGATGAAGCGGGTGCGCGAGGCGTAGACGTGGCGGTCGCCCTTGGCGGCCTGGCCGTGGGTGAAGAAGCGTTGGGGAACGACGAGGTGCAGATCGTCCTTGGCGCGGGTCATCGCGACATAGAGCAGCCGGCGCTCCTCTTCCAGTTCGGCGCTGGTGCCGGCGCCGAGATCGGACGGCATGCAGCCGTCGACGACGTTGAGCACGAACACCGACTTCCACTCCTGGCCCTTGGCGGAGTGGATGGTGGAGAGGATCAGATAATCCTCGTCGCGCAAGGGCGGCCCTGATTTGTCGCTGGTCGCGTCCGGCGGATCGAGCGTGAGCTCGGTCAGGAATTTCTCGCGCGATGAATAGCCGCTCGCGATCTGCTCGAGCTGCATCAGATCGGCGCGGCGCGTCTCGGAATCCTCGTGGAGGCGATCGAGATGCGGCTCGTACCAGAGCCGCACGCGCTCGAGATCGACAGGCCATTCCGAATAGCGCAGATTTGCGACGGTGCGGACGAAGTCGGTCCAGTCGGCACCGGTGCGCGCCGGCACCGGCAGCTGGCCGAGCGCGGCGAGCGGATCGGTGCTCTCCGCCATCTGGTCGAGCACGCGCTGCGCGGTCGCGGGACCAATGCCGGGCAAGAGATGCAGGATGCGAAAGCCGGCGACGCGGTCGCGCGGGTTTTCGGCAAAGCGCAGCAAGGCCAGCACGTCCTTGACATGCGCGGCATCGAGAAATTTCAACCCGCCGAACTTGACGAAGGGAATGTTGCGGCGGGTCAGCTCGATCTCGAGCGGGCCGGAATGCGAGGAGGTCCGGAACAGCACCGCCTGGTGCTTGAGCAGCGCGCCTTGCTCGCGGTTCGCCAGCACCTCCTCGACGATGTAACGCGCCTGGTCGGCTTCGTCGTGCACGGTCACGAGCTGGGGCTTCCGCCCGGAGGTGCGGTCGGTCCAGAGGTTCTTGGTGAAACGTTCGCGGGCAAGGCCGATGACGCCGTTCGCCGCCGCCAGCACGGCTTGCGTCGAGCGGTAATTGCGGTCGAGCGTGATCATCTCCGCGCGCGGCGAAAAACTCTGCGGAAACTCCAGGATGTTGCGCACGGTGGCGGCGCGAAACGAATAGATCGATTGGGCGTCGTCGCCGACCACGGTGAGCCCGCGTCCGTCCGGCTTCAGCGCCAGGAGGATCGAGGATTGAAGGCGGTTGGTGTCCTGGTATTCGTCGACCAGCACGTGATCGAAGCGGCCGCCGATTTCTTCGGCGATCAGCGGATCGCTCATCATCTGCGACCAGTAGAGCAGGAGGTCGTCGTAATCGAGCACGTGCTGGGCCTGCTTGGCCTCGACATAAGCCGCGAACAGGCCTTTCAGCTCGGCTGCCCACCCCGCGCACCAGGGATAGTGCTGCCCCAGCACCCTCTCGATCTCCATCTCGGCATTGACGCATCGCGAGTAGATCGAGAGACACGTGCCCTTGGCCGGAAAGCGGCTCTCCGTCTTCGACAGGCCGCGCTCGTGCCGCACCAGATTCATCAGGTCGGCGGAATCCTCGCGGTCGTGGATGGTGAAGGCGGGATCGACGCCGATCCGCTCGGCATATTCGCGCAAGAGGCGCGCGCCGATGCCGTGAAACGTGCCGGCCCAGGTGAGGGCGTCGCGCATGATCGCGGCATTGTTCTCGCCCAGCACCTTGCGGGCGATGCGCTCGACCCGGCCGGCCATTTCGGCAGCGGCGCGGCGGGAGAACGTCATCAAGAGGATGCGGCGCGGGTCGCTGCCTGCGACGATCAGATGCGCGACGCGGTGGGCCAGCGTGTTGGTCTTGCCGGAACCGGCGCCGGCAATGACGAGCAGGGGGGCGCCCACGGTCGCACCCTCGGCCACGCCATGCTCGACGGCGCGGCGCTGCTCCGCATTGAGCGTGTCCAGATATGTTGCCACGAATCGCCCCGGTGAAAGGGCGAGAGTCGGCGATCCCACCGCGAATCGCAATGCGGCTGGACGAAGCCGGCTTTAGGATTTAGGGGGAAAGACGGCCCGAGGTTCCAGTCCGAAAGTGCATCCGGCATGACCGAGCTCAAGCCCGACCAGTTCGAGATGCGGCGGCTGGAATCGCTCAGCAACACCATTTTCGGTGTGGCCATGACGCTTTTGGCCTACGATCTGCCGAAGGCCGCGGTGTTCACCAGCTCCCCCGGCTGGAGCGACCTCGCCCATGTCTATTCCGGCAAGCTCGCCGGCTTCGCGCTCAGCTTCATCATCGCCGGCGTGTTCTGGATCAGCCATCACCGGCGGCTGGCGCGCCAGCCGGTCGGCAGCCGCGGCGCCGTGATCCTCAACCTGTTCTTCCTGCTCTCGATCGTGCTGCTGCCGGTCACCAACGGCCTCTACACCAATTACGGCATGAGCAACGCGGTCGCGGTGCTGTACGGCGTGCATCTCAGCGCGATCGCCGGCCTCAATGCCTGGCTGTGGTGGACCATCCTCGGCGGCTGGCGGCAGGAGCTCGTGGCTTCGCTGTTTCCGCTTGCTGTGTTCATCCCCGGCACGATCGTGGCGGCGTTCGCGCCGGGGATCGCACCGTTCGTCTGGTTCATCGCCTTCGGCGGCTTGGTGATCCAGCGCTTCTACGGCACACGGAGCGAAGCGTGAGGCCGAGCCTCACCCGGACGTCGCGCCGAACCCATCGGCCGGCACGAAAAGCTTGACCGGGCGGATTTCGTAGACCGCGGTCGGGTTGACCGTACGCAGCTTCCGCGCCGCCGCGATCGCCTCCTCCTCACTGGCGCATTGCATCAAGTGGAAGCCCAGAAGCTGCTCCTTGGTCTCGGCAAACGGGCCGTCCAGCACCACGCCCGCGCCGGGACCTCGCAAGGTGCGGGCCTTTCGGGTCTCATCCAGGCGGGCGGCGGGCCCGAACTGCCCGCTGGCCCGCAACGGCGCCTGGACCTCGATGACTTTGGCCACGACTGCGGCGTCCTGCTCCGGCGTCCAGGCCAAGAGCTCGTCTTCCACGTGGTAGGCCAGGATGGCGTACAGCATCGTCACCTCGTTGTTTTTCTGCACAAATCCCAAGGACGTCGCACCTCAGGCGGTGCCGACATTCCCGAAGCAAAATATTGCGCGGATCGCAAGCGACGAAACCGTCCTGAAACCCGATTGCGCCCGTGCCGTGTGAACGCCGCCGGAACCGGTCGCGACTGATGACCACAACAACAAGATTTCGCTGGAGGCGGCAATGTCGGGTCACACGTTAAAGACGGTTTGCAAGATCATCTGCGACGCGCGTCGGGCCGGACCGTTGGAGACGGCCGATCTGCACGACCAAAGCGGCCATCACCGTTATTACGGCAGCTCGGCCGAGAACGGCGGCGAGCGCATCGTGGAAAGCCGGCGCGGCAAGCGCCCGCGCGTGCTCGGTATCTTCGGCTTCTGAAGCCTCTCGACGCAGCTTCTGAAATGGACGTCCTGCAAATAGCGATCGCGGCGATGCCGTTCCTGCTCGCGCTGACGAGCCGGACCGCCAAGGCCATCGTGCCGTGCCTGGTGACGAGCATCTTCACCGTGCTGCTCGGCGGGGAGCCTCACCGCGCGGTCGTGGCCTGGTGCGTCGGCATGCTGATCGCAGCGGTGGCGTTGCGCGAGCGGCTTCGCGCCGGCTGACGTCATTGCGCGTCCAAGATTTACTTGTCCAAGACCTGCTTGTCCAAGACCTGCTTGACCAGCGCCTCGCGCAGCGCCGCCAGCTCGCCGCTCGCCTCCATCTCGGCGATCACCTTGCCCACTTTCGGCACCAGATCGCGATGGCGCTCATGCAGGTAATGATAAATGTAGATGCGCTCGAGCGGCGGCGAGAGCGGGTAGATCCTGGACTGCAGATTGAGTTTACTCACCGCGACGAGTCCGCTGAAGAGGTCGGTGACCATCACGTCGAAACGGTCGGCGTCGAGCATCCTGACCATGTTGTCGAGGCCGGTGGTCGCCGTGACGCGGGCCATGCCGCGCGTGCCCGCTTCCGAGGAGCCGACGCCGCGGACGATGCCGATGCTGTAATCCCTGATTGAATCCCAGCCGGCCACCTCGAACCGGAGCTTGGTCGCGAACACCGCCGGCTCGATGTAGTTGATCGCCGGCGTGACCTGGATCAGCGTCGGGTAGTCGCGCGAGAGTGCGCCGATCCGCTGGATCTCGCCGTCGACCTCGCCGGCGCTCGACAGCGCGAGCGCGCGCTTGCCGGGGACGTCCTCGAACTCCAGCCTGATGTTCAGCTTGGCATAGACCGCCCGCAGCAGCTCGCCGCCGACATATTGATCGGGGATGTCGGCGATGCGCGCCAGCCGGATCGTGTCCTGCGCCTGCGTGGGAGCGGCTACGAGCAGCGACAGGCAGGCGACGGCTAGCCGCCACATCAGGCGTCTCCTTCGGTCGTGCATTGCTACCCCAGGATTCCGACACCCGGCCGATCTACCGGGAGTGGCGCCCGCAGGCCGCAACGAATACCGCTCGCCCGCCATGCGAGCGACTTCCGGACTCTCACCGATGTCATTCTATCACGTGGAGTGGTAGTTTGCGCGGCAATCTGCTGCCGGGCGCAAGACATGACCCGCCGACCTCGAGGCGACCACCGGCGGAAGGGGTGATTGCGCATCGGGTGACGAGGCAGGCGTCTCGACTGTTGAACTGCTCGGGACTGCAGCCTGAGGACCGGAGCAGGGAGCCGCCATTTCCGGGGGACTTGGTGCATGGCCAACGCAGGCAAGGAGGACCCCAAGCGCAGCCGCGCCATCGCGCCGGCGGCTGCGAAGCCAGGTCTCACCGGCACCGGTGCTGCGCTCGCGCCTTCGATGTTGGCATTGATGTTGTCGCGGCTCTTCAAATGGTGGAGCAGCGGCGTCGGGCCGCGGCTCCTCGCCGCCGTGCTGCTGTTCTCTTCGGTCGTGACGCTGACGCTGACGGCGCTCCAGCTCTATCTCGACTATGATCGCGAGGTCGGCCTGATCGAGACTCGGCTCGACGAGATCGGGCGCAGCACCACCGGCAGTCTCGGCGAAAGCCTGTGGAATCTCGACCAGCACCAGCTCAAGCTCCAGCTCGACGGCATCCTGCGGCTGCCCGACATCCGCGCCGTCGAGGTGCGCGAGATTGCCGATCGTCCCAATCCGATCCGCCTTGCGGTCGGCGAGCCGAGCACCCGCTCAGTCGTGACGCGCGACTATCCCTTGAACACTACCGTGCAAGGGAACATACGCGAGATCGGCGTGCTTCACGTCGAGGCCACGCTGACCGCCGTCTACCAGCATCTGCTGAACCGGGCTCTGATCATCCTGGCCAGCCAGGCGGCGAAGACGTTCCTCGTCTCGCTGTTCATCATCTACATGTTCCATCTGCTGGTGACGCGGCATCTGGTCACCATCGCCGAGTTCGTCAGCAAATACAGCCTGACGCGGCCGTCGCCGCCGTTGCGCCTGGAGCGCCGCCCGCCTTCCCATGCCGACGAGCTGGACAAGGTGATCGAGGCCTTCAACGCCATGTGCGCGAACCTCGAGCGGGCCTATGGCGAGCTGCGCGAGGCCAATGCCAATCTCGAGCGCGACCTGACCATCCGCCGGCGCGCCGAAGCGGACGCGCGGGCGAGCGAAGAGCGTTTCCGCGACTATGCCGAGACCGCGTCCGACTGGTTCTGGGAGACCGGGCCGGACCACCGGTTCACCTACCTCTCCGACCGGGTGATCGCCTTCGGCATGGATCCCAAGGTGCGGCTCGGTACGCGCCGCATCGATACCGCGCTCGACCGCGAGACCGAGTCGGAGAAATGGCGCGCGCACCTGGCGATGCTGGACCGTCACGAGCCGTTCCGCAAGTTCGAGTATCGCGGGCGCGACACCACTGGGCGGATGCATCATTTCAGCGTCAACGGCAAGCCGGTCTTCGACGCCGAGGGACGCTTCACAGGCTACCGCGGCTCCGCGACCGATCTCACCGCGCAGCACGAGACCGAGGAGCGGCTGCGTCAAGCCCAGAAGATGGACGCGATCGGCCAGCTCACCGGCGGCGTCGCGCACGATTTCAACAATGTGCTCACGGTCATCACCGGCACCATCGAGATCATCCGGGAGGGGCTTGCGGACAAGCCCGAGCTCTCCGCGATCGCGCAGCTGATCGACGATGCGGCCGCGCGCGGCGCGGAGATCACCTCGCAGCTCCTGACCTTTGCGCGGCGTCAGCCGCTGGAGCCACGCGAGATCGACGTCAACGCTCTCGTGGTCGAGACCGCAAGACTGCTCAAGCCGATCCTCGGCGAGCACATCGAGATCGAGACGCAGCTCGCCGACGACGCCTGGTCCGCGATGGCCGATCCCTCGCAGCTGTCCTCCGCGATCGTCAATCTCGCCGTCAACGCACGCGACGCGATGCCGGGTGGCGGCCGGCTGACGCTGGAGACCGCGAACCGCGAGCTCGAAGGCACGGGCGGCGACAGCGACGGCGTGCGCGGCGCCTTCGTGATGGTCGCCGTCACCGACACCGGCCACGGCATTCCGGCCGACATCCGCGAGCGTGTGTTCGAGCCGTTCTTCACCACCAAGGGCGTCGGTCGCGGCACCGGGCTCGGGCTCAGCATGGTCTATGGCTTTGCCAAGCAGACCGGCGGCACCGTCGCCGTCGAGAGCGAGGAGGGGCGCGGCACGGTGGTGCGGCTGTTCCTGCCGCGATCGAAAGGCGAGGCGACGGCCAGGACGGCGCCGGTGCAGCCGCTCGCCAGGACACGCGGACACGAGACGATCCTCGTGGTCGAGGACGATCCGCTGGTGCAGGGCTATGTCATCGCCCAGCTCGGCAGCCTCGGCTACCGCACGCTCGTGGCCAGCGACGGCGCATCGGCGCTGGCGCTGGTCGACCAGGGCGCCAAATTCGATCTGCTGTTCACCGACATCATCATGCCCGGCGGCATGAACGGGCGGGAATTGGCCGACGCGGTGCGGCTGCGGCGGCCGGGCGTGAAAGTGCTCTACACCTCCGGCTACACCGACGATGCCATCGTGCACGAAGGCCATCTCGATCCCGGCGTGGCGTTGCTCGGCAAGCCCTACCGGAAGTCGGAGCTGTCGGAGAAGATTCGCGAGGTGCTGGCGGGCGAGCCGCCGGCCTGAGCCGTGCGCGACAAAAAAGGCGCGGCGGGGAGGCCCCGTCGCGCCCGATTCTTGCTCGCTGGTCCAGGGCTGAGAGCGCCCCGATGCCAGGCCCTTATTCAGAGCTTAGCGGGCGATCCCAGCGAGGTGACAGCGCTTGGTAAAAGACACTGGATCACCTCCTTTCGTTGTTTGTGATCTAGAAAACATAGTTGATATCATTGAGGTATTCAAGAAATTGTCCAAAGTTTTTTTGCTTGGACAAATTCAGGAAATTATCGTTTGAAATCAATGCTCATTTTCTTCAGTTTGAAATTGCAAAACAACCATTGCCCGCGCGCGCTTCGCGCGAGAATGCCGGCATGCAGGATCGCGCGCGAGACTGATGTGCTGCGTGCGGAGAGTGCCGCAAAGGTGTGCTTTTGATTGAGGTCGATGACAGCGACGGGCCGGGAAAGCTGCCGAAGGGAATCAAGGCTCGGCAGTCTACGAAGAAGGACGCCGCGCGGAGGCAGATTGAAACCGCTATTCGGCTCTTTCATGCGGGCGAGTGGGAATGCGCGATCACGCTTGCCGCTGCCGCTGAAGGCCAACTACCTGAGCCTACTGCCAATCACCTGTTCGGGAAGATCAGAGCTAGGCGCCCCGAGGAGTTTGAGAACGAGAAGGAATGGACCACCTTTCTCAATGAGACGCGCGATTGGCTGAAGCATAATCATGACCAAGGGCCGCGCGACATCGTGAATTTTGAAGCTTTGATAATGCTCTGGCGGGCACTAACAAAGTTCTACGAGAACTTTGGGGAGGAGACCCGCGAGATGTCCGAATTTCTGCGGTGGGGACAGCAACAAGGGTACACCAAACCCAAGGGAGAGGTGTGAAATAGTGGGATGCAGGCCTCTTTATGCGATTGACGGCAACCGACCATGCTACCTTGGCGTGGGCTGATTCGCTGAGGAGCACCATTCATGCCGGTCCAGTTGCCGTATTTAAGTAGCAATAAAAACGTCCCCGTCCTCTTCGAAAAAATCGCCACTGCTAAAGTCCCAGACTCGTTTACCCACGCTTTTTTGCAAAACACGATTGGGCTGAAAAATACTAATGACCGGCCGCTGATCCCGTTTCTGCGTAACCTAGAATTCATTGATAGCGGCAACACGCCGACGCCGAGCTATAGCCTTCTAAAGGGATCTGAGAAGGTACGGCAAACCGCTATCGCAAACGGCGTGCGCAAAGCCTATGGCCCGTTATTTGATGCCGATGAGGAGGCCCACACGCACACCGGTGAGAAGTTGCGCAACCTGATCTCTCAGGTGGCTGGTACTGACGAGGATATGACCAGCCGCATTGCAAGCACTTTCGCCGCCGTGGCCAAGCTTGGCGATTTCAAAGCTGAACCTACAAGAAAGGAAGACAAGAAAGACCCACTGCCAAAAGCCCCGGATGGCGAAGGCGAGGAGCAGAACGGCAATGGCAGCCGCAAGGTCATCAAGGGTCTGCGCACTGAGTTCGTCTACAATATTCAGGTCGTCCTTCCATCGAACGCGAGTGAAGAAACCTACCTCAACATCTTCAATGCTATCCGCAAGACCTTCCAATGAGCGTCGATTCCACCGCCTCGCTGTTCATGATGCTCGGGCAGACGGCCGAAAAGACCGTTGCCAAGATCGATCATGTGGTGCCGAAGGAGACGCTAACACTATCTGACGAGATCGACCTTGCGCTGTTGGCTCCGGATAGCGTGCGTAAAGCGGTTGATGCCTCATTGGCCTATAAGCTTTTCTTCGTCTTCGAGGACTATCTGCGAGAAATGATCGTCGATGTACTCTCGAAGGAAGGTACGGTCGCAAACTGGTTCGATCTGGTGCCCGGCGATGTGCAGAAGGAAGTTCGGGATATGGAAGCCAAGGAGGAGGTCAAAAGCTGGATGTCGCTCGGCTCGCGCGACAAGTCCGCACTTATGACACTACCGCAGCTTCTCAAAACCATCGATGAGAGGTGGAAGGAAGGTTTCGACGACCTGATCCGCGACAAAGGCCTTATCCAAGAGGCTCGCCTGCTGGTCCATCTCCGGAATACGATCTGCCATATGAGCACTATCCCAGAAGAGGAATTGGCTAGGATCAAGCAGACCATGCGGGATTGGTTTCGGGTGGTCGCGCCGTGAATAGCATGTCTTGCGCGCCAGATTGAAAAGGTCGTTATGCCGTCATCGATCCCGAGCGCGCTAAGCAGGCTCATTCGATCGCAAAAAAGGCTGGGCTGTGCCCCGCGTGCGTTACGCCTTCAGTGCACCTCTGCGTGGAGGTAGCGGTTCAAGACAATTCTGGAAAGCGGAATTGAGCGTTTGGACAATTTTTTCAATAGCTTAGAAAAAACAACAAAAAGCTTGTTGGACAATTTCGCCAGATTAACGCGCAAAAACAAAGACTCCAAAACCGCCTTTCGTTGGTTTCGGAAGACCTCAATATAGGCGGCCTTGCCGCCGCTGTTAAGGGGCGGCGGTCCCGCTGGAACCCGTTCGGCTCGCTAGGCTCGGAAGATGCCGCAAAGCGGCGTCCTGAAGCAGTTGAGACCGCCGCCCGGCCGTGTTAGGGAGCCCCTGATGCGGGTGTAGCTCAATGGTAGAGCAGCAGCCTTCCAAGCTGAATACGAGGGTTCGATTCCCTTCACCCGCTCCAATCTTGCCCCTTCGTTTGGCCGCGCTACGGGGTGACCGGATGGCGCCTCGTCGCCGAACTCCCGGGCCGCCTCGGTCGAAGCGGCGATGAGCGAGGCCGCGGCAAGGCTTTCTCCTGCGTTGATTTAACTCAACGCGCATGATCGGTTGGTAGAGGCAAATACATCGCCTCCGGACTCTTCGAGGAGAACACGATGCGAAAATTTGCCATGTTTGCCGCCGTCGCGGGGATCGTCGCGATCGGCGCTGTAGCGCCCACGAGTGCGATGGCCGGCTGCTACCGTTTGGGCGAGACCGGATACCATTGGTATCGGTCCTGTTGGGGCCCGCACTGGATCTATCCGCACCATCGCGTCTGCCGGCGCGGTCATTGCTGGTACCGCTGAAGCATCGCTCCCCGCACCAGGAGTTGTTCGGGCGATCGGCCTTCTGGATCGCAGGCCTATCTCATCTTTGACTTCGTCTTGATTGTCGCGCCGTCGACGGTGAAGGAGCCGTATCCACGGTGATGAAGCGTCTTGGGGTTCTTCTGGGCGGGGTCGATCCATGCGCGCAGGACCTCGAGAACGAACAGATTGTAGCGCGGCACCATGCTGGTGTCCGTCACGCGACATTCGAGATTGCAGAAGCATTCCCTGATCAGAGGGGCGCCGACCAGGGTCGCCGGCAGAGGAGTCAGCCCGAAGCGCTTGAATTTATCGCGATTGCGGCCCGAGCAATTGCCGACCCTGGCGACCGTGTCAGCCAGCTTGTGCGGGGGAATCGCAATCACGGCCTCTCCAGTTGAGCGGAGAGCGGCGAAGCTGAAATTGGCTTCGCTGACGATGCAGGCGATGAGCGGCGGTTCAAACTCCACCATCATATGCCATGACATGGTCATGACATCGGGGTGCTCGCGGCCTGCCGTTGTCAGCAGGACGACGGGGCCGGGCTCGATCAGCTGGTAGACCTTTGAAAGTGCACGTTGGCGAAAGATCATTCCGGGCGCAATCCTTGCGATTTGGCTCAAAACTCCTGCGCGGTCTGCGGCCGCTCGGACTTTAGGGAACAACCACCACGGCGCAGGGAGCGAGGCTGACGAGTTTTTGAGAGACGCTGCCGAGCAGTAAGCCTGCCAGCTGGCCGCGTCCGCGCCGGCCCACGACGATCATCCTGCTCGACGTCTGGGCGGCCAGATCGATCAGCGATTGGGTGACGTCACCCCAACAGGTCCGAACCTCAATCCGGGGCGGGCCGATTTTGCGTGCACGGGCCTCCGCGGCCTTGAGGGTCTGGCCCGTCAAGGCCTCCAACAGGTCACCGGGGGTGGCTCCGCTATGCGGAAGTTGCCGAGCCTCTTCTTCCAGGAGTCGATCGGCGACTGTCACGATCAGGAGATCGCATGCCAACGCCTTGGCAAGCTCCGCTGCCATATCGGTTGCGCGGCACGCGCCGCCCGATCCGTCCGTCGCCACCATGATGTTCGTCATGAGCAGATCCCCGCGGCGTTCTTATCTGTGATACGTGCCGACGAGAGTGGCTTCGGCAAGGGCGAGCTTGCGCGCCTCGCGTTCGACGTCGAGGCAGGATGCCTTCGCCGGGACACGAAGATGATCCGTCGAGAGGGCAAGGAGCCGAAAGCGATAATGGTGGACGCCGTGTCCGGGCGGTGGACATGGTCCCCCATAGCCAACCTTCCGGAAATCGTTGGTCGCCTGCTTCAGCCTGGCTTTCTGAGCGGCATTGTCCACAAGGCCGCTTTGGTCAGGCGGAATGTCGTAGACCGCCCAATGGTGCCAAGTGCCGCCGGGCGCGTCGGGATCGTCGCAGAGCAGCACGAAACTGCAGGTTTCCTCGGGCGCATCTGACCATTGCAGGGGCGGGGACAAGTTCTCGCCGTCGCAGGTGAAGCGCTGCGGAATAGCCGATCGGTCGGCAAAAGCGCTGGACAGGAGCCGCATGATGTTTCCTCCTAGCTCGGCAACTGAGCCGCCGCGGTGAGGGCGGGGCCAGCGTCTGGTCAGCCCTGGAGGTTTCTGAGTGGCGCCGGAAGATGGGCCATCAGCTTCTCGAATTCGCCGGGATCGAGCTTTTCCCACAGCACTTCGTAAACGGCGCGGGCTGCGGCGAGCGCGCTCATTGGGAACTGCGGTGGAAGCTCCCTGGCGACATGGGCCGCAAATTCCTCGATATGCCGTTCCTTTGTCGGCGTTGCCGCCATATGCCAGCCTTCGTAGTAGATGCCGCGCACCAGGATCGGCAGTTGCGCCCCGAGCTTGACGGCGACCTCCGGCGGCATGCGATCGCGCAACGCATGCAGGACGGCCCGTAATGCATTGTAGGCTTGATGACGGTTTTCCAGGGCCAGCTGCTCGTCAATGGCCTTGAGCCAGACATTTGTTTCCTGGGCCGAATGATCCAACGCAGTCACACCGGTGGACGTGCTCATGATGTTGCTCCCGGATCAGAGACAGAGTGCGAATTATTCGCTGGCTCGGGCCGGACTGCCTTGACGTGCCGCAAAGTTCCCCGTGGGTGGATTGCCAATGGGATCGGATTGATTTCGCGCAAAGCTGCGCGCGCACGGTGTGCTCAGATCGTCCCGCCGATGGCCGATCCATCGGTCGCAACTGCGGGACAACCATGACATGACCGACAAGCCGATCGATTGGACGCCGGATCTCTCCTTGCCGACCTCCAAATCCACCGTCCAGCACTTCACCGCAAAGGCCGGCGGCGACCGCCTGGTGATTGACACCACGCCTTGGGGCGAGGCCGATCTCACC
>RXJC01000339.1 GCA_003963435.1 Bradyrhizobiaceae bacterium | reverse complement strand
AAGACCCTGCAGCCAAAGGCCGTCCACATTGTCCCTGAGACCGCCGTGCCGGTCGGGCTCGATCCGCAGCCGGGCATTTTCGCGGAGATCACCGAAGCCTCGATCGCTCCGCACGCGGTACCGGCGCCCGCCGCGGCAGCCTCGTTCACCGCGCCCGCCGAGATGCCGCCGCTCAAGGCTCCCGCTGCGAGGGCGCCGCTCACCGCACCTGCGGTGAGGTCACCCCTTGCGCCTGCCGCCGTGACGTCGTTCGTCGCCCCGGAAGTCAGGCCGCCGCTCGCGATGCCTGCCGCCAAGCCCCCGAAGACCGCACCGGCTGCGATGGCAGCGCTCCTGCCGCAATTCGCCCCGCCCGCCGAGGAGATCGTTGCGGCCCCCGAGCGCGTCGTCGAATTCACCTTCAGCCTCGACGGCCTGGAAGCCAAGTACCCGCTGCTCAGGAACGCGTTCTAGCGCCTGGCCGCCGGAGGTGAGGGGCGGCCTTAGCGCCGCACTGCATTCCCGCCGAGCACCACCTGCGCAAATCGCTGCGCGCCGTCGGCTGACAGATCCGAGGTCACGGCGCGCGCGTGATCGAGGCCGACCACGGCGCCGCGCGGGGTCTCCGAGATCATGTTGTTGTTGACCAGCGCAATGCCGGCGCCCGGCACGACGGAGACGCCGATCCCCGCCAGGGCCCTGCGGATCACGTTGCCCGTGACGGCGACGTCGCGCAGGTATTTGCCCCAGCCGGCGACGATGCCGTAGGACGGCGCGTTCTCGATCACATTGCCGGTCACCGACGTGTCGGCCTCGACGTAGATGCCGACGCCGGCGTCGTCGTCCGGCGCGGTGCCGATCGGCCGCTTCGGGATCAGGTTGCGGATGATGTTGCCCTGGACCACCGCGATGCGGCCGCCCTCGTTGAAATTGCAGACGGAGACGCCGACGGCCGCGCCGTCCACCGTGTTGTTGGCGATCACCGCGGCTTCGAATGCGAACTCGGAATAGAGCGCGACCTCGCGCACGTCGCTGACGCTGTTGCCTGATATCTGGATATTCGAGGCGGAGTTGCCGCGCACGGCCGAGTAGTCGCAGTTCCTGATGCGGTTGCCGCGCACGATCACATTGCCGGCGCGGAAGGCGTTGATGGCGTTGCCGTACTGGCCGGAGCCGCCGGGGCCGGCCTTGATGTTCTCGATGCGGTTGTCGGCAATCAGCGTGCCGTCGTCCCCGATCGCGGTGCGCAGGATCTCGATGCCGTTGTCGTTGG
This sequence comes from Bradyrhizobiaceae bacterium, assembly GCA_003963435.1. Classification (GTDB taxonomy): domain Bacteria; phylum Pseudomonadota; class Alphaproteobacteria; order Rhizobiales; family Xanthobacteraceae; genus Bradyrhizobium. Next base: position 2,242 of record RXJC01000339.1, on the reverse strand, counting down.
TGCCGAGTATCGTGTTGCGGCAGACGCTGAGGCCTTTGGCGTCGAACGACACCACCGCGGTCACCGCGATGGCGGTGAAGATGTTGCCGGCACCTGCTCGAGCCAGATGCCGCTGCCGCCCGAGTTCGTGATCTCGCAATCGACGATGCGGACGTCGCGTCCGCCGAGCACGTGGATCAGCCCGCGGCGGGCCGGCAGCGGAATGCTGCCGCCGTCGAAGGTGATGCCGGTGAGGCCGATGGAGTCAGAACCGTCGCTCTGGATCGCCGAGGTGCCTCCGGTGAAGAGAATCTTCGTCGCGCCACGCACGCCGATCAATTGTGCGCCGGCCGCCAGCCGCAGCCCGCCGGCGCGATACACGCCCGGCGGAAGCGCCAGCGGCATCTGCGCCCGCGCGGCCTCGTCGATCGCGCGTTGCAGCGTGCGGGTCTGATCCTCGCTGCTGCCGGGCCGCACGCCGTATTGCGTGGCGTCGCGGCCGAGCAGGGACGTTAGCGGCGCAGCACGCGCGGCGTCGGCCGGCATGGCGAGCGCGCCGGCGATGCCGGCGGTGGAAGCTTCGATGAGGTGGCGGCGATTGAGGTCCATGACGCGTCCTCCGGCGGACGCGGGGGTCCGCGAGGACTAGGTAGCGCAGGGCAGGCGAGGGCGCGGGGATTGTTCACGGTAGGGTTAAATGTTTACCGCAAAGCGCTGCCGTAGGGTGGTGGGTTAGTCCCGCGGCTGCGCGAAGCGCAGTCCGCGGGGCGTAACCCACCATGTCACCGCGACCACGGTATTTGATGAAGCCAAGATGGTGGATTACGCTGCGCTAATCCACCCTACGAAACCTGTGTGGTCCGCGCTTTCCTCGCCATCCCCACCATCTCCATCAGCATGGCTTCGCCAGCATCCACCAGCTCCTCCAGCGTGATCCGGGCTGCGCCCTTGCGACGCGCGGCGCCGCTGCGCGCGAGCAGGGGAATGTGGATGAACGCCGCCAGCTTCGGCCCGCCCGCCCTCACGTTCTCGATCGCGCGCCAGCTTAAGTAGTTGCAGAGATAAGCGCCGGCATCGCGCGAGGGGCGCGCGTCGATGCCGGTGAGGCGCGCCGCGCGCAGCAGCCTTGCCGTGTGCGGGCCGAACGTCATCGCGTCCGCACGGCCGGCGATGCCGCGCTTGCTCGAGCGGGTGTTGGCGGCATCGGGCCAGAGCATGGTGACGGCATTGCGCGCGCGGGTTTCGATGCGCAGATAAGGCGTGCGTGCAGCGAGGCCAAACATCAACAGCGCATCCGGCTTCACTTTCGCCAGCACCTCAGGCAATTGCCGGTCGACCGCGGCATAGGTCACCGGGAAGATGTGGCTGGAGATCGCGACATCATCGAGTGCCGGCCGGCGCAGCTGCGCCAGCCGCGCCACCAGCGGCTGGGTCGGATTATGCGGCGCGCCGGGAAAGGGGCCGAAGCCGGTGAGGAGAACGCGGAGCTTGTCGCTCATTGCAGCAACTCCAGGATCTGCTCGGCGGCGAGCGCCGGCGTGAGATGGCCTTCGGCGACCTCGGTCTCGATCTTCCGGACCTTGATCCGCACCGATGCCTCGCTGCGCAGCCGCGCCAGCATGCGCTGCTCCAGCATCGACCACATCCATTTCACCTGCTGCTCACGCCGGCGTGCCGCGAATTCGCCGGATGCATTCATCGCCGTGCGGTGATCCAGAACCTTCTGCCAGAGTTTTGCTATGCCGTCCCCGGTCAGTGCCGAATAAGTCTCGACCGGCGGATGCCAGTGCTCGGATCGCGGAGCCAGAATGTGCAGCGCGCCGCGATAGTCGGCAGCGGTGATTTTGGCGCGCTTGAGATTGTCGCCGTCGGCCTTGTTGATCGCGATCATGTCGGCGAGCTCGACGAGGCCCTTCTTGATGCCCTGCAATTCGTCGCCGCCGCCCGGCAGCATCAGGGCGAGGAAGAAATCGGTCATGTCGCAGACGGCGGTCTCGGACTGGCCGATGCCGACGGTCTCCACCAGCACGACGCCGAAGCCGGCGGCCTCGCACAGCAGCATCGCCTCGCGTGTCTTCGCCGCGACCCCGCCGAGCGTACCCGAGGACGGTGAGGGCCGGATGAAGGCATGGTCCGAGGCCGACAGCCGCGCCATCCGCGTCTTGTCGCCGAGGATCGAGCCGCCACTGCGCGCCGAGGACGGGTCGACCGCGAGCACCGCGACCTTGTGGCCCTGTTCGATGAGATATGTGCCAAGCGCGTC
>RXJC01000326.1 GCA_003963435.1 Bradyrhizobiaceae bacterium | reverse complement strand
GGCGTCTCCAATTTCACGGTGGCGTTGCTCGAACAGGCCGTGGCGCTATCGCCGGAGCCGCTGGTCTGCAACCAGGTCGAATACCACCCTTATCTCGACCAGGCGAAGGTGAGGGCGGCCTGCGATCAGCATGGCCTTGCCCTCGTCGCCTACAGCCCGATCGCCAAGGGGCGCATCAAGACCGACCAGACGCTGGCGGAGATCGGGCGCGCCCATCACAAGTCGCCCGCTCAGGTCTGCCTGCGCTGGCTGGTGCAACAGAATGTCGCTGCGATCCCGCGCACCTCGCGCATCGAGCGCCTGTCTGAAAACATCGAGATCTTCGATTTCGAGCTGTCGGCGGACGAGATGAGCCAGATCGCCGGGCTCGCCAATCCGAAGGGCCGCCTGACCGACTTCGGCTTCGCCCCGAAATGGGATTGAGGGGAGACCGCGGTATGCTAACAGCAGGGCGGCAATCCAAGATCGGGCGATGGAACTGCGGACTTTCATACGGACGGATATCGCGGCGTCGGCGCTCGCGCATCTGACGCTGGTGGCGCTGATCATCGTGATCAGCGAAGTCCATCCGTTTCGCAGCCAGCCGCCTGAAACCGTCACGGTCGACATCGTCACGCCGGAGCAGGTGAAGCAGGAGGAGGCCAAGGCAGAAGAGAAAGCTCAGGAAGAGGCGAAGGAGAAGCCGCCCGAGCCGAAGCCAGATCTGAGACTGCCGAAGCTGGATTTCACCGACAAGGACAAGCCGGACACGGCGCCAAAGCCCGCGGCCAAGCAGCAGGCGGCCGCACCATCGCCAACACCGCGGGCCTCGCCCGAGCCGGCGCAGAGACAGCCGCAACCCACGGAGGCGCCGAAGCCGCGCGAGGCCAACGTGCAGCCTCAGCCGCAACCTCAGCCGCCGCCGCCGCAGCAGCAGCAGTCCCAGCCGCCACCTCAGGCGATGCCGCAGCCGATGCAGCCGCCGCCATCACAAGCGGAGCCGCAGCCACAGGCCGCGCCGCCGCCGGCCTATCAGGCGCCGCAGCCCGACGTCACCGTCAAATACGGCGTCATGCTGGGCCTGCCGCCCGAACTGCCGGTGTCGCTGCCGAAAGACGCTCCCAAGGACGATGGCGGCGATGCCAAGGATTCGATCGGCGCCAAGCTGCCGCCCGAGATCGTCGCCGAGCTGCGCCGTCATTTGCGCAGCTGTGCGAAATTGCCGGCTACCCTCAGCCCGACCGACAACGTTCACATCAAGCTGCGCACGGTGTTCGCGACCGACGGCACGCTGGCGCGCGAGCCGATCCTGATCGAGGCGCCGCCGTCCGCCAAGGGCGTGGCGCTCATGAAGTCCGCGATGAGCGCGCTTCAGAATTGCCAGCCCTACAAGATGCTGCCGCCCAATCTCTACGAGGAATGGAAGGTGCTGGATCTGCCGTTCAGCCCGCGGGATTTTGGCGGGTAGCTCTCCATCCGGGCTGCGCGACCGTGCCTGTGTCGCTCTCTGTCAATCCACTGTCGCAAAATATTCTACTGTACCGAACTGTTTTGGCGTATTTGTTGCCCATCCCGGCTCACCAAGAGGGGCGATCTCATCTGCAAGCGAGATGTAGCGGGACGAGCGATGCCCGTGCGTCAAACTCCGTCATTGCGAGGAGCCCTTGCGACGAAGCAATCCAGAGTCCCTCCGCAGAGACAGTCTGGATTGCTTCGCTGCGCTCGCAATGACGTGGAGAGAGCGTGCGTCCCACCCACCACTCTCGTGTCCCGGCTCAGCGCCGCAGCGTTTCGCGCAGCGGCTCGTCCGGAACACGCGCCTCAATGACCGCGCCTGATCCCCTCATCGCCAGCCAGAACCTCCGGCGCCATTGCCGCCCAGGCGCTCGAGGCGAACTGCCGTCGCCAGGTCACGACCACCACGGCTGCGGTGGTGACGAACAGCACCCAGGGGCTGACGAACCAGCCGAGATAGCCGAGCGCGAAGAAGAAGGCGCGCTGGCCGCGGTTGAAATGGCGGCCGGCGGATTCGAACAGGCGCGTGGTGCGGATGACGTGGGCTTCAGCCTCCGGCGTGTCGCGCTGGGAGGCCGGCGGCATGCCGCCGAACAGGATCGCGACATAGTTGAACAGCCGATAGGACCAGGCGAACTTGAAGAAGGCATAGACGCAAATCAGCACGAGGCCGACGCATTTCAGCTCCCACATCGCCGGCGAGGTGCTGAGATCGACCGGCAGCTTGCTCAGGATCGTGATGGCGTCGTTGGTGGCGTGCAGCAGCGCCAGCGCGCCACCGAGCGCGATCAAGCTGGTGGAGGCGAAGAAGGCGGTGCCGTTCTGCAAGGAAGCCATGATCTGCATGTCGACCATGCGTGCGTCGCGGTCGAGCAGCCGGCGCACCCAGACTTCGCGATAGCGGTTCATGCGCGCCGACAGGCTGTCGCGGCCGTAGGCCGAATGCTCAAGCGTCAGCGCATAGACCAGCCATTCGACGATGAAGAAGCCGACCGCGGTGACGTCGACCCAATGCCTGCTCATCTCTCTCTCCTCGGAAGCCGGAACGATTGCCACGCATGGCAGCAGGCGGCAACGATTGATTGGCGGCAGGCGATGGCGTTAAAAGCGGCTCGCTTCAACGCGTCTCGGGAAGGACTGGTGACATGGCTGCGCTGAAACTCGCGATCGGCAACAAGAACTACTCGTCATGGTCGATGCGGCCCTGGCTCGCGCTTCGCGCCAATGACATCCCGTTCGTGGAGACGCTGATCCCGCTCTACACCGACAATCCCGCCGACAAGGAGCAGATCCTGTCCTTCAGCCGCGCCGGCAAGGTGCCGGTGCTGGTCGACGGCGACGTCACGGTGTGGGATTCGCTCGCCATCATCGAATACGTCGCCGAGCGCTATCCGGAAGTGAAGCTGTGGCCGGACGACGTCGCCGCGCGCGCGTATGCCCGCTCCGTGTGCGCCGAGATGCATTCGGGTTTCGTGGCGCTGCGCAGCGAATGCGGCATGAACCTGCATCGGCCGATCCGTCCCGTGGCGCTGTCGGCGGACGCCAAGGCCAACGTCGCGCGCATCGAGGAGATCTGGCGCGAATGCCGCGCGCGTTACGGCGCGAAAGGGCCGTTCCTGTTCGGCCGCTTCGGCGCGGCGGATGCGATGTACGCCCCGGTCGTGCACCGCTTCCGCACCTACGCGATCGAGGTCGCGCCGGACACCAAGGCCTATATGGAGACCATGATGGCGCTGCCGGCGTTCCAGGAATGGACCCGCGACGGGCTCGCCGAAACGCTGCTCATCGCCAAGTTCGAGGACGCCTGATCACCGGCTGGCCGGGGGCCGCCGGCAATCTGCCGGCCGGCGCCCGTGCCGGGGAAGCCGACCCGCGCATGGGATCAACCCTGGGCTGCGACCTGCCTGCGACAGGTCCGCCCGAATACGCCGCGCCGACGGTATCATCGGCCCGCCGGTTCCGTCTCTATCGCTCTGAAAAGACTGCGAAATTTGCGCGTTTGCCATGCCGGCATGGCGCTGGCCAAAATGGCGTGACGCGTGCTATACAGCGCCTGGGTTTCTGGCCGGCCGTCGCAGTGGGACCATGGGCGAGGCAGGCGTTGTTTGAGTGATGGAGAGGGTGTTGAAGCATAAATTCCCGATTGGAACGCGCGTATTGTTCACGGCCAGCAACGTCGCGCGCCCCGCCGCCAGCGGCTCGTATGAGGTCATCCGTCTGCTGCCGACCGACGGCGACGATTGCCAGTACCGGATCAAGAGCTCGACCGAAGCCTTCGAACGCGTCGCCAAGGAAAGCCAGCTCGCGCTCTCCTGAAGCCAGTTCGCGCTCCTGAAGGCTGACGCACGCCGCGCATTGGTGCCATCAGGGAATTGCATCCTGCCGCCGTTAAAAGGCCCGCTTCACCTTCACAGGGTGAGCCGGGGCAGTTGCCGACTCGCGGTGCTCGCTTGACCATTCGCTCTCTGCTCGCGTGAGGGGACGTCGCGCATGAACTGGGCATGGGCCACTTCGCTCGACCAAATCTGGCGCTCGCCGGCCTTTCCGATGTGGATGACGCTGGCCGCGGCCGGATTCTTCGGATTGATCCTGCTGATCACGCTGCTGCGCGCCGAGAGGTCTGTCGCCAACGGCGCCCTGACGGTGATCACGCTGCTGTCGATCGCGATCGCGGGGGCTGCCACCGTGCGTGTCTACGGACCGGCGGGGCAGGAGGCGCCGACCGAGGCGCGCGCGCAAGGCTCCGTCATCTCCAGCCTGCCGGCGCTGTCGTGCCTGGACGATCTCGCCGGCGATACGGTGGCCGTCGGCTGCGAGAAGGCGCTGTTCGGCTCGCCGGATGCTGCGGCTGCGGCCGTGTCCGCCACCGCGGCCCGGATCGACAGGTTGACGGCGCTCGGTGACGTCGCGGTCGCCGAGAAGAGCCTGACGGTGGACATGAAGGCGCTGCGCAAGTCGCTGGAGCGCGATCGCTACGGTTTCGTGGCG
>RXJC01000024.1 GCA_003963435.1 Bradyrhizobiaceae bacterium | reverse complement strand
ACTTTCTCGTCGCCGTCATCGGCCTGTTCGGCATCAGCGAGATCCTGCTGACGATGGAGGAGCGCCTCGCGCTGCGCGGGCATGCGGCGAGCATCTCGCTGCGCGTCGTGCTCGGCGTGTGGAAGGACCTGCCGAAATATTGGGTGACGCTGCTGCGCTCCTCCTTCATCGGCTGCTGGCTCGGCATCACGCCGGGCGGCGCGATCGCGGCCTCCTTCATGGGCTACAACCTCGCCAAGCGTTTCGCCAAGGAGCCCGGGAGTTTCGGCAAGGGCCGCATCGAGGGCGTGTTCGCCCCCGAGACGGCCGCGCATGCCTCCGGCACCGCGGCGCTCTTGCCGATGCTGGCCCTGGGCATTCCCGGCTCCGGCACCGCGGCGATCCTGCTCGGCGGCTTGATGGTCTGGGGCCTCAATCCCGGGCCGTTGCTGTTCGTCGAGCACAAGGACTTCGTCTGGGGCCTGATCGCCTCGATGTATCTCGGCAATGTCGTCGGCCTCGTGCTGGTGCTGACGACGGTGCCGATCTTCGCCTCGATCCTGCGCGTGCCGTTCGCCGCGGTGGCGCCGATGATCGTGGTGTCCTGCGCCATCGGCGCCTACGCGATCCAGAACGCGATGTTCGACATCTGGCTGATGCTCGGCTTCGGTGTGGTCGGCTACGTCTTCAAGAAGATCGGCATTCCCTTGGCACCGTTCACCTTGGCGCTCGTGCTCGGTAACCGGGCCGAGGATGCCTTCCGCCTGTCGATGATCGGCTCGGGCGGGAACCTCGGGGTGTTCTGGTCGAACGGCCTCGTCGGCTCGATCACGACGCTGGCGATCGTGCTGCTGTTCTGGCCGGTCATCGACGGCCTGCTCGCCCGCGTCGGATTGACACAGCGCGCCGGGCCGATTCAACGCAAGGGTGCATAGTCTTTTCGGGTCAAAGGGATAGTGCTGTCGCTGGTGTCCTGATACGTCGCCCCAAGCAGCTCCATTTGTTGCTGGATGTTGCAAGCGCGGCACAACCCCTGGGCGCCATCGGGTGTATGTTTCCGATCACAAAATCGTGCGGAGGGGAGATCTTCATGAAGCGGATCGTGATTGGAATGGCGGCGGCGCTGTCGCTGTTCGCGACGGGTGCGATGGCGGCCGATCTCGCGGCGCGTCCTTACGTGAAGGCCCCCGTGATGGACCCGGTGTGGAGCTGGACCGGCTGGTATGTCGGCGCCAATGCCGGATACAGCTGGGGCCGCTCGCGTACCGATGTTTCCTACTTCAACTCGGCAACTGGCGCGCCGATCGCGCCGCCAGCCGGCTCGATCACCAGCGCGTCCTTCGACATGGACGGCGGCATCGCTGGCGGTCAAGTCGGTTACAACTGGCAGAACGCCAACTGGGTATATGGCATCGAGGGCGATCTTCAATGGTCGGGCGAGAAGGGCAGCGCCTTCTACAACTGCGTTGGCACCGTAGCGCCCGCCGGCGGCGTCTGTCTTCCCGGTCTGACCTTCCTTCCAGCCGGCGGCTTGGCCGGCACGACGCTGAGCATCGATCAGAACCTCCAGTGGTTCGGCACCGTCCGTGGTCGCGTCGGTATCTTGGCGACCCCGAAGGTGCTGTTCTACGGCACTGGCGGTTTGGCCTTCGGCGAGATCAAGACTACGGGGCGGATGACTGGTTTCGACGGTTTCGGCACTCCGATAGCCTCGATCGGCTCGACCTCAACCACGCGAGTCGGCTGGACCGCGGGCGTCGGTGTCGAGGGCAAGATCACGCAGAACTGGAGCGCCAAGCTCGAGTATCTCTACATGGATCTCGGTCGCTACAACGCCGGTACGTTCACCCTAGCCCCGGCGCTTCCCATTAGCGCGAGCGTCTCCTCGCACTTCACCGATCACATCCTGCGCGCCGGCATCAACTACCAGTTCGGCGGCCCGGTGGTCGCCAGGTACTGAACTCAACAAAGGCGTCAACAACAAGCAAAGCCCGGCCTCGTGCCGGGCTTTGTCGTTTGTGCCGAGCCGTCCATCGGCAAGGCATCACCTTCATCGACCGCTCATCGCGGTGGGCTTGCCCTGATCGCAGGTGCTGATCCTTCGAACGACCGACATTCGATCGCAGGACGCGCGCCCGACAGCTCTTCCCTAGTGTCGCCGTCCTGAATCGCCCCGCGCATCTGGCGCGCATGCGATCGGGACATGATCGAGGGAAGACTGATGAGACGAAACCTGCTGGCTGCCGCCGCGATCGGAACGCTGCTCGCTGCGCCTGCCTTCGCCGCGGATCTCGCGGTGCCGCACATCTACACCAAGGCGCCGCCGGTGGCCGTGGATCCTGGCTACAATTGGAGCGGCTTCTATGCCGGCCTCAACATCGGCTACGGCTGGGGCCGCTCGGCGGCGACGACGGATTTCATCGACGGCGGCGGCGCGCTGCTCAGCTCGAGCGCCGGCACGTTCAATCTGAACGGCGTCACCGGCGGCGGGCAAATCGGCTACAATTGGCAGCGCGGCATGTTCGTCGCTGGCATCGAGGCCGATTTCCAGGGCGGCGGCCAGAAGGGGCGTTTCGGCGCGCTGTGTGCCGCCGCGCCGGACGGCCTGCAGGATGGCATCTGCACGCCGGGCCATCGCGGTGACAACACGTTCGATCCCGCGCTGCCAGTGACGTTCGATCTCACCCAGAAGCTCGACTGGTTCGGCACCGTGCGCGGCCGGCTCGGCGTCGCCGTGACGCCGCGTGTGCTGCTCTACGGCACCGGCGGTCTTGCCTATGGCCACATCACGACATCGGGCAGCGTGAGCGCGATCAATGTCGGCGGCTTCCCGGGCGCCGACGGCGGTACATTCACGCCGGTTGCGGCCAGCTTTGCCAGCAGCACGACGAAGGTCGGCTGGACCGCGGGCGCCGGCGTCGAAGGCGGCTTTGCCGACAATTGGAGCGCGCGGCTCGAATATCTCTATGTCGATCTCGGAACGGTGTCGGGCTCGCTGACGACACCCGTGCTCGCGCTCAGTGGTGCGCCGCTGGTCGTCGGCTATCGCTCGCACGTCACGGACAACGTCCTGCGTTTCGGCGTGAACTATCGCTTCGGCGGCACCTGAGCGTCTCGCTGACGCAGGATGCAAAAAGCCCGGCGTGAACGCCGGGCTTTTCCTTGGCGACATTGGGCGCGGCGCTCACACCACCTTGGCGTCCCTGAGCTTGCCGATCTCGTCGGCACCGAAGCCGAACTCCTTGAGCACCTCGTCGGTCTGCTCGCCGAATTCCGGCGGCCGCGCCACCATCTTGCTCGGCGTGCGCGACAGCGTCACGGGCTGGCCGACCAGGCGGATGTGGCGGCCCTCGTCGTTCGGCACGTCCTGCGCGATGCCGAGGTGCCTGACTTGGGCGTCCTCGAACATCTGGTCGATCGCATAGATCGGCCCGCAGGGCACGCCGGCCTCGTTGAGCTCGCGGACCCAGGTCTCGGTCGACTTCGTCACGGTGCGCTTCTCGATCTCGGCATTGAGGTCGTGGCGATGTTGATGTAGCCGTCCGAGGTCTTGAACACGCCGGTCGGGATGCTGGTCGGATGGTTGTTGCCGGCCTGCTTGGCGACCTCCTTCTCCATCAGCCAGCGTGCGGCCTGGAAGTCGAGCATGAAGATCTGGGCCTGGAGCAGCGAGGTCTGCACCCACTGGCCCTTGCCGGAAACCTCGCGCTCGAGCAGCGCGGTGAGGATGCCCATGGCGCAGAACAGGCCGGCCGTGAGGTCGGCGACGGGAATGCCGACCCGCATCGGGCCTTCGCCCGGCGCCCCCGTGATCGACATCAGTCCGCCCATGCCTTGCGCGATCTGATCGAATCCGGGCCGCTTGTGGTAGGGGCCGTCCTGGCCGAAGCCGGAGATGCTGCCGTAGACGATGCGCGGATTGATCGCGGCAAGGCTCTCATAGTCGATGCCGAGCTTCTTCTTCACATCGGGTCGGAAATTCTCGACCACGACGTCGGCCTTGGCGGCGAGGCGCTTGAATACGGCCAGCCCACGCTCGTCCTTCAGGTTCAGCGTCATGGCCCGCTTGTTGCGGTGCAAATTCTGAAAGTCGGAACCGCGCCGCGGCCCGCCCGGCTGTTCGCCGCCGGCATCCTCGGTCAGCGCGTCGATCTTGACGACATTCGCCCCCCAGTCCGCCAGCTGCCGCACGCAAGTGGGCCCGGAGCGGACCCGGGTCAGATCGAGCACGGTGAAGCGCGACAGGGCTTCCGAGGCATGCGGAAAGGGCATCTTGAGTGGCTCCGGGACAGATTGGGGGGCCCACCATAATGCCGAAAGGTCACGCGACAAGCCTGAACCCGCGCCGGTCCCGTCTGCCGAATTGCCATGCCTGGACCGGTGCCTGACAGATCAGCGCGAAAGGCGCTTCAATTCGGCGCGCGCCTGTTCGGCCAGCGGATCATCGCCATGGCGCGCGATGAAGAGCTCGAGAGCTTCCCGCGTTCCCTTGCGCTGCGCGGCCTCGTATTCCTCTGCCACCGCGATGGCGGGATCGCGGGCCATCGGCATGGCGGGCGCGCGTCCCGCCTTGCCGCTGTCGTCCGCCTTGGCTTTCTCTACCATGGCAGGCAGTCCTCCGAAGGTTTGGGCCAGTCCAGCGAGCGCGATCAGGGCGCCAAACAGGCCGGCCGGGAGTGAACGTCGTTTCATGAAGCCCCTGTAAATTACGGGTGTTCCGGGAACAGGCTGCTTGTGCGCTCCGTATGACTACGGGATTTGATAGCTAACACGGTCTTATGGAAGGGGCACCAACGCCACTGCCCCATTTAAACCAAACGTTTAACTCTCAAGCTAGAATCATATGCTGTCGCGGCGAATCACGCGCGATGCGTTGCTCTGGAGAGTCGATTGGCTACCGCTGTTAATGTCAGTGCCACCAACAACGCCGAAATCGACGGCCTGCTGTCGGGCGCCAAATGGTCCGGCACCATCACCTACAGTTTCCCCGACGCGTCCAGTGACTACGCCAATCCCTATGGCGGCGGCAACGGCGAGCCGACCACGTCGGGCTTCGCGGCGGTGCCCACGCAGATCCAGGCGGCGATCACTTACGCGGTCGGATTGATCCTCAGCTACACCAACGCCGATGTCCAGTACGCGGGCACGAACGGCGCCGACATCATGATCGCGCAGTCGCCGGCGGCCAATCCGACCGCCTACGCCTACTATCCCGGCAACTACGCGGCCGGCGGCGACGTCTGGTTCGGCACTCAATACAATTTCTCGCTGGCCAAGCTCGGCAATTATTACTTCACCACCGCGCTGCACGAGCTCGGCCATGCCTTCGGCCTCAAGCACAGCCAGGAGGCCGGCGGCCCCGCCAACGTCGCGGTGCCGAGCGCGCATGACGACAGCGAATTCACCGTCATGAGCTATCGCAGCTATGTCGGCGCTTCGACCACGTCCGGCTACACCAACGAGGCGTACGGATATCCGCAGACCTACATGGCCAACGATATCCTCGCGCTGCAGACGATGTACGGCGCGGACTTCACGACCCAGAACGGCAGCACCGTCTACACCTGGAATCCGACCACCGGGCAGGAGTTCATCAACGGCGTCGGGCAGCTCGCGCCGGGCGGCGGCGTCGGCGGTTCGGCCAACCGCATCTACGAGACGGTCTGGGACGGCGGCGGCGTCGATACTTACGACCTGTCGAACTACACGACGAACCTGAGCATCAACCTCAATCCCGGCGCCGCGTCGGTCTTCTCCTCGACGCAGTTGGCATATCTCGGCGACGGCCATTACGCGTCAGGCAACGTCTACAACGCCTATCTCTACAACGGCGACGCACGCTCCTATATCGACAACGCCATCGGCGGATCCGGCAACGACACCATCATCGGCAACGCCATCGCCAATACGCTGAACGGTGGCGGCGGCAACGACACGATCACGGGCGGGGCGGGCAACGACACCATCATCGGCGGCGCCGGTACCGACACCGCGGTGTATTCGGGCAGCCGGGCCAGCTACACGGTCTCGTACAACGCTACGACGCAGACCTTCACGCTGGTCGACCTGCGCAGCGGTTCTCCTGACGGCACCGATACGGTCACCGGCGTCGAGTATTTCCAGTTTGGCGGCACGACGGTAGCCGCCTCCAGCCTCGTGCCGAGCGCGATCGAGTCGTTCGGATCGACCAGCGTCGCTCTGACGAGCGGCTACTATTACCTGAACAGCATCTCCACTGGCAGCGGACCCACGCTGAAATACGCCGGCGCTGCGGTGATCGCCGCCAACTACAGCACGTGGTCGGTGATCGGCGCCGAGCAGGTGTCGGGAGGTGGTTACGACGTCGTCTGGAAGAACTCGGCAAATGCCCACTACTCGGTCTGGAGCACGGACAGCACCGGCAATTTCATCACGACGCTCGGTTCGGCTTCCGAGATGCTGGGGACGGATGCGGCTTTGAAAGGGCTGGAGCCGACGCTGCAGCAGGATCTCAATGGCGACGGCACGATCGGGCTGACCGCCGTCACCATTGCCGGCGTCACGATCGAGGCGTTGGGATCGACCGCGACGGCCCTGTCGGGTGGCTACTATTATCTGGACGATATCTCGACCGGCAGCGGACCTACGCTGAAATATGCCGGCGCGGCAGTAATCGCTGCGAATTACAGCACGTGGTCGGTCATCGGCGCCGAGCAGGTGTCGGGCGGTGGCTACGACGTCGTCTGGAAGGATTCGGCAAGCGGGCATTATTCGGTCTGGAGCACGGACAGCAACGGCAATTTCATCGCGACTCTCGGCTCGGCTCCCGAGATGCTGGGAACCGACTCGGCTCTGCAAGGGCTGGAGCCGACGCTCCATCAGGATCTCAACGGCGACGGCACGATCGGCGTCACCGTTGCCCCCCTCGTCAGCGGCGGCACCACGATCGAAGCGCTGGGATCGACCAGCGTGGTCCTGTCGAGCAGCAACTACTACCTCGACAACATCTCGACCGGCGCCGGCCCCACCTTGAAATACGGTGGCACCGTCGTGAACGCAGCCAATTACAGCACGTGGTCGGTGGTCGGCGCCGAGCAGGTGTCGGGCGGTGGTTACGACGTGGTCTGGAAGAACTCGGCAAATGCCCATTTTTCGGTCTGGAGCACGGACAGCAACGGCAACTTCCTGACCACGCTCGGCTCGGCTTCCGAGATGCTGGGGACCGACCCGTCCCTGCAGGCGCTGGAGCCGACGCTCCACCAGGACCTCAACGGCGACGGCACGATCGGCGGCGCCACTCTCGTTCCCGTCAGCGGCGTCACGATCGAGTCGTTCGGATCGACCCGTGCGGTCTTGTACAGCGGCAACTACTATATGTACGACGCGGCCGGTACCGGTCCCACCCTGAAGTATGGCGGCGCAGCGGTGATCGCGGCCAATTACAGCACGTGGTCGGTGATCGGCGCCGAGAAGGTGTCCGGCGGCGGCTATGACGTGGTCTGGAAGAACTCGGCAAATGCCCATTATTCGGTCTGGAGCACGGACAGCAGCGGCAACTTCCTGACCACGCTCGGCTCGGCCCCTGAAATGGTGGGGAGCGATCCGTCCCTGAAGGCGCTGGAGCCGATCCTCTACCAGGACCTCAATGGGGACAGCACCGTGGGCGCAGCGCCGCCCGCTACGGCTGGGTCCGGGACCTCCGGGGATGCGTTTGCGTTCAATTTCACTCAGGGCGGGGCTTCCTTGACCACCACGCCCGAACTGCCTGACGCCATGCCCGCACCAGCCACCCCGCAGACGGCGTCAGAGCTGTGGACGCAACAATTGGGAAGCCACGACGCGGCCGTAAGCGACATGCTGGCTGACGTTCTTCACAACCTGCAGGCACATGGTTTTCTGCTGGGCTGACCGCGGCGGTCGCGTCGAATCGGCGCGACACGGGGTGATCTTGCCTGTCGCGGCGGCGAAGTTTCGCCGCGTTCGGCCCGGCTTGCAGGCCTTGGGCCATTCGCGACGGCGCATTCCCCGCAAGATTCCTCACAAAATCGACAGGCCGAATTGAACCTTGCCTGATCCGGCGCGACCACTAGAAAACTCGCGGCCCGTCGCGCAACAGTTGCGTGATCCAAAGCGCCGAGAAGCCTGCTTCCATTTCTTTCCCAGTAGTGTTGCGTACTCAATCATTTGAACACGAAGGTCGTATTGCGAGCGCCGAAGGCGGCGGGGGAAGTCTCATCGAAACATGGAGAATGACGTTGCGGTTCGCGCAATGCGTGCGCTGCGGCAGCGAAGATTTGTGCATGGCAACGAGCTGGATCTCAGCTCAATCCTGGGAGGACGAGAAATGCGTCGCATTGCACTCTTGGCTCTGGTTGCTGGATTGTTCGCACCGTTGATCGCATCGCAACCGGCTCATGCTCAGGCCACCCGAACGTGGGTGTCCGGCGTCGGCGACGACGCCAACCCCTGCAGCCGCACCGCCCCATGCAAGACCTTCCCCGGCGCGATCTCGAAGACCGCGGCGGGCGGCGAGATCAATTGTCTGGACTCCGGCGGGTTCGGTGTCGTGACCATCACCAAGGCGATCTCGATCTATTGCGAAGGCGTCATCGGCGGCATCCTCGCGTCGGGGACCAACGGCGTGATCGTCAACGCAGCCGCGACCGATCACATCGTGCTGCGCGGTCTGGATATCGACGGGGCCGGAACCGGCATCAAGGGCGTCAACATCCTTCAGGCCGCCTCGGTGGTGATCGAGCATTGCTACGTCAGGAATTTCAACAGCGCGGGCGGCGTCGGTGTCTTCGTCAACCCCTCGAACTTCAACTCGATGCTGATGATCCGCGACAGCGTCATTTCGCACAACGGCACGGCGGCCGACGGTGCCGGAATCAGCATCAACACCAACGGCGGCAGCTCGCGGTCGCTGATCAACAACACGGCCATCCACAAGAACTTCGTCGGCGTGACCGTTCAGGGATCGTCCAACCTCCAGGTCAACAACAGCAATATCTCGGAGAACCTGAGCACGGGCCTCGCCCTCAGTGGCGTTGCGGGAGCTCGGATCGGCCGTTCGGTGATCGTCAACAATCTCGGCGCGGCGACCAGCGGCAGCGTGCTGTCGTATCTCGACAACCAGATCAACGGCAACAATCCGGACACCACGCCGGCAACGGCTGGCGGCTATCACTAGTCCGCGGCCTATCGAGACTTCCTTCGAGCACGACAATTGCGTGAAATTTCAGTTCAATTTGGGAGGTTCAAAATGCGTCGCATTGCTCTATGGGCTCTTGTCGCCGGATTGCTCTTGCCATTCGCCGTGTCGCAGCCCGCTCACGCCCAGGCCACCAGAACGTGGGTTTCCGGTGTCGGCGATGACGTCAATCCGTGCAGCCGCACCGCTCCGTGCAAAACCTTCGCCGGGGCCATCTCGAAGACGGCCGCCGGCGGCGAGATCAATTGCCTGGATCCCGCCGGCTACGGCACGGTGACCATCACCAAGGCGATCACGATCTATTGCGAAGGCGTCGTCGGCAGCATCCTCGCGTCGGGCACCAACGGCGTCAACGTCAACGCTGCGGCGACTGATCATATCGTGCTGCGCGGCCTCGACATCGAGGGCGCCGGCACCGGGCTCAAGGGCGTCAACATCCTGCAAGCGGCCTCGGTGGTGATCGAGCACTGCTTCATCAGGGACTTCAACGGCGCGTCAGGAGCCGGGATCTTCTCCAATCCATCGAATTTCAACTCGATGCTGATGATCCGCGACAGCGTAATCTCCCACAACGGCACTGCCGCTGCCGGCTCGGGGATCAGCATCAACACCAACGGCGGCAGCGCGCGGGTTCTGATCAACAACACGGCCGTGCACAACAATTTCGTCGGCGTCAGCGTGCAGGGATCGTCCAACGTTCAGGTCAACAACAGCAACATCTCCGAGAATCTGAGCACGGGCCTCGCCCTCAGCGGCGTTGCGGGAGTGCGGATCGGCCGCTCGGTGATCGTCAATAATCTCGGCGCTGCCACGACCGGCAACGTGCTGTCCTATCTGGACAACCAGATCAACGGCAACGCTCCGGACACCACACCGGCGACGGCTGGCGGGTACCACTAAGCGGACCGTGTCGACGAGCTCCGGGCGCATCGCGCCCGGAGTCTTTTTTGCGCCCGGAGTCGCTATGGATTTCGATCTGCCTGCAGACTAGTCTGGCTGCATAGGCAGGGAGCGCCGGTAGCATGGAGACCCTCGACAACTGGGATCAGGGGCTTGGTCGCGCAGTGCCGCGGGCTCGCGGTTTTTCGCGACGGGCGGGGTGGGGGTGTGCTGCCATTGTGCTGACGCTCGCCTTCGCGATCCCCGCCCAGGCCCAATCGTTCCGCCAAGGCGTCTCCGCTTTCCACCGTCAGGACTATCTGACGGCGTCCCGCATCTTCATTCCGCTCGCCGAGCGCGGCAATGCGGCTGCACAGTCCTATCTCGGTTTGTTGTTCGAGACCGGCCGCGGTGTGCCGCAGAGCTATACCGAGGCCGCGATGTGGTACCGGCGCGCGGCAGAGCAGGGCGAAAGCCGCGCCCAGTACTCGCTGGGCCTGCTCTACGACCGCGGCCAGGGCGTGCCGCAGGATATCGTCGAAGCCTCCAAATGGCTCAACCTGTCCACGGCCGCGGCGCCGCCGCCGGCGCGCGAGGCGCGAGCCCGGATCCGCGACGCCGTCACCACCAAGATGACGCGCGGGGAGATCGCCCAGGCCCGCCTACGGGCGCTGGAATGGGCGCCGAGCCGCGAGCACTGAGCGGCCGCGCCTTGGTTGTCCGCCTGCCCGCTCATAGTCGTCGGAAGCGGCGGTGCGGCGCATCATCCCACGATGCCTCATGCTGATGTTTTGCCCGACACGTCAAATCGCTGCGTTGAAGCCGCAGATCGTGCACCGGCAAGTCCTTGATAAGGCTGATGCCGTCTACTGTGCATGGGGTTGATTTCGCCCTTTCCACGGGCCGGCCTCGGAATGACGAGCATCGAACCCCCTGGCTTCAGCCCGGCCAGCCTCCGAGCCAGTTCGCGTACCAGGTCTCGCCCAGCCAGCCGATCCAGATCGCCGGTGCCAGAAACAGCCCGAACGGCAGGTACGCCGTGGCGCGCAGCGGCTTCCGACGCAGCGCAGCGTTGGCGGCATAGGCGCCGATCGCGAGCAGTGCCGCAAGCTCGATCACCGCGACCACCGTTGCCAGATCGAGCCAGGCGCCGCAGACTGCGGCGAGCTTGACGTCGCCGAGCCCGAGCCCGTCCCGGCCGCGCCAGTGGCGGTAGAGCACCATCAGCAACAGCAGCGGCAGGCCGGCGGCAGCAGCCCGGATCAGCGGCCAGAGCAGGGCCTCGGCGCCGACGTCGGGCACGAACGCGCCGGCGCGGAGCAGCGCGAGCGCAAAGGCGGCGCCCGCCAGCTCGTTCGGAATGCGGTAGTGTCGCGCATCGCTCGCCGCGATCGCAAGCAACAGGGCGGCCAGAAAAGAGCCGTACAGGCCTTCGGCGCCCGGGGCGATGAGGAGGCTTGCGACCACGCCGAACAGCAGGGCGATGGCGAGCGGCGCGCTCGTGCCGACCTTCGCTCTCAGGTCCGTCACGCCTCAGCGCGCCGCCCTGGGCGGGCTCACGGGAACCACGGGATTGCTGGTGCCGACCAGGCGGCTGTTCATCTTGCTGCGCATTTCCTCCGCGATGACGTGCGCATCGACGCCGTCCTTGATGACGGTCGGGCGGATGAACAGGATCAGCTCGGTGCGGGCGCGCGTATTGCCCTGGTGCGAGAACGCATCGCCCACGCCGGGAATGGAATCCAGGATCGGAATGCCCTGGCGTTGCCTGTTCTCGGTCTCGCTGATCAGGCCCGCGAGCAGCACGGTCTGGCCGCTCGTCACCGCGATCGAGCTCTTGACCCGGCGCTGCGAGATCGTCGGCGTCAGCGAGCCGGTGCTGCCGGCCGCGACGCTCGAGATCTCCTGCTCGATGTCGAGCACGACGTTGCCGTTGGCATTGGCGCGCGGCAGCACGCGCAGGATGATGCCGGTGTTCTTGTAGTCGATGGTGTTGACGACGGTGTTGTTGGCGGTCAGCACGGTCGCGGTGCCGGTCGAGAACGGCACCTGGTCGCCGACCTGCAGGGTCGCCGGCTGATTGTCCAGCACGACCAGCGACGGGTTGGACAGCACCTTGACGGTGGTGACGTTGTGGAGTGCGTCGAGCACCACGCGCGGGGAGTTCTCCGCGCCGATCAGGAAGTTGAAACCGGGCAGGGCGCGGCCGAGCAGCGCTCCGGCGGCGGCGTTGACCGCGCTGGTCTGCTGCTCGATGTTGCTGCCGACCGAGGCGGTGTTGCTCACGCCATTGATGACGTTGGAGACCGAGCCCTGCTTGCTGGCGATGAAGAACTGGACGCCGTAGTTCAGGGCGTCGTTCAGCGTGACCTCGGCGATCGTCGCCTCGATCGCGATCTGGCGCTGCGGCCGGTCGATTTGCCGGATTGTCTGCTCGACGATGCGCTGCGACTCCGCGTTGGCGTAGACCAGCACCGCGTTGTTGCTGACGTCGGCCGTGATCCGCACGTTTTGCAGGATCGCATTGTTGACGGGCCTTGCGCCGTTGCCGAGCAGCGAGCCCGAGCCGTTGTCCTGGCCTTGCATCCCGGCCGCTGCGGGGGCGGGGCGTGCGGCCAGCGCGGAGCCGGGAACGCCGGTGACAGGGGTTGCGGCACCTGAGGCTGCGGTCGGAAGCGCGCTGAGCGAGGCGATCGGATTGGTCCCGGACGAGGACGTCGCGATGCCCGCGCCGGGCGAGATCTGGCCCGCGGAATTGTCGAGCGAGGAGGTGCTGGTTGGGCTCTGGCTGAACAGGATCTCGTTCAGCAGCGCCACCACCGCCTTGGAGTTGCCGTAACGCAGCGGATAGGATTTCAGATTGACGCCGTCGGTGTCGGAGCGGTCGAGCCGCGCGATCCATGTCTGCGCGCGCTTGAGATATTCCGGCTTCTGGCTGACCACCAGGATCGAGTTGAGACGGCCGATCGGCTGGAATTTCACCACGTTCTGGCTCAGGCCGCCTTCGCCTGAATCCATGATCTTCTCGATCTCGGAGATCAGCGGCTCGGGCGTCGAGTTCCGCACTGGGAAGATCCCGACCGATTGCCCGCGCATCCAGTCCGCGTCGAAGGAGAGAATGGTGTCGACCGCGGTCGCCCGGTCGGTGCCGCTGCCGCTGACGATCAGCGTGTTACGAGCGCTGTCGGGACGCATGGTCTGGGCCTTCACGCCGAAGGCGTCGAGCAGCTTGAAGATGTTTTGCGCGGAAACGTAGCGCAGCGGCACCACGGTGATGCCTTGGCCGGCCGCAGCGTTCGCCGAGCGGTCGATGCCGCCAGGACCGGCTTCCGGCGCCGGCAGCAGGCGATAGCCGGTACGGTCACGGACCAGCGCGACACCGGACATGCGCAGCGCGTTCTCGAGCACGTAGAGTGCATCCGCCTTCGGCACCGGACGCACCGAGGCCAGCGTCACGGTTCCCTGCACGCGCGGGTCGATGGTGTAGCCGACGTTGAGTACGTCACCAAGGATGACCTTTGCGACGGTGGTGACCGGCGCGTTCTCGAAATTGAGGTCGTAGCCGCTGCCGCCGCCATCATCGCGCTCGGCCAGCGCGCCGCCCTGCGGCGTTGCACCATCGCTGAGATAGATCGCCGGCTTCGACGATCGCGCCTGCGCAATGCCGCTCGCGCCAGCATCCGCAGGTTGGCGCGGCTGAAGATCGAGGGCGCGGACCTTGTCGGTGATGTCCTGGGCGCGCGGATCCTTTGGATCGGCTTCCATCGACTGGTCGGCGGTGACGATGCAGGCGCCGAGCGCGAAAGCGGACAAAAGCAGGAGCGTTCCAGACAACGCTGAGCGCAGGCGCAAAAGCGGTTGGACCACCTTAAACAAAATACGCCTGCCAACGCTGGAGTTGACTGAATATAGCATCCGATCCCCCCTCGGCTCGGACGCGCAATAATTTGCGCCACGATTATGTTTTTGCTAAGAAATAAGTCAAGGGCAAAGGGCTCGCCATTACCCGCCGAAGTTGTTGCTTTCAAGTAACAAGGCCAACGCTGTGAATGCGATGCGCGACCGCTCCGCAGATAGCTTTCGGCAGCACCTCCTGGAAAAATACGCGTTGCCGGTGCGGGCCCATGCCCATGTCGACAAGTCGGCCAATCCGGCGATCACGCGTCCCTTGCGTGAATTGTGGGAGGCCACCGATCTTTCCGCCGCCGATTTCGCAGATGAAGTCTCCGATCATTTCGCTCTGCCTCGGCTGAGCCTTCCGCAACTGCTCGCGGCCACGCCTCGTCTCGACGGCTTCTCGCGCCGCTTCCTGCGCGAATCCACCATCTTTCCTTTCAGCGCGCAGAACGACGCTTTGCGGCTGGCGGTCGCCGATCCCTCCGACACGGCCGCCATTCGTGCCGCCGAGATCGTGTTCGGAGCACCTGTCGATGTCGTCGTGGCCTCATACGAGGATATCACCACGGTGCTCGATCAACGGGCCGATGTTAGCGACGCAAATGCCGATCCAAGCGGCAGGAGCGCTGCGCAGCAGTCGGACGACGACATCGAGAGCCTGCGCGATCTCGCCAGCGGCGCGCCGGTGGTGCGCGCGCTCAACGATCTGCTGGAGCGTGCGGTGGATTTGCGGGCCAGCGACATCCACGTCGAGCCGTTCCGCGCCGGCCTCGTCGTGCGCATGCGCGTCGACGGCCTGTTGCGCGCGCTGCCCTCGCCGCACGGCATTCCGCCCCAGGCGCTGATCTCGCGTATCAAGATTCTCGCCAGCCTCAACATCGCGGAACGGCGCCTGCCGCAGGACGGCGCCGCGCGCGTGCGCGTCGGACGCAGCGAGATCGACGTTCGCGTCGCGACCATGCCGACGCAGCACGGCGAGAGCGCCGTCATCCGGCTGTTGCCGCGCGACCGCGGCCTTCTGGAGATGAGCAGGCTCGGTCTCGCCGCGCGCGACGAAAGCGTGATGACGCGGCTGCTCGCGATGCCGCACGGCATGATCGTGGTGACGGGGCCGACTGGCAGCGGCAAGACCACGACGCTCGCGACCATGCTGTCGATCTTGAACGAGCCCACGCGAAAAATCCTCACGATCGAGGATCCCGTCGAATACGAGATCCCCGGCATCAACCAGTCCCAGGTCAAGCCGTCGATCGGGCTCACCTTCGCCTCGGCCATGCGCGCCTTCGTGCGCCAGGACCCCGACGTGATCATGGTCGGCGAGGTCCGCGACGCCGAGACCGCTCATATCGCGATTCACGCGGCGCTCACCGGCCATCTCGTCTTGACCACGCTTCACACCGAGACCGCCGCGGCCGCGGTGCCGCGCCTGATCGACCTCGGTATCGAGGGTTTCCTGCTGAAGTCCACGCTGCGCGCGGTGGTGGCGCAGCGCCTGATGCGCGTGCTCTGCGACCGCTGCAAGGTCCCGCATGTGCTTGGCCAAGACGATCTCGCCGCGGACCCGCGCTTTGCGGTGATCGGTTTCAAGTGCGGCGAGGTGGTGCACCAGGCCGGCGGCTGCGAGCGCTGCGGCGGCACCGGCTATCGCGGCCGCAACGGCGTATTCGAGATCCTGGAAATGTCCGACGAGGTGCGCGCCCTGATCGGCCCACAGACCGACTCTCATGCGATCGACGCCGCCGCAATGCGCGGCGGCATGACGACGATGCTGGAGGATGCGGTCGCCAAATGCCGGGCCGGGCTCACCACCGTGCCCGAGGTCTTCCGCGTCACGACGGTGCGCTAGGCCATGCCGAACTATCGCTACCGCGCCCTCAACGCCAACGGCGAACTGGTCTCCGGCGCCATCGCCGCGCCTGCGCCGGGCGACGTCGCGCAGCGGATCGAGCGGCTCGGCCTCGTGCTGGTCGACAACGTTACCCCGGACGAGGGCGGCTCGGCGGGGAGAGTGTTCGGCCTCTTCAACAGGCCGAAACCCGAAGACGTCACCATCTTCACCCGCGACCTCGCGCTGCTGCTGCGCGCCGGCGCCCGTATCAACGACGGATTGGAGTTGCTCGCGACCGATCCCGATTTCGGCCGGCTGCGCCCGGTCGTTGCCGACATCCGCTCGCGCGTCGTTGCGGGCGAAAGCTTCGGCGAAGCGCTGGCACGGCACGAGGGGCTGTTCCCGCCGATGTATGTCGCACTGGTGCGGGTCGGCGAAGCCTCGGGGTCACTGGATCAGGTGCTGGAGGTGCTGGCCGGCGAGCGCACGCGCAGCGAGGCGCTACGGCGGCGATTATCGGATGCGATCCGCTATCCGCTGTTCGTGCTGGGCGCGGCGGGTTGCGTGCTCCTGTTCTTCCTCACTTTCGTGCTGCCGCAATTCGCATCCGTGTTGCAGGATTTCGGCGCCAAGATCGATCCGGTCGTCGGCATCTTCCTCAACATCTCAACTTTCCTGCGCAGTAATTCCGATGCGGTGCTGGCCGGCCTTGCGGCCACCATCGCAGTGGCGTGGCTCCTGCTTCGGCAACAGCGCGTTCGCCGCGGCGCCACCAATGCGATCACCCGGCTGCCGGCCATCCGCAACGTGATGAGCGCGTACCGGACGGCGCTGTTCTGCCGCAATCTCGGCCTGCTGCTCGGCAGCGGCGTCAATCTCACCGTTACGCTGCGCATCCTCGTCGACATGATGGCGACCACCGGCCCGTCGGCAGTGTGGAGCGATGCCGCCGACCGCGTCCGCCACGGCTCGAAGCTGTCCGACGCGTTAGCCGAGACGGAGGCACTGCCCGCAATGGCGGTGCGCATGCTCCGGCTCGGCGACGAGACGGGGCAATTGCCGATGCTGTCGGGGCGCATCGCCGAGTTCTACGAGGCCAAGTTGCAGCGAACGCTGGACCGCGCGGTCGGCATTGCCGGCCCGGCCGCGATCATCGCGATCTCGCTGGTGGTCGGCGGCCTGATCACGTCGGTGATGACGGCGCTGATGTCGGTGAGCCAGATTGTCGGTTGAATTGATAGTTGGAGGATTTGAGGTGACGAAACATCGATCGTCAAAGCGGTGCCGACGGCGCGCGCGGCGAGGAGAGGCCGGCTTCACCCTGGTCGAGATGCTGGTCGTCATCACCATCATCGGGATGATCATGGCGCTGGTCGGCCCGCGGGTGCTGAACTATCTCAGCGAGTCCAAGGCGAAGGCGGCGAAGATCCAGATCGAGAGCTTTTCCAGCGCGCTCGATCTCTACTTTATCGATCTCGGCCGGTATCCGACCTCGAACGAAGGTCTCGCCGCGCTGACCCGCAACACCAATCAGGCCGGCTGGAACGGGCCCTATTTGCGCGGCGGCGTGGTGCCGAACGATCCCTGGGGGCACATTTACGTCTATCGTGCGCCGGGCGCGAGCGCGCCCTATGAGATCATCTCGCTGGGCTCGGACGGTCAGGAAGGCGGCAATGGAACGGCGGCCGACATTGTCAGCGGCGTGCGCTGAAGGCATCGGCGAGGCGCGCGGCTTCGCGCTGATCGAGATCCTGTGCGTGCTCGCGATCATCGGTCTGCTCGCGGCAATCATCCTGCCGGCGATCCCGCGCAGCACGACGCGGGCGC
The DNA here is from genome assembly GCA_003963435.1 of Bradyrhizobiaceae bacterium. Classification (GTDB taxonomy): domain Bacteria; phylum Pseudomonadota; class Alphaproteobacteria; order Rhizobiales; family Xanthobacteraceae; genus Bradyrhizobium. Next base: position 68,285 of record RXJC01000024.1, on the reverse strand, counting down.
GGCTGGAGAGCTACGCGGTCGAAACCGCGGCGCTGCTGAAGGCCGATCGCAACGCGGCGCTGCGCCGGCAGACCAGGGTGACGACCGAGGTGGACGCCGAGGCGCGCGCGATCCGTTCCGGCGTCACCGGGCGGACCATCCGCCTGCCCGACGACGTGGTGGTGCAGGCGATGCTGGCCTCGCGCTGCGCCGACCGGGCCGCGGGGCGGTCGATCGATTTCTTTCCGTCGGGCATGTCGTGCGGCGGGGTGATCGCGCTGGCGCGGCCCGGCATCGGCTACGAGGTACGTGTCAACTGGCTGACCGGAGGCGTCGAGATTGTCGCGCAGAAGCTGCTCTGACACCGCCGGCTTCACCCTGATCGAGGCGCTGGTCGCGCTCGCGATCATCGCCGTCGTGCTCGGGGCGATCGGCTCGGTCATCGCCACGACGGCAAAGGGCACGCGCGCGATCGACCAGCGTCTGGCACTGGCGGGCACGACCGAGACCCTGCTTGCGGAGCTGCCGGCGCGCTCGCTGCTGAAGCCCGGCCGGCGCAGCGGCGAACTGGCCGGCAGCCGCTGGCGGATCGACGTTGCGCCGATGAACGTGCCGGGCAGCGATCCCGGCGATCGCTTCGTGCCACTCGCCGTCAACCTTCGCCTGCAGCGCGCCGACGGCAGTGCGATAGAGGTCACGACGGTGAAGCTGGTGCCGAGGGCCTCGCAATGAAGGGCCCGGCAATCAGGCGTGCGCGCTGCGCGCTGGCCGACGAGGCCGGCTTCACGCTGCTCGAAGTGTTGCTCGCCACCCTGCTGATGACCGTCATCCTGGCCGCGCTCGCGACCGTGACGGCGCAATGGCTGCCGAACTGGAATCGCGGCATCGCCCGCGTGCAGCGGGCCGAGCGTCTTGCGACCGGGCTTGACCGCATCGTCGCCGACCTCGCTGTGGCCGAGCAGATCACCGTGAACGGCGACGCCAGGGTGCCACTGTTCGACGGCGCCGAATTGTCGGTGACCTTCCTGCGCACGGCGCTCGGCCCAAGCGCGCGTCCAGGCCTCGAATTCGTCCGCCTGATGGAGAAGGCCGACGCGCAGGGGCTCGCCTTGGTGCGCGAGCGCGCGCCGTTTCAACCGATGCCGACAGACGGCCAGATCCGCTTCGTCGACCAGGTCGTGCTGATCCGGGCGCCGTTCCGCGTGAGCTTCGCCTATGCCGGACCCGACGGTCAGTGGCACCCGACCTGGCGCGGGCAGCCGCAGCTGCCGGACCGCATCCGCATCACCGTGCGGGACAGTGCGAGCGGGCAGGTGCTCGCGGTTTCCGGCGCGGTGGTCCCGCGCATCACGGCGCCGGCCGAATGCGCGCGGGCCAAGAATCCGGCGGCCTGCGTCACGGCGCGGGGGCAGCCGCGACAGGCGGAGAAAGAGGAGCAGCAACTTTGAGCGGAGCACGGCACGACCATGCGACGCTACGCGACGACCGCGGCTTCATCGTCGTCGCGGTGCTCTGGATGCTGGCCGCGCTGGCGGCGCTCGCGCTGATCTATCTGACCTACGTCACCAACACGGCGGTTACAGTCGCCGTCAATGCCGACAGGCTGCAGGCCGATGCGCTGGTGAACGCCGGAATCGAGCTGGCGGCCTACAGGCTGACGGCACGGAGCGAGGCGTCGCGCCCGACCAGCGGCACCTTCAATGCGCGGGTCGGCGCCGGTCGGGTGAGTGTGACGTTCCGCTCGGAGGCCGCGCGCGTCGATCTCAACATGGCGCCGAAGCCGCTGCTGTCGGGTCTGATGACGGCGCTCGGCGCCTCCGCGACGGACGCAGCCGTCTATGCGGACCGGATCCTCGCTTGGCGCTCGTCGACGGAGCCCGGCCAGGACAATCCGGAGGATTCCTATTATCGCACGCTCGGCGCGCCCTATCTGCCGCGCCACGCGCCGTTTCCGCACAGCGACGAGCTCTGGCTGGTGCGCGGCATTCCGGCCGCCGTCGTGGAGCGCGCGCTGCCCTTCGTCACCGTGTTCAGCAACATGCGGACGGTGAACGTGCTCGACGCCGCGCCGCAGGTGGTGGCGGCACTGCCCGGAATGTCGCCGGGGCTATTGCAGCAGGTGCTTCGCGACCGCGCCGACCCCAACGTCGATTCCCGGGCCCTGGTCGGGCTTGCCGGCGCCGCCAACGCGACGGTCGAGGGCTCGAAGGCGTACCGGTTGACGGTCGTGGTCGAAGCCCCCTCGCATCGACGGAGCTCGGCCGAGATCGTGATCCTGCTTCTCGACAGCGGCGACGAGCCGTATCGTGTATTGTCGTGGCACAGCGCCATCGACGGCTCCGCCGGAAAGCCCCTGTGAGATGAGCTCGCTCGAACCCCTTCGTGCCATTCTCGATGCCTGGACCGGGACCGTGGCCGGGGCGCTCGTTCGCGCCCTGGAGCGGATCGTGTCGCCGCGGGTGGTGCGGCTGGTCGAAAGTGAGACCGGCGCGTTCGCGGTGGAGGTGGCGAAGGCGGAGAACGGTCCGAAGGAGATCGCGTTCGAGGATGGCAAGTTTGCGAGCGCCGATCTCGCGCAGATCGTTCGCGGCAGCCGCGTCGAGATCGTGCTGCGACCGCAGCGCTTCCTGTTTCGTCCGCTGGAGCTGCCGGCACGCGCGGCCGATTTCCTCGACGGCATCGTGCGCGCGCAGATCGACCGGCTGACGCCGTGGACCGCGAGCGAAGCGGTGTTCGGCTGCCGTGCCCCAGTGCCGCACGGCAGCGACAGCATCACCACGGAAATCGCCGCCGCGCCGCGCAAGCTCGCGATGAGCTATGTCGAGGCATTGTCGCAGTTCCATCCGTCGGCAGTCGCGATCGCGACGGAGGCGACCGCGGGCGGGCGCATCAAGGTGTTCGAGCAGAGATCGCGCGGCGCGGTCGATCCGGCGCGGCTGAGCCGGGCGCTGCAAGCGGTGCTGGCTCTCGCCGCGGTCGCCGCAGTGATCGCATCGGTGGCGGCAAGCTATCTGGCCGACAGCCTCGGCGCCCAGGAGAGGGAGCTCGAACGGCAGATCACCCAGCGCCGCGCCGCGCTTCGCGGCAGCGATAGCGGCGAGCGCTCGCCGCTCGCGCAGCTCGAACGCCGCAAGTCCGAGACGGCGGCGAGCGTGATCGTGCTGGAAACGCTGAGCCGGGTGCTGCCTGACCACACTTACGTCACCGAGCTGCATCTGGCGGGCAACAAGCTGCAGATCGGTGGCATCACCCGCGATGCGCCTTCGCTGATCCCCTTGATCGAGCAGTCGCAGCACTTCACCCGCGCGACGTTTTACGCTCCGACCACGCGCAGCTCCTCCGATCCCGGCGAGCGCTTCCACATCGAGGCGCAGATCGAACCGAGGAACGTGCCATGAGCAGCGCCAAGGTCGCCGGCGGCAATGTGGTTGCGCGAGCGCTTGCGAGCTCGCCGCTGATCGTGGTGACGCTCTATGTGGCGATTGCCGGGGCGCTGCTGCTGACGACGGGGCTGTCGATCGCCGAGATCCTCGCCCATCGCCAGGCCCTGGCGCAGACCTCGGACCTGCTCGACCAGTTTCGCGGCCGCAAGGGCGGCGCCAAGAACACCGCGGCCGCCATGGCCGAACATCCCGGCACGCCGTTCCTGGAAGGTCCGACCGTGACGGTCGCCGGCGCCAATTTGTTGCAGCGGGTTGCCGCCGCGGTCGGCGATGTCGGCGGCCAGGTCCAGTCCTCGCAGGTTGACGTTTCCGCGGCGCAGACCAAGGACGGCTTCGTCGGCCTCGTCGTGAGTTGCGAGCTCGAGCAGCCGGCGCTGCAGAAGCTGCTCTACGATCTCGAGGCCGGCATGCCGTTCCTGTTCGTCGATCAGCTCGACGTCCAGGTGCCGCAAACTACGGCGCTGAACGACGCCGGCAGCGGCCGCGTCAGGGTGATCCTGGGCGTCTCGGGCCAATGGCAGGCGGGGAAGTAGGGCGGCCTTGCCGGCTCACCAGGAATACTTGAACACGCCCTTGCCGGAATAGCTGGTGACGTTGCCGGAGAACTCGCCGTCGAAGGTGCCGGCGATGGAGAAGCCGCTCAGCCATTTCATTTCGGCGCTGCCGCTCACGAGCGCGGAGTCGGCGTCGACCCTGGCGCCGTTCACGACGAAGCTGGTGCCCGGCAAGGTCTGGAACAGCGCGGTAACGGCGCGGTTCGGGTTGTAGTCGTGCGCCCAGGCAGCGCGGCCGCGCAGCGTCAGCACGCCGTTCTGCATGGCGTAGGACTTGTCGGTGCGCAAGCCGAGCTCGGAGCGGGTATCGGTCAGCGATTGCGACGCGTAGTTCAGGGCGAACAGGCCGCCGCCGTTGAGGCTGACTTCGGAGTAATTCGGCAGGTTGAAGTTCGTCACCTGCGCCGCGGCATAGGGCGTGATGCCGATCAGCGGTGTCGTGAAGCGATAGCCGCCCTCGAAGCGGGCCGAGAACGTGTCGGCCTTGAAGCGGCCCTGGAGCTGGTCGAGCCCGGCGAGCGCCACGGAGCGGTTGGTGGTGACGTCGTGCCAGCCATAGGCAAGCGCGGCCGAGACGTAGGCCGGTCCGACATTGTGCCGGCCGTAGACGCCGGCCTGGAACAGGTCGGCCGAGCCCGAGCCCATCGCATTGGCGAGCGAGTAGTTCAGGCCGCCGCCGCCGAGCGCAAAACCGACCAGCGTGTCCACCGAGAGGCGGTAGTCGGCACCGGCCGCGCCGCCCCAGACCCGCGCGGTCAGGTCCTGCGAGCCGACCTGCGCATTGCCGCCGACCTCGGCCGAGCCGCCATAGCCGGCCGCCCAGACGCTCCATCGGCTGCTCGGCTGCGAGGACAGCAGCGGCGCCTTGGTCGCCATCGCATAAGCCTCGCGCTCGCGCGCGGTGGCCGGCCGCATCGAGGCGTAGGCGGCTGCGTCGTCGCTCTCGGCAAACTGCGCGACGCTGCCTGCCTTGGCGAAGCCGCCGCTGCGCCCGACGACGGTCGGGTCGAGCATCAGGTTCAGGAACTGGCCGTCGGCATTGATCGCCGACTGGATGATTCCTGTGCCGAGCTCACCGGAGGCCGTGGTCAGCCCCGCCGGCGTCAATGCCGCGAAGGCCGCGGGAATGCCGCCGGTGCTGTTGAAGAAGTTGGTCAGCGTGTTCGCGACGTTCTGCTGGTTGATGGTGAGGCCGCCGCCAGAGGGCGTGAAATTGACGCCGATGTTGAGATACGCAGTCAAGGCGTCGTAGCTCAGCGTCGCATTGACCGTCGGCATGTTGGAGACGACGGTCGGATTGAAGGTGCTGCCGAGGAGGCCGCCTGCGGCGTAAAAAATCGCGTACTGCTTCTTGAGCGTGCCGGTTCCAAGATTCGCGCGCACCGTTGCGCCGCCGAGGTCGCTTGAACCGGTGGCCTGGGTGAGGCTGGCATTCGTCGAGGAGACCTGGACCTGATAGGTCGAGGCGGCAGTGAAGGTGACAGATCCGGTGACGCTGAGTGTGCCGTACGGGTTTGCGGCACTGCCTGGGGCAAGGGTTCCGCCGTTCACCCCAATGCCGGCGACCGCGCCAATGCCGGCGAGCGTGCCGCCTGTATTCACGCTGACTGGGCTATTCAGGAGCGAGCCGTCCACCACCAGCGTGCCGCCGGCGACGGTGGTAAAGCCACTATAGGTACTCGCGCCCGTAAGGGTTTGCGTGCCGCCGGTAATCGTGAGCCCGGCGCTGCCGCCGCTTTCGTCGATGACACCGGCGAAGGTGCCGTTGCCGGCCGTGATCGTCAGCGTATTGACGCCGAGATGGACATTGCCGGACCCCGACAGCGACTTGATCGAGGTGCCGGCGTTGAGGGCCGTGATGTCGAACGTGCCGTTGACCACGACGTTGCTCGATGTCGCGATGCTGCCATCGGTGCCCCCGGAGTTGACGAGGTCGAGCTCGCCGAGGGCCTGGATCGTGGTCGCTCCGGTATAAGTGTTGACGCCTCCTAGCGCCTGAACGGCACCGCTCGCGATGACGACGCTGCCGCCGCTGCCACCGGCAATGCCGCCGTCCTGGATCACGCCGCCGAACGTGCTGCCGGACGTGATCGTCAGCGTCTTGGATCCGAGCGCGACGATGCCGCTGCCGCCCGGCGAACCCAGACCGCGGACCGATGTGCCGGAGGTCGTCTGCGAGATGTCGAGCGTGGCGTTCGGTGCGCTGAACGAGACGAATGCCGAGCTCGCGATCGAGCCGGCTCCCTTCAGCGCCAACGTGGCGCCGGCATCGATCTGGGTGGCGTTCGAATAAGTGTTCACGCCTGAGAGCGTCTGCGTGCCGCCGAGGATCTCGACCCCGCCGGTGCCCTGGATCACGCCCGCGAATTCGGTCGAGGCGTTGGTCATCACCAGCCCGTTGCCGCCCATGTTGACGACGCCGCTTGCGCCGCCGGCAAGCGTCGTGATGGCGTTGAACGCAACCGAAGATGCCGAGATGTCGAACGTCGCATCCACCGTGACGACGCTGGATGTCGAGATGCTGCCGAAGCCGGAGATGGCCAGCGTTCCGGCCGAGATCGTCGTGGCGCCGGTATAGGTGTTAGTGCCGGTCAGCGTCAGCGTGCCGGTTCCGACCTTGGTCAGGCCGCCGCCGGCGCCGGAGATCACACCGTCGACCTGGGTCGATGTATTGAGGCTGCCGGTGGTGAGCGCGTTGGCGCCGAGAACGTAGTTGCCGGCGCCTTCGATCGAACCGGACGTCATTCCGCCGCTGGTCAGGCCCGAGATGTCGACGGTGCCGCCGGCATTGGTGACGAACTTGGCGCTGCCGCCGTTCGCCGACCCGCTGAAACTCGTCGTTGCGCCGTTGTTGGTGGTGATCGTGGCGCCGCCTGCGGTGGCGGAGCCGTCGAAGTTCACGGTTCCGTCGTTGATGATGGTCGAGGTCGCGGCGGTGGTGGTGTTGTGGAAGCTCAGCACTCCGCCTGCGCCGTTGTTGATCGTGGCCGTGCCGGCCGAGGCGTTGGTGAAGAAATCGATTTGACCGGTGGCGTTGTTGGTGATCTGGGCGCTGCCCGCAGAGGCCGAATCCTCGAAGGTGACGAAGCCGTTGTTGACGAGGCGTGCCGCTCCGGCCGTGCTGTCCTGGATGAAGTTGACGTTGCCGCCGACGTCATTCGTGATGATCACGAGTCCGGCGCCGCCGCTTGCGGTGCTGCTGTTCTGGAACACCAGATTGTTGCCGGAGGTGACCTCGAAGTTCTGGGTATTCACCGTATCGTTGTTGATGATACCCGTGGCGTTGACGATGAACGGGTTGCCGAGCGTGAACGTATAGGCCTGCGAGGTGTTCGCGAACTGGATCGTGCCGATGCTGACGACGCCGTTGTTGTTGTCGACCGCCGTGCTTCCGGTGTTGCTGAAGGTCGCGGTCGCGTCGGGCACGCTCGGGTTGGACGACCAGTTGGTCGGATCGGTCCAATCCGAGGAACCGCCGGTCCAGGTGCCGTCCACGGCATGGGCGGCGACCACACCGAGCGCAGTGGTAGCAAGAAGCGTTGCCAAGGAGCCGCGCACGACGGATCGCAGCCCGTATCCGATCCGCCCACCTGCTCTTGTCGGTCCGGCCATCCGTTCTTCTCAAATCAGCAAAAAAATGATCGTAAGCATGCAACCAGGGCGCGTACCTTGCCCGACGCCCACGTCATGTTCTCATGGCGCTGCAATCCCCGGCAATGAACGGACATCCATTTGCGCCGGGTTCCTGCCTGTTCCGCTTGCATTTTCGGCCATCGTGGCTGACGGGCAACATATTCATGCGCTGCAACGGATGCGGGACGGGATCCACGTGGTTGGGGGCTGGGACGTGTGGGTTGATGGCGCCCTGGATCGGAACTAGTTTGGCGCGGAGGCCGCCGTCGGCGCGGCGCGGCGGCCTGTGGTCGCAGGGGAATATCGATGTCCGGGTGGCTGAGGCCGACAGGATTGGCCGTGCTCTGCGTGGTTCTGGGCGCTGCCGGCGCCATGGCGGCCACCTCGCCGCGCATGGATGTCCTGTCGGACGACGCGGCGGGCAATCCTGCCGACAGTATCGACGTCGGAACGATGCGACCGATCGCTCGGCCTGCGCAGCAATCGCCAGCCAAGGCCGTTCCTCGCGGCAATCCGTTGTGGTCGGTGCCGCTCTCGGCGCTGACGGCGACCCAGGAGCGCCCGATCTTCTCGGCGATGCGCCGGCCGCCGCCGCGCGCGGTCGCCGCCTCGCCGGTCGAGGAAAGCCCCGCGCCGCCGCTCAAGCCGGTCGAGGCTCCGCCGCCATTGCTGCTGGTCGGGGCCGTGGTGGGCGAGGGCGATGCGATCGCAATTCTGGTCAACCGCATCGATCAGAAGGTGGTGCGTCTGCGGCAGGGCGAATCGCTCGGCGGCTGGTCGCTGACGTCGGTGCAGCCGCGCGAGGTGACGTTCAAGCAGGGCGAGCGCAGCGAGGTGCTCGCGCTGCAGCGGCCGGACGCAGCCGCTGCCGCGAGCCCGCCCGCAGATGCCGGAGGCAAGCTGACGATGCAGGGCCCGGCCGATCCGTCCTTCGCGCCGTTCGTGCCGCGTTCGACACCGAAGAACGGCGAGTCGGATGGGCTCTGAGCGCTGGTGGGCGCGCCGGGCCGACTGCCTGTCGGGAAGGACGCGGCTTGACCGACGAGCGAATTGACGTGCCCGGCCCGGCTGGCGGCTCGAGCAGACCTGGCGGCATCGGTCGCACCCGCCGTCTCTTGCAGGGCTGGTCCGCCAATCTGGTCCAGATGGCGCTCGGGCTGTCCCAGCAGCTGCTGCTCATCCCCGCCTTCCTGCATGTCTGGAGCGGCGACATGCTCGCGGCCTGGCTCGCGATCTATGCGGCGGGAAGTCTCGTCGTCGTGGCAGATGCCGGATTGCAACTCCGCGCGATCAACCGCTTTCTCGCCTTCAAGGCTTGCGCCGACTGCGACGGGCGCACGGCGAGCTTCTATTCGGCGCTGCTGCGGATCTATCTCGCCCTCGTGGCGGTGCTCGGTGTCCTGCTGTGCGCGGCGGTGGTGCTTGCGCCGCCTTCGACCGTGCTCGGCTTTCAATCCGCGCCGACCTTCGATGCCGCGATGCTGGTGATGATTCTGGGCATGCTTCTGACCGTGCCCGCAAACCTCGTCTCCGGTCTCTATCGGGTCCACGGCCGGTATGGCAGGACGGTCTGGCTGCAAAACGCCGCGCTGCTGATCGGACAGATCGCCCAGCTCGCGGCGCTCGCCTGGTTCGGCAGCCTGCTTGCGGTCGCGACCGCCTTCGTGTCGATGCAGCTTTTGTTCGCGGTCCTGCTCGCGGCATTCGACGCGCCGCGACTGTTTCCGTTCCTGCGCCGTGCCGGCAAGCCGCCGTTGGCTTCACCGTCGCTGCGCTGGAGCCTCGGGCAGTTCAGCCGCGCGGTGCCCTTCGCGGTCGCCAATGCCACCGAGCTTGCGCTCGTCAACGTTCCGGTGCTGCTCGTCTCCGCGCTGGTGACGAACCGTGTCGCGGTGGCGCAATGGGGCCTGACGCGCGTGATCGCGAGCCTGGTGCGCGGCCTGTGCCTCCAGGTGACGCTGCCGCTCGCCGCGGAGCTCGGCCACGACCATGCGGTCGGCGACAAGGACCGGTTGCGCCGGCTCTACGCCCATGGCTCGGTGTTCGTGACCGGCCTTGCCTGCCTGATCGTCGCGGGCCTGCTGCCGTTCTGGCCGGACTTCTTCGCGTTATGGACTCATGGCAGCATTCCCTATGACGCGCCGCTCACGGTGACGCTGCTGCTCGGCTCGGCGGCCGTCGCGCCATCGCTGCTGGCCCTGGTCTTTGCCAATTACAGCAATCGCGGCGATCTTCTGATCCGGACCAAGGGTCTCCAGCTCGTGGTCTTCCTGGCGCTGGCCTTCGCCCTGATTCCGCGGCTGGGACCGCTCGGGGCCGCGCTCGCCGTGGTCGCCAGCGACATCCTCATCCAGTTCGGATTGCTCGCGCTGATGGTCATGCGCCAGACCCTGCATCATCCGTTCAGGCATATCGCCTTGCTGCTGCTCATGGGCGTCGGCATCCTGGCATCGGGCTGGCTGGTCGGTCAGGCGGTCACCGCACTCGTGCCGGGGAGCGGGCTTGTGCATTTCGTCGTCCAATGCGCGATCTGGCTGGCCGTGATGGCTTGCGCGATCAGTCCGCTGCTGAGGGCACGCTGGCGGCAGCGTCTTCTCAGCTCGATTCCATGTTAGGGCCCGGGGAATGCGAAGGTCGATCGCGCGCAATGGGCCTTGCTTTTGCCGTGCCCGGCAGCCTTGCCTAGGGGCCGATAGAGTGGCATTGCTTAGCGCATGTCACGCGTCATCCTCACGAAACGATCATGCAGCGCGTTCCGCTGAACGACCTCCTTCGGCAGAATAATTCGATCCGCGATGATCTCGTTGCGTCCGCCAGCCGGGTGATCGATCGGGGTTGGTTCATCCATGGGGAGGAAGGCGCGCGTTTCGAGGCAGGCTTCGCCGCTTATTGTTCCGTGCGACACGCCATCGGGGTCGCCAACGGGACCGATGCGATCGAGCTTGCGTTGCGCGCAGCCGGCGTGAAGGCAGGCGACGCGGTTGCTACGGTCGCGAATGCGGGATTTTACAGCAGCACGGCGATCCAGGCGATCGGGGCTGAGCCACTGTATGTCGACGTCGATCCAACAACGCAGCTCATGGCGCTCGCTTCGCTGCAGCGTGCGCTCGAAGGCCGACCCGTTGCCGCCGTGGTGGTGACGCATCTGTACGGCCAGCTTGCCGAGATCGAGGCCATCGTGTCGTACTGTGGCATGAGAGGCATTGTCGTGATTGAAGATTGCGCCCAGGCTCACGGTGCGCGCCGCAACGGCAAGCTGGCGGGCAGTTTCGGCAAGGCAGGCTGCTTCAGCTTCTATCCGACCAAGAATCTCGGCGCTCTCGGCGACGCCGGGGCCATCACGACGGACGATCCGGCGTTTGCCACACGGCTGCGCGAGCTGCGCCAATATGGTTGGGATCAGAAATATCGCGTGAGCCGCACCGGCGGCCGAAATAGCCGGCTTGACGAGATGCAGGCTGCGCTGCTCTCGGCAAAGCTGCCTCATCTGGACGCCTGGAATGAAGAGCGGCGCAACATCGCCCGCCGCTATGTCGATGAAATCAGACACCCGAGCATCCGGCGCCTCCAGCCAATGGGAGCCGACCATGTGGCCCACCTTTTCGTTGTGCGCTGCGAAGATCGTGATCGCTTTCGTCGTCACCTGGACCTGAACGGCATCGCCACCGACATCCACTATCCGATTCCGGATCACCGTCAGCCGGCCTATGAGGGACGCATCGCTGCGGAGCTGATCGAGACCGAGACGCTCGCCAGGGAGATCGTGACGATTCCGTGTTTCAATGGCATGGAAGAAACGGAAATCCGCCGGGTGATCTCGGCGGCAAACGGCTGGTGAACGCATGCAACGGCCGATCACGATAGACGCGCGACCCGGCAATTCGCTGGAGATCTCGCCGACGGATCTTTCGGGCGTCGAGATCTACCGGTTTCCCTGGATCAGGGAAATCCGCGGAGATCTGACCGTGGGTGAACTGGGGCAGGCGAACTTTCCCTTCCAGCCCAAGCGATACTTCATCGTGTTCGGCGTGCCCCCTGACGTCTCGCGCGGTGAACACGCCCACAAGCGGTGTCACCAGTTCTTGATCTGCGTTCAAGGACGCTGCAACGCCATGGTCGATGACGGCACGACGCGCCGCGAATTCGTCCTGGACAATCCGAGCGTCGGCCTCTACCTCCCGCCGATGATATGGGGGACTCAGCATAGCTACAGCAAGAACGCCGCCTTGCTGGTGTTGGCGTCGGAAGCCTACGATCCTGACGACTATATTCGCGACTACGATGCGTTCCGGAGCGCCGTCCGAGCCAAAGCCCGCTGAGGAGGAGCTATGGCCGGCCGCGTCTACTGCACCTATTTCGATCACAACTATCTGTCGCGCGGATTGGCCTTGTACCAGTCCCTTCAGCGCCATGCTCCCGGCTCGCGCCTATGGGTGCTTTGCCTCAGCGATCAAGCTTACGACGTGCTCGGCAAGCTCGGTCTTCCCCATATCGTTCCGATACGAATGGCCGAATTCGAAGCCGCCGAGCCCGAGGTGGCGGCGACGCGCGCCACCCGGACGCCGGTCGAGTATTATTTCACGTGCACGCCGGCCTGGATCTTGTTCGTCGCCGGACGCGAAACAGAGACCGAATGGATTACCTATCTCGACGGCGATCTGTATTTCTTCCAGTCACCGGAGGCCGTTTACGACGAGCTGCCGGATGCCTCTGTCGCGATCATTCCGCACAGATATCCACGGCAGCTGGAAAAGCGACTGCTGAAATTCGGTGTCTACAACGTCGGGTGGGTCGGCATCCGGCGTGACGAGGCGGGACTTGCCGTCGCGGCCTGGTGGCGCGCGCGATGCATCGAGTGGTGTCACGACTATGTCGACGGCGACCGGTTCGCCGATCAGCGCTATCTCGACTCGTTTCCGACTCTCTCGAGCAGGGTCAAAATCGTCGAGAACGTCGGTGCAAATCTCGCCCCCTGGAACGTCGGCAATTATGTCATCGACATCAGTGCCGGCCAGATCATTCTGGACTCGGCGACTCCGCTCATCTTCTTCCATTTCCAGGGCTTGAGGAAGGGATTGCGCTGGTTCGTCTTCAACAGCCATCGCTATTATCGCACGCCTTTTTCCAGGGACGTGCGCCGCCACATCTATCTTCCCTATGTTCAGGAACTGCTGGAAATCGAGGCGAAGATCGAGTCGATCTTGCCGATCGCCGCGGCGGCACCACAGAAGCGGTTTGCCGTTCCCGATCTCAAGGAGAATGTGAGAGCAAAGCTGCGCAGCCTGGTCATGTTCGCGATCCACATCCTAGATATCGTCACCGGTCGCGCCTTCCTGGTGTTGGGCGATCGGGCGTATTGAGGCCTATGCGACGGAAAACAGAAAGGTCTCGCTCCGCGATGGATGTCCGGTGATTGCCGCGACGTCGTAGGGAATGCTCTTCCACGATCGGACGAGCCGCAATCCCGCCGTCTCGGAGATCGCCAGAAATTCCCGTCTGTCGAACACGATCTCGACGACCGGTGCGCCATAGGCGTATTTCTGAAGGAATATCGTTCGATGATGCTCGTCGAAAACGGGCACGCTGTGGAAGATGCAATGACGCGCGGCGACCCGCGCTGCTTCGCGGATCGCCTTTTCGTAGTCGATGATGTGCATCAACGAAACGCCGTTGAAGGCGATGTCAAAGCTGTTGTCGGGGTATTGCAGAGCGGTGGCGTCGCCAACGGCAAACTCAGCGGCAGGATAGCGCTCGCGGGCGCGGGCGATCATCGGCGGCGAATAGTCGATGCCGGTGTATTGAACGCCGGATGGTGCCAGCTGTGCGAATACCTCGGAGTAATAGCCGCTGCCGCAACCGATCTCGATCAGGCGCGGTCGGTCGATACCTGTAGCGGCCACTGCTTCGGCTGCAATCTCGAGGTCGGGGCGAGGTTCTCCGCTCTTCATTCCCGCGATCAGCGATCGATACGCCCGGTCTTGCCGTCTGGCGGTTCGACCGCTCAGCCATCCTGAGCCGGCCGCCGCGAGCCGATGCGCTTCGTCGGCGCCGCCAAGGACGCGGTAGTCGGTCGAGACGAGGATCTGTCGCCGCAGGAGCGGAATAGAGCGAACGATGCGCGAGGCTATCTTTCGCGCGAGGGGCGGTAGTTTCATGAGCGCTGACGCTTGACGATGCACGACCTGGATTGGTGCCGACGGACATAGCAATCCATTGAGAAATAGTCTAATTTTGTCGCTCGCGCGCCTCCTCGGAGGCTGGGATTGCAAGGTGCAGCGGCGCAGGCGTTCGGAGCTGTCGAGGGGAGTATGAAGGGTATCATCCTAGCAGGCGGGACCGGCTCGCGACTTTATCCTGTTACGGCGGTTGTTTCGAAGCAATTGCTGCCGGTGTTCGACAAGCCGATGATCTACTATCCGCTCTCGACCCTGATGCTGGCGGGAATCCGGGACATCCTGATCATCACCACGCCAAGGGATCAGCCGCTGTTTCGGGCCCTTCTGGGCGACGGTTCCGAGATCGGATTGCAGCTCTCCTACGTCGCACAAGAGAGTCCTCGCGGGCTCGCCGACGCGTTCATCCTCGGTCGTGACTTCATCGGCGACGACTCCGTGACGTTGATCCTGGGCGACAACATCTTCTACGGAAACAGTCTGCAGGAAGAGCTGGAAGACGCCTTGTCGCGCACTCGCGGTGCCACGATCTTCGGCTACACCGTCAACTCTCCTGAGCAGTACGGGGTCGTCGAGCTCGACGCGGCCGGCCGCGCCATTTCCATCGAGGAGAAGCCCGCCAGGCCAAAATCCAATGTCGCAGTGACGGGACTTTACTTCTACGACAACCAGGTGGTGGACATTGCGGCCGGGCTGAAGCCGTCGCCGCGGGGCGAACTCGAAATCACGGATATCAATCGTGCCTATCTCGATCGCGGCGAGCTGCACGTTCACATGTTCGGACGCGGTTTCGCCTGGCTCGATACCGGCACCCACGCCTCGCTTGTCGAGGCCAGCCATTTCGTGCAGATCCTGGAGCAACGTCAGGGTCTTCGCATCGCGTGTCCGGAGGAGATCGCGCTACGGCGGGGCTATATTTCTCTCGACGCCTTCGAGGTGCTGGCCCGGAAGAACGCCAAGAGTAGCTACGGGGAATACCTGACGGCGATTTGCCGAGCTTTCGAGAGGTAGGTCGCAAGCATGCGTTTCAAGGGAGCCACGGTTCTCGTGACGGGCGGCGCCGGATTCATCGGATCGGCGGTCGTGCGGCATCTGCTCGGCGACACCGAGGCCAATGTGGTCAATGTCGACAAGCTGACCTACGCGGCGAATCTTGCGTCCTTGCCCGGGGCGACTTCGAATCCTCGCTATGCCTTCGAGCAGCGGTGCATTTGCGAGGCCGACTCTCTCCGTCTCCTCTTCGAGAAATATCAGCCGTCGGCCGTGTTGAACCTCGCTGCGGAGAGCCATGTCGACCGTTCGATCGACGCGCCTTCGGACTTCATCCAGACCAATGTCGTCGGCACGTTCACCTTGCTGCAGGAAGCGCTGCGCTATTGGCGCGGTCTTTCGCGGGAGGCGCGGGATCGCTTTCGCATGGTCCATGTCTCGACGGATGAGGTCTTTGGCAGCCTGGGCCGCGAAGGGCTCTTTACCGAGACGACCGCCTACGCGCCGAACTCTCCGTATTCCGCGAGCAAGGCCGCGTCGGATCATCTCGTGCGGGCCTGGCGCGAGACATATGAATTGCCGACCGTCGTCACGAACTGCACAAACAACTACGGCCCGTACCAGTTTCCCGAGAAGCTGATCCCCCACATGGTGATCCGGGGGCTCGCGGGGGAGAGTCTGCCGGTCTATGGCGACGGCAAGAACGTCAGGGATTGGCTTTTCGTCGAGGACCACGCCAGGGCGCTGACGACCGTCCTGGAGCGCGGAGTTGTCGGCGAAACCTACAACATTGGGGCGCGGTCTGAGCGCACCAACCTCGACGTCGTCGAGACCATCAGCGATCTGCTCGACGAGTTGGCGCCCGGCGGGTCGGGAGGCCGGCGAGGGTTGATATCCTTTGTCACGGATCGGCCGGGCCACGATCACCGCTATGCGATTGATCCCAGCAAGATCGAGCGCGAGCTCGGCTGGTCCGCAACGGAGAAGTTCGAGACCGGATTGCGCAAGACCGTGCGCTGGTACTGCGACAATCGCGGCTGGTGGCAAGCGATCCTGGATCGAGGTTATAACCGGCCCAGAATTGGTCTTGGCTGAACTCGCCGGCGCGGCCGCTGCGTTGCAGACGGGTCGAGCGCAATATCAAGCCGGGTCGATCGTTCGCAATATCTGTTCGACGCGGCGACGGTATGTATGCCGCTCCAGCGTTCTGGCCTGCCCTCGACTTGCAATCATCGTTCGCTGCTCGCCGTCCCCAAGGTACCGCTCGATCTTGGCAAGGCAATCGTCGACAGAACGCCAGACGGCGACTTCGGTCTCCGGTTCGAACAATGTGTGCAAATTATCCTTGAAGTCGGTCAGCAGGAAACACCCGACGCCGGTCGCCTCGAACAGGCGCATGTTTCCGGCCTCGGCACCTGCGGCATCGATATGCGAATTGAGCGTCACCCGCGAGGCGCGAAGCGCCTGGTACATCTCGACGCCCCACACCTCGCCCTTATAGCAGCGGTGCAGCGGCGAGGAAGCGGGAAGGGAGTGCAGGCCGCTGCCGAACAGTTTGAGGTCGTAGCGACGCGCGACCGCTTCGAGCTGCGCGACGCGGAGCTGGTGATCCACCGACACGGCGCCGACGAAGGTGACGTCGAAATCTCGGGGCGGCGGCGGAGGCAGGACATCGAGGATGCCTGGCTCAAAGGCGAGATGGACGACTTCCGCGCGCGTGCCGTGGGCACGGAAGAAGTCCGCCACCGCAGCCATCTGCGAGATCATGAGATCGTAGACCGACCAGTCCTCGCCGCGCGAGGGCGAGATGCCGACCTGGCCGACCAGGATCGGGCGGCCGATCTCTTTGATCCGGCGCGCAAGGCGCGTGTCGACATGAAACAGATCCTGGTTGAGGACGAGATCGGGTTTGAACTCCTCGATCTGCGCCAGCAGGATATTTTCCGCTTCGGCGTCAAGGCGCGGGCTGAGGCCGACCTTGCGCGCGAGTGGCCGCAGCACCGGCTTGAACGGCGCGGCGGCGCGTTGCAGCCAGCGTGGGACCGCATCGTGCGCCGCCGGCGCGCCGGGCGGGGGCGGCTCGGTGACGGCAAGGCCACGCTCGCGGGCCCAGGCTGCCTGCATCCAGGGATTGTTGACGTGGATATCGGCGGCGACATGTCCAAGGGCGGCGAAATTGCGCGAATAGAAATCGGCAACGCCGAACAGGCTGGCGTTCCGCGCCGCCATCTGCGCCGCGTAAGGCTCGTTCTCGAGGCCGGGCGCGCGCCGGTACAGCCAGGCGAGGAAGCGCGGATAGTCGGCGTTGAGGATCAGGATACGCACGGCGTCACGGCTTTTCTTCGAACAGGGTGCGGGGCATCACGTACCAGAGCAGGAACAGGATGGCGGTGCCATGGGTGAGCAAGGCGACGGAGAGGGGCACGTTGAGCAGGACGTGGGGCAGCACGCCTGACGACATCAGGACGAAGCGGGGCGGCAGCCCTGCGGAGGCGCGGTTGCCGAGCGCCAGCACGAAGCCGGCGGCGAGCGCAGTCAGTGGTGCCAGCCAGGGGCCGACGGACGCGATGCCTTCGGTCGCGAACAGCGAGGCGTTCAGATTGCCGAAATCGTAGGTGTTCTGCATCACCACCGCCAGCGGCTCATCGTAAGGGCACTGCATCAGCGGCTTGAGAACCGAGATCTGGCAAAACCACGTCAGCGGGTGGCTGGCGAAGAAGTGGTTGTAGAGGTCGAGCGCGCCCGATGCCGTCGCCATCATCCGGATGTTGACGATGTCGAAATATCTGCCGGGAACGCTCCTCAGGCTTGCTTCTGTCAGCCAGATCACGAGCAGCCCGATCAGCATCGGGACGAAAATCGACGCGATGACCGATGCTCGCGCCTCCAGGAGCCGGGACAGTACGACCAGTGCGATCAACCAGGCCGGCGTGAAGAATGCGAACTTCGTCAGGGTGATGGGATAGAACAACAGAAGCAGGACCAGGACCAGGACGGCGCGGAGGCGATGGCCGAGCAGCCAGTAGCAGGCGAAGGCGAACGGCAGCAGCGCGCTGGAAACCCATCCGATGAGATATCGCAGCACACCCGGAAATTGGAGGGCGTCGCGATAGTCGTAGATGTTCGCGATCGAGACCAGGCGGAAATTGTAGGTCGACGCCACCGCGATGGTGGCGATGGAGACCGCCAGGATGAGCGTCAGCAGGTGCTCGAACCAGGCGTTGGACAGGCTCACGAATTGGCGCAGCGGCGCTTCGATGAACAACACTGGCAGCAGGAAAAGCAGCAGCGCCAATGCCGCCGAGACCCCGGCAAGCAGTCGCGGGTAGTCGTAGCCGGAGAAGACGTCGATCCACAGGAAGCCCAGGATCATCGTGTAGCAATAGAATCCGACGAAATAGCCGAAGGAGAAGCGGGCGGAGACGAACAGCAGCGAGACGATGGAGAAGCCGGCCGCAACGATCACCGCGATCCACAGACGTCTCGGGTCGAAGTCGATGGAGAGCTGGAAGGTCGCGACCTCGATCAGCGACAGGCAGGTGACGGCGCTGTGCAGTAGCACCAGGGTCTTCAGGCCGGCCTTCGAGTCCAGGCGGGCGCGCAGATCGCTGATGATGCCGGGCGGTGCGCTCATTGTGGAAGCTCGCTGCGGACGATGGGACGCTGCGAGCAGGTCAGGCGATGTCGAGCGAGTGCTTGAAATAGGCGATCGTCTCCTTCAGCCCATCCTCGAGCGCAACCTTCGGTTCCCAGTTCAGAACTGCCTTTGCCTTGGCAAGGTCGGGCTGGCGCTGACGCGGGTCGTCCTGCGGCAGCGGCTTGAACTCCAGCCTGGAGCGCGAGCCCGTCAGCTTGATGACCTTCTCGGCGAGCTCGCGGATGGTGAACTCGGAATTGTTGCCGAGATTGATCGGGCCGGTGACGTCTTCCGCAGTCACCATCAATCGCATGATGGCCTCGACGAGGTCGTCGACATAGCAGAACGAGCGGGTCTGCCCGCCGTCGCCGAACACGGTGATCGGCTCGCCCTTCAGCGCCTGGACGATGAAGGACGACACCACGCGGCCGTCATTGGGCTGCATGCGCGGGCCGTAGGTGTTGAAGATGCGGGCGACCTTGATCGGCAGGCCGTGCTGGCGCCAATAGTCGAAGAACAGCGTCTCGGCGCAGCGCTTGCCCTCGTCGTAGCAGGAGCGGATGCCGATCGGGTTGACGTTGCCCCAATAATCCTCGGTCTGGGGGTGGATCAAGGGATCGCCGTAGACCTCGCTGGTCGAGGCCTGGAAGATGCGCGCCTTGAGCCGCTTGGCGAGGCCGAGCATGTTGATGGCGCCGTGCACCGAGGTCTTGGTGGTCTGCACGGGGTCGCGTTGGTAGTGGATCGGCGAGGCCGGGCAGGCCAGGTTGAAGATCGCGTCGACCTCGATGTAGAGCGGGAAGGTGACGTCGTGCCTGACCGCCTCGAACAGCGGATTTGCGATCAAATGGGCGATGTTGCGCCGGCTGCCGGTGAAATAATTGTCCGCGGACACCACCTCGGCCCCGGCATCGAGCAGTCGCTCGCAGATGTGCGATCCGATGAACCCGGCGCCCCCGGTCACGAGGATGCGGCTGTTCTTGTAGTTTTCAAACGGCATGAGCGGTTCCAGCTGGGTCTCGGGGCAGTCTCGTCCCGGTGCGGCGGCAGAGTGGTATCGGCTAAGGGCAGAAACGCCAATAGTCTTGCATCGAGGTAATAAAATACCTATTGAGCTTCGGAAGTATCTTGGGGACCCACAATTTTCCAGGTCACGCCACTTCGTATAGAAGCCGTCTGGGATACGCGGGGAGCGTGCCTCCCGTTCGGAGCCAAGTGAATGAAAGTCGTAATTCTTGCGGGAGGTCTCGGGACGCGAATCGCGGAGGAGACCAGCACGCGGCCGAAGCCGATGGTAGAGATCGGCGGCCGGCCCATCCTGTGGCACATCATGAAGATCTACAGCCATTACGGCTTCCATGATTTCGTGATCTGCCTTGGCTACAAGGGCTTCATGATCAAGGAGTATTTCGCGAACTACTTCCTGCACATGTCGGACGTGACCTTCCACATCGCCGAGAACCGGATGGAAGTGCATCGCGAAACCGCGGAGCCGTGGCGGGTCACGCTGGTCGATACCGGCGAGGACACCCAGACCGGCGGCCGGCTGAAACGGGTGCTGCCTTATGTTGCGGACGAGCCTTTCTTCGCATTGACCTACGGCGACGGCGTCGCCGATATCGACCTTGGCGCCGAGATCGCTTTCCACAAGGCGCATGGCCGGCGCGCCACCGTCTCGGTGGTGCGGCCTGCCAAGCGCTTCGGCGCGATCGCGATCGAGGGCGACCGGGTCGTCAATTTCGAGGAAAAGCCTAATGACGACGGCGGCTGGATCAATGGCGGCTTCTTCCTGTTGTCGCCGTCGGTCGGTGAGTTGATCGCGGGCGACAATACGATTTGGGAGCGCGAGCCGATGGAGCAACTCGTGCGCGGCGACGATCTGCGCGCCTATGTGCATCACGGGTTCTGGCACCCGATGGACTCGCTGCGCGATCGCAACTTCCTCGAAGGCGAGTGGACCAGCAACCGCGCCAAATGGAGGATCTGGTGACGGATCCGGCATTCTGGCGCGGCAAGAAGGTCTTTCTCACCGGCCACACCGGTTTCAAAGGCGCGTGGGCGTCGCTGCTGCTGCGCCGCTTCGGGGCCGAGGTCTACGGCTATGCGCTGCCGCCGACACACCAATCCGCGCTGTTCGTCACGGCGCGCATCGCCGATGACATCAGGCATCGCGTGGCCGATATTCGCGACCTCCCGACCTTGCGCGCCGCAATGGCGGAGGCCGAACCGGACATCGTCATCCACATGGCGGCGCAAGCGCTGGTGCGCCCCTCGTATGAAGAGCCGGTGGAGACCTTCGCGACCAACGTGATGGGCACGGTGCATGTGCTGGAGGCGGCGCGGCATCTGCGCTCGGTGCGGGTGATCCTGAACGTCACCAGCGACAAGTGCTACGAGAACGACGGTACGGGCGCCGCCTTCGGCGAGGGCCACCGGCTCGGTGGTGACGATCCCTACAGCAACAGCAAGGCCTGCGCCGAGCTCGTGACGCATTCCTACCGCCACAGCTTCTTCAACATGAGCGGCGCGGCCCGCGTCGCGACCGCGCGAGCCGGCAACGTGTTCGGCGGCGGCGACTGGGCGCGCGACCGTCTGGTTCCCGATGCGATGCAGGCCTTCCTGGCGGGCGAGGCGCTTCGCATCCGCAATCCCAATTCGGTGCGGCCCTGGCAGCACGCGCTGGACCCGGTGCTCGGCTATCTCTCGTTGGTCGAGCGCCTGGCGAGCGACGAGCGTTTCGTCGGCGGCTGGAATTTCGGACCCGATGCCGCAAGCGAGGTGCCGGTCGGGACGGTGGTCGATCGTCTGATCGGCCTGTGGGGGGAGGGCGCGCGATGGACGGCCGACGCCGGTCCGCATCCGCACGAAGCGGCCTATCTGAGGCTCGACTGCTCCAAGGCTCGGCGCGAGCTCGGTTGGACGCCGCGGCTTGACCTGGCGCAGGGGCTTCGCCTGACCGTGGATTGGTACAAGGCGCTGCGCGAGGGCCGCGACTTGCGCAGGTTCTCGCTCGATCAGCTCGACCAGGTCGCCGGCGCCGCGCAGGCTTGATCAGCGCGGCAGCTCGAGGATCTCGGCGATGCGGTCCTGGGCCGAGAGGGCGTGCTTCAGGTGCTCGCCCGACAAGACCGCCAGATAGGATTTGAGCAGGACGACGAGCACGAGGATGGCGCGCTCGACGTCGGGCGAAAGGCCGGTTCGGCCGAAGGCCGCCCTTTGCAGGAACGGCCGGTTCTCCATGAAGGTCAGCCAATAAAGATAGTCGTAGCCGGCGATGCCGCGAAATGCGTCTTCCCAGTCGATGAGGCGTAGCGCGCCGTCCTGAAGCAGGATGTTCTTCGGCCCGAAATCGCCATGACAGAGCGCCTCGGGCAAATCCACAAGGCGATGTTCGAGCAGCGCGATCAGCCTGCCGGCTTCGGCCGCGCTGGCCTGTTCCAGCAGGCCGCGGCTCGAAAGCGTCTTGAGCGCCTTTGCGGCGGACGCCAGATAGTGCTCGAACGAGGCAAGTCCATCCGGCCGCCAGTCCTTGAGCCGCGCGCTGCACGCGTCGGCCAATGTGGCGGCGTCAGTGGGGTCCAGCGGGCCGGCCAGCGGCGCGAGCGCGGGCATCATCAGGCAGAGCCGCGTCGTTCCATCCGCGAGCGGGATCTCGAAACGGTCGAGCACGACGGTGTTGCCGTAGAGCTGCGTGAGAGCGTCGGCTTCCCTGGCGAGGCTGGCGCGCGCGCACGCTCCCGGCAGATGGGTCTTCAGAAAGCGTTTTTCGCCGGAAATGTCGGCATCATAGCAGGCGCCGAGCGTGCCGCCGGGCGCCGGCGTGACCATGGCGTCACGGTCGATGGATTGCAGTCGCTGCCGCAGCGCGGGCAGGAGCCGCGCGCGATCGGCGGCGATGTCGGGACGAGCGTCGGTTTCGAAGAACGCGATCTTACTCAGCACGATAGAGCGGGCTCAGATAGTCGATCCGGTCGTAGCCGAAATGACGGGCGAGGGCTGCCGTGCCCTGCGCGATCTGCCTGCGCTCCTGGTCCGAGAGCTCCTGGATCACGGCCTGGTTGTAGTCCTTGGTGCTCTTGAGCACGGTGCCCCAGGGCGCGATGGAGTCCTTGATCTCGACTCCGTTCCAGCTCGGATAGAGCATGGTGTCGGCGAAAGGCACGCCGATGAAGCCGGCGGCCTCGGTCATGAACTTGCGCTTGTCGTCCACGAGATCCTCGTAACGGAAGATGCGCACGTTCTTCGGGTACATCCTGGCGAACATCTCGACCGTGGAGTGATAGATGTTCCAGGTGATCAGGTATTTGGTCAGCGGTTGCGGGAACGGGCGGCGCTTGGTGTCGCGGTAGGCCGAGAACGGATTGCGCACGATGTGCAGGATGCGGATGTCAGGGAAGTCGCGCACCATGCGATCGGCATCGATCCCGATGGCGGGGGAGTAGCCGACATGGACCATGCCCGGGCGCGGCTTGGTGTAGTAGTTCTCCCACGCGGCGAAGGTCGCGCGGAAGAAGGCCTCGACCACCTGGCGGCGGAAGATCGGCGGCTCGCCGACGATTCGGGCGAACTCGGCGACCCGCTTCTTCTCATCCATCACGCAATCCGCATCCCGGAACTTGGAGCCGTTGCGCTTGCGCAGGAAGGTCTTCAGCTCCTCGTCGATCATCTGCTCATAGAGCTCGATCGCCGTCAGCCCCTCCGGAAATTCGGGATAGCGGTACTGAACGCGCTCGACCGAGGCCAGGAAGTCGTTGAAGTTGCGGTTGCCGAGCTGCGACTCGAAGGGATAGACGAGCAGGTCGGGATGGCCGTCGAAGTGACGATGGGTAACGTTTCCGCCGTGCTCGAAGCCCGCGGAAACCATGGCCAGCCTGAAGTCGTTCATGCCTCTACCCCTCGTCGTCGAACCTCGATCTGGCCCCCCGTTTAGCCGCATGGGCCGGATAATCAAGTTCGGATCGCCCTCTGGCCGCGCCGGGCAGCGCAACCCTGGCCGGGGGCTCGCCAAAGCGGGACATTGACGGCCCCGGGGTAGCTGATCTACCCGGGGCATATGCGTGTCTTTGCCACCGGTGCGAGCGGTTTTCTCGGCTCCTATCTCGTTGCGGACCTCCTGGCGCGGGGGCACGAGGTGGCCGTCCTGTTGCGACCGGCGAGTTCCAATTGGCGCCTCGGACCGCTTCAGGACCGGCTGCACGTGATCCCGGGCACCCTGGAGCATTCGGAGGGGCTGCGCGGCGCACTGCAGGCGTTCGCGCCCGACGCGGTCGTGCATATGGCCTGGCGCGGCGTCGCCGGCAGCGATCGCAATAGCCCGATCCAGGCCGTCAACGTGGCTGACACGGTCGGCCTTGCCGAGCTTGCAGCCGACGTCGGCGCGCGAATCTTCGTCGGAGCCGGATCGCAGGCGGAGTACGGTCCTTATGACCGCGCGATCCGGGAGGATGACGTGCCGCGGCCGACGACGCTCTACGGCATGGCCAAGCTCGCGGCCGGAGCAATGGCGATGCGGCTGTGCGAGGAGCGCGGGCTGCGCGCGGCCTGGCTCAGGATCTTCTCGACCTACGGCCCGAAGGATGCCGATTACTGGTTGATCCCGAGCTTGATTCGGAACCTGCGCTCCGGACATCCCATGGCGCTGACGGCCTGCGAGCAGCGCTGGGGATTTCTGCACGCGCGCGACGCCGCCAGCGCTTTCCGCGTCGCGATCACACAGGACGCGGCGAGCGGCCTCTTCAATGTCGGCAGTGCGGACGCCCCGCCGCTGCGGGAGACGGTGACACGGCTGCGCGATCTCGTTCGCCCCGGCGCGGCGCTCGGCTTCGGCGAGTTGGCGTACCGGCCCGATCAGGTTATGGTCCTCGCTGCGGACGTTTCGCGCATGCTCGCCTTGGGCTGGAAGCCCGAAGTGCCGTTGGATGAGGGATTACGCGAGACGGTAGAGTGGCATGACGCGACCGAATCTTCCTGAGCCGAAAGAATTCGCGCGGCGCATTCGTGCGCACGCCCTGCGCATGGTGCATGCCGCGAAGGCATCCCATATCGGGGGCTGTCTCTCGATGGCGGACATCCTGGCGGTGCTGTACACGCGGATCCTGCGCATCGACCCCGCCGATCCGCAAGCGTCAAGCCGCGACCGCTTCGTGCTCAGCAAGGGCCACGCCACGGCGATCATGTACGCCACTCTCGCCGAATGCGGTTTCTTCTCCCTGGCAGAGCTCGACACCTATTGCCGCGACGGATCGAACTTCACCGGTCACGTCAGCCATGCCGTGCCCGGCGTCGAGGTTTCGACCGGATCGCTCGGCCATGGCCTGCCGATTGCCATCGGCATGGCGCTGGCCGCGCGGCATGACGGCGCGGGCAGCCGCGTATTCTGCCTGCTCAGCGACGGCGAATGCGACGAGGGTTCGAACTGGGAGGGCATCCTGTTCGCGCCGCATCACAAGCTGAGCAATCTCTGCGTCATCGTCGATTTCAACAAGATCCAGAGTTTTGGCTCGGTCGCCGAGGTGTTGAACCTCGATCCGTTTGCCGAAAAGTGGAAGGCGTTCGGCTGGCAGGTCGAGGAGATCGACGGCCACGATCTCGCCGCGCTCGAGCGTGTGCTGAGCGCCGTGCCGGCAGCATCGGGCCGGCCGACCGTCGTGATCGCCCACACCGTGAAGGGCAAGGGCGTGAGCTTCATGGAGAACAAGCTCGAATGGCACTACCGCTCGCCGTCGGATGAACTGCTCGCGCAGGCCCTGGCCGAGGTCGGCGCATGAGAACGACGTTCATCGAGAGCCTGTCGCAGGCGGCAAGCGAGAACCCTGATATCTGGCTGCTCTGCGGCGATCTCGGCTACTCCGTGCTGGAGCCGTTCGCGGCGAAGTTTCCCGACCGCTATCTCAATGTCGGCGTGGCCGAGCAGAACATGGCGGGCATCGCCGCCGGCATCGCGCTGTCGGGCAAGACGGTGTTCATCTATTCGATCGGCAATTTCCCGACCCTGCGCTGCCTCGAGCAGCTCCGCAACGACGTCTGTTACCACGGCGCCGACGTCAAGGTCGTGGCGGTGGGCGCCGGCTATGCCTATGGCAGCCAGGGCTATACCCACCACGCGCTGGAGGATGCGGGGATCATGTCGATGCTGCCGGGCATCGAGGTGTTCGTGCCCTGCGATCCCATGGAGGTGCGCGCTGCGACGCGACTGATCGCCACAAGCGGCAAGCCGTCTTACTTGCGGCTCAGCCGGCAGGGAGAGCCGAATCTCGGCGCTGCCGTGACCGACCTGCGCAAGCCCAGAGTTTTGCGTGACGGACGGGAGGTCGTCATCCTCGCGTCGGGACCGATCGCCTCGCGCGCGCTGGAGGCGGCCGGCGAGCTTTCCGGGCGGGGCCGCGACGTCGGTGTGGTCAGCGTCTCCTGCCTGAAGCCGCTCGACGAAGCCGCGATCCGCGACGCCGTGCGTGGCGCCTCGCTCGTCGTGACGCTCGAAGAGCACATCTTGCGCGGTGGCCTGTTCAGCCTGATGGCGGGCGCGTTTGCCGGCGACGCGGTCCGGCCGCCGATGACGGGCATGGGCATTCCCGAGCAGGGCGGCAAGACCTCGCACGCGGGATCGCGCGAGGCGCTGCTCGATGCCGCGGGCCTCTCGCCTTCGGCGATCGTCGCGCGGATCGAGCACGCGCTGGCGAAGCGCTGATCCCGCCTGGGCCTCACGCGCCAGACGGCGGTGAGGGATCGAAATTGACGCGCTCGCGTTCGAACACCACGGGCTTCTCGCGCACCTGCCCGTAGATCGCGAGGACGTACTCGCCGATCATGCCCATGAAGAACAACTGTACGCCGCCGAAGAAGAACATGGCGACGATCAGCGTGATGATGCCGGGTTCGGCGAGCTGCCGGTACAGCACCAGGCCGACCACGAAGTTGACGATGGCGTAGCCGATGCTCAGGGCCGAGATCAGGAAGCCTGCGAACAGCCCGAAGCGAACCGGCGCCGTGGTGAAGGAGACCAGGCCGTTGAGGCCCTGGTCGATCAGCGCGCCGGCGCGGTTCTTGGAAAATCCTTTCTTGCGCTGGCGCCAGGTATAGGGAACGCCGACGGCGCGGCCGCCGCACTCGAACGTCATCATCCGCATGAACGGGTAGGTGTCGCGGACGCTCCGCATGGCCTCGACCACGCGCCGGTCGACGAGCTGGAAGTCGCCGACGCCGGGCGGAACGTTGACCTCGGAGAAGCGGGTCAGCAGGCGGTAATAGGCATTGCGGATGCCGCGCATCAGCCGCCCTTCCTCGCGCACCGCGCGGATGCCGTAGACGATCTCGTAACCGGCCTCCCACAGCTTGACGAATTCCGGAAGCAATTCCGGCGGATCCTGCAGGTCCGCTGGCATGAACAGCAGGACGGCGTCGCCCCGCGAGGCCATCACGCCGTTGAAAGTGTTGCGCAATGGTCCGAAATTGCGTGCGTTGACGATAATCTTCACCGCAGGATCTCGTGCCGCGATCTCGCGCAGGATCTCCACGCTGCGATCGTCGGAGGCGTTGTCGCAGAAGATGTGCTCACGCCGATAGCCCTGGAGCTCGTTATCGAAGATCTTCCGGATCGCCTCATAGCAATCCCGGACGTTGAGCTCTTCGTTGTAGCAGGGCGTGATGACGCTGATTGTTTTCACGTTCGCTTCTCTGGAGCAGGGCTGGTGGTCATCGCGGCGCGTCGGCGGCGTAGACGGCGGACTTGTGGTAATATCTGGCGATGCAGTCGTTCGGCAACCGGTCGGCGTTTGCGGTCAGATCGGACGTCATCAGCAGGGACGGCGTCCATTGGTGCCGGGGAGCCACGACAACCGGGTCGGGGCTCGTCGTCAGGAGAGCATGCCGTTCGGCGCTCTCCCGCCAGTACGGGTAAAGGCCCTGCCATTGCGCGCGAAGCTGAAGTCCCGTCGAGCTCAGGCAGAGCGAGGCGATCGTAAGGAGCGTCAGGCTCGCAGGCATCCCGACGGGCCCGAGCAGGCCGCCAAACGCACTGCTCGCAATCCGCTCGCGCACTTGCGGGCGGTAGGCGCCGACGAGCAGCTTGACGCCCAGCGTCGATCCGAACAGCAACAGGATCAATGCCTGGTTCTGCGCCCTTTCGACCAGCCGCATGCCCGTCGCATAGCGATGCGCGAAATATTCGAAATAGCAGCATGCCAGGCAGATCGCGATCGTGCCGAAAGCCAACAACTTGCTCTTTTGCGCTGCCTGGGGCGTCGGGCCAGGCTGGGCCGACGCAATGAGGCCGACGGCGGCAAGCCAGACGAGGATGGCGGGCTCCCGCAAGAAGCGGCCGAGACCGCCGAGCGAGTCGGCCAACGCTTGAAGACCAGACGAGATCACGTGCCCGCCGTTCGGGAGCTGGTCCATGCGTGCGCTGTTGCCGCTGGCCGAGACGACGATGATCCATCCGACGGCAATGGCGGCTGCGATCAGGACGTGATGCACGATCTGACGCTGCTGGCCGAAGAGATGGCGCGCGCCCAATGAGGCCGAGACGATCAACAGCAGCCAGGCTCCGGTGAATTCATTGCACAGAGCAGCGGCGAAACCGCCCAGGGCCATCGCGGCGCTCAGCGTCCACGAGAAGCCGGCTTGCTGGTCGAGTGCCCGGATGCACTCCCCAAGGATCAGGATGGTGATCACGGCGGGCGGGACGTAACAAGCCACGGCCGACAGCCAATAGAGCAGATCCCGGACGCTCGGTGCCGCGCCGACCACGGCGCTCGCGAAGGCGAGCGCGAGGAAAGTCAATTGGAGAGCGGTAGCATGGGGCCAGGCTCGGACCATGGCGAGGGTCGTGGCTGCCAGGAACAGCGCCGCGCTCACGGCCATCGTCAGTGCATAGGCCGACAGCAAGCTGACGCCTGTCGCGGCCGAGATCGCCGGCGGAACCTGGGTCAGCCACAGGGCCAGCACACGGCCTGATTGCGAATGATAGAAGAGCGACACGGTGTCGATGAAACCGTGGCGCACATACAGTTCAGCGAAACAAAAGTCGTCATGCTCGGGTGCGCTGAGCGAGGTGAGCGCGAACAGAAAGAGCAGAAAAATTGCTGGAAACAGGCTGCACAGCAGCCAGCCAATGCTGGCCCGGCGATCGGCGTGGGGGCGCGTTGCCAGTGGAATAACACCTTGATTGTACACGCAAAGCCCCTCCGATCCGAGCCAGACTAGAGACAACCGACCCGGGTCGCAATGTTCATTTGCAGCCCTTGCAGCGGGCGGCCGAAAGGCGCTGGCGGGGCCGCGACCCTCGTTAGAACTCCCGCCGCTTCAGCCAAGCCCGCGCGCCCCAATGGGCAAAACACCAGGCCGATCTGGTCAGCGAGAGGTGCTCGACATTGCGATAGATCTGCCAGACCCATTTGGCAGAACGCATCGGACGGCTGGAGACCGAGGATCCCCTGACGCGGTAGCGCGCGAGATCCTCGTTGAGGCCATATGCGGTGTGGCCGCGCGCGAGGATCGAGAGCCACAGACAGAAATCGTCATAGCCCTCGTTCTTCATCGCAATGGGGCCGGCGATCTCGCGGTCCACCATCGCGGTCAGCGTCGCGATCGCGGTGTTCTTCAGGAGCTGGTCATAGGTGAGCGAGGCCGGTACTTCGATCAGCCGTCCGGTGACCGTGTTGGTCTCGTTGATGCGGCGGAAGGCGGTGTAGCTGAGCGCGGCCTGCTTGGCCTTCGCGAAGGCGAGCTGCCGCTCCAGCTTCTCGGGCAGCCAGAGGTCGTCGCTGTCGAGGAAGGCGAGATAGCGGCCCTGCGCGGCGTCAATCGAGGCCTGGCGCGCCAACGCCGGCCCGCCGTTCTTCGCCTGCCGGATCAGCTTGACGCGCGGATCGTGCGCGCCGATGTCGGCGACGATCGCCGGTGTCTTGTCGGTCGAGCAGTCGTCGGCGATCAGGAGCTCCCAATCGGCGAATGTCTGGCTCTGGACCGAGCGGATCGTCTCCCCGATCAGGCCTTCGACGTTCCAGGACGGTGTGATGATCGAGACGAGCGGCATGACGGGTCCGTTCAGTTCGCACGGGCCGGCTCGGCGATTGCCGCGCGCAAGGAGGCCGCAAAGGTGTCGAGCAGCGTGGGATCGCTGATATAGAGCTCGCCCGGATAAGAGCGGCGCCAGGCCGACTCGAAATACGGTGCGCCCTTGGCCGGATCGAACGGACCGGCCGCGAGCGCCTCGCGCAGGCGCGCGGGCACGTCGGCCAGCCGGTCGACCGCATACACCAGCGGGCAGGAGCGGTAGAACGCATCGCCCATCACCACGACCGGCTTGCCGAGCAGCAAGGCTTCGGCACCCGACTTGCTGTTGACGGAGATGACCGCATCGGCGCGATTGAGAACGGTGTAGTTGTTGGTCTGCGGCGGCAGCAGCACGAAATTGTCGAACCGGCGCGCCAGCTCGAACAGGCGGTCGGCCGAGATCGCGCCGATCTGCGCGGGATGCTCCTTCACCACGAGCACATGGGAATCCGGGATCGTGCGCAGCAGGAAGTCGACCGTCGCGACCTGGTCGAGATAGTCCGGCGAGCGCAGCGTCAGCGCCATGTCGGCCGGAACATGGAACGGATAGTAGACGAAGGGCGCTTCCGGAATCGGCTTGTACAGTTTGCGCAGCCGTGTCGCATTGAGCGCCATCGCGGCGTGCACGCGGGCGTGACGCAGATTGTGCCCGAACTCCTGGTGCTTGCCGAGCGCGAACTGGTCCCACAGCTTTTCGGTGAGGCGGCGGGCGTTGCGCAGGTTCACGACCTTCTTGAAGGCGGCCGAATAATGGTGCTGGTCCTTCTTGGGGATGACGATCGCGCGCTGCGTCAGCGTGTCGTCCAGATAGGCGCGCACCTCGGGCGACACGGCGTCCGCCGGCGCCGGCATCACGTCGGGCGCTCGAAGCGTGTCCGGCGTGAAGTACATGCGGCCGCGAAAGAACGAAGGCTCGATGAACCAGTTGCGAATATTGCGCCGCTTGGCGGCGTAGAAGCTCGCGATCACCGAGAGAAAGCCGCCGAGCTCCTGCACCAGCTCGGTGCGCTTGCCCTGCCTCTCCAACCGGTCGAGCACCGTCTCCATCGCATTGGCATAAATCATGAAGCGCCGGCGCAGCGCGGCGGTATCGCGGATGCCGAAGGTGAAGCGCTCGTGGCTGAACAGGAAATTGGTTCCGTCGAGCCCGTAAGACGCGACGCGCGCGTCGAACGCGCCGCGATCGTCGGGTGAGGGCCCGGTCTTGAGGCCCTCGCGGTACATGTTCGTGACCGGCACTCCCGCCGCGGTCGACATCTCCGCGCTGCGATCGTCGAAGGCAAGCAACTCGACGTCATGGCCTGCCGCGCGCAACCGCTGTGCGACCGGGATCCAGAACCGGGTCTGGTATTCGGCGAGCGTGGTGATGAGAATGGTCTGTGGAGATGTTGCCATGGCTCTATTGGGCGTGTTCGATCGCAATGCTCGCGAGCGGCAAGCCCGTCGTCGCGCAGTGCGCGCGTCTTGCCGTAAACTGAAGCGGGCTGGCCTGCTCGTGGGCGGCGATGCGCTGAAGCAGGGTCTGAACGAAGGGCGGCGCGATCCGCTTGTCGCGCCGGGCCGGATTGAACTGGCTGCGTAGCCGCTCGGTGACCGCAGAGCCGAGCGCGGCGCTGGCGGCCCCTTTGACGATCTGGCCGAGGCTCGGCCTGGCACGCGTGCCCTTCACCGTTGCAAGCAGCGAGACGTAAGGGCGGCGCGAGCGCGTTGCGCCAGTCAGGACATCAGCGACACGTTCGGCGGCCTTTCCATCGTTGAGATGGAAGAAGGCTTCGATATCGGCGGCGTGAACGCGGGCGAAATCGAAGGTCTCGGTCTCGCGCTCGATGTGATCAATCGCGTCGAGCAGCTCGTCGAACGAGGCGACCTGCCTGCTCACGCGCGCGGGCAGGGCGGCATGGCCTGCCGTGGTCGGCGTATTCAAATATTCGAGCTGCAGCGGCAGCTTTCCGAGCAAGACCGATTCGACGGCCGTCCCGCAGTTGAGGTGAATGACGGCAGCTGCATTGCGGATGCGGTCGAGCACGCTGCCGGTGCCGTCGATCAGAACGTTGGCGTGGCGCGAGAGCGCATTGCGATAGACGTCCTCGCTCTCGAAGGGATGCGGACGCACGAGAATGTTGCGGTCGGGCCGCGCGGCGGCGAGCCGGTCGATTTCGACGAGATAGTTGGCGAAGACCTGCTTCAGGTCAGCAATGAAGCGATCGACATAGGCGCCGTCCCAACCGGCCCGCACCATCGCCTCGCGCTCGCCGCCCGGCTTGCCGGTAAAGCGCGAGTTGACCAGCGGGAAGTTGGCGTTGACGAGCAGATAGCCCCGCGGCTCGCCGTCGAGCAGCGCGCGCCAGCGCGGCGCTGCGAAGTCGAAGCGCGGACATCCGGTGAGGTGAAGCTGCTCCGGCTTCATGGTTCCGGCGGTGAGGAAGGCGTCGCGCAGCCGGCTACCCCAGAAGAAATAACCTGCGAGGATGTCGGCGTAGCCGCTTTCCTTGATGTGGGCGGCCATTGCCGGCGGCGAGTTGCCGCCTTTCTCGGCGAGCACGCCGCCTTCGGTGTCGAGCACGTATAGGGGAAGGCCCGCTCTTGCGAAGCTGCGCATCAGGTCGAGATTGACGGGGCGCGCGTAGTTGACGACCAGTGCGTCCAGCCGTAGTCGCGGCACGTCGACGGCCTGCTCGTACATCGGCACCAGCGTGGCGGACACGCCACGCCGCGCGAGCTGATAACCGAGCATGACTGCCCCCGGCAGGTCACGCTTGGGGTGATCGACCACCAGGCCTATGCGCAAGATGTGAGCTCCCGGCAGGTCCGTGTCAGAGCCGCATCACGGTGCGCTCGAGGTCCGTCAGGGCGCCGACCGCGCGGAAACGCGGCGGCGGTTCGGGAAAGATACGCGGCTGCTGGATGTAGGTTGCTGTGTACAGCAGGCGGCTGTGATCCGACTGGATCCGGCTTCCCATGTGCAGGCAGCGCGCCGTGTTGACGATGAAGGACGACAGGCGCGGCGCGATCATTTCCTTGACCGCACCGGGACCGGTCTTGGCGAACACCTGCGCATCGCTCATGTGGCTCTTGAGCGAGTTGCGGAACGCCTTCGACGGCCCGGCCGGGATGAAGGTGAACGGACCGTCGGCGGTGTCTTTCACGTCGGTCAAGTAGATGAAGAGCTTGCAAACGCGCTTGTCGTCGTGATCGAGATGCCACAATTGGGAGAAGCTCAACGCCTGGTTCGGCGTCGGTTGCGACAACGTCAAGATCACGTCCGACAGTTGCGGCAGGTCGTGCATGAAGTCGCCGATGATACGCAGGGCGGCGGGCTGCAGAGCGTAGCGGACGAACGGATGGTCGGTGGCAAAGGCACCGTTGACGAGGTCTTCGTCCAGCAGGCTGACCCAGAACGACTTGTGCCCTTGCTTCTGCTGGCCGACCAGCTCCTGCAGGCGGCTCACCTTGCCGTCGGCGAACGAGGCGACGGCCTCTGCGAGGCTGCGATCGACGATCGAAGTTACGTCGACGTAGCCGTCCGTCTCCAGCTTGCGGCTGGCCTCGGCCCATTCAGGCTTGGTCGGAAGCTGCTTGAGCAGCGCGACGCGTTTGGCGCGGGCCGGCAATTGCAGGCTGGTCAGAGCAGCCTTCAGCACCCATCCGAGATCGGTGCGGTTGACGTGCCACAGCAGGCGGCGGAACTGGCTGATCTTCGCCCTCTTCGGGGCAGGACGATCAGCCGTCGTATCGACGGTTGTCATGTGGGCTCCCAGCAATACAAAAAACCATCATTGTGAATCGTCGTCGCGAACGGCATCGGTTCTCGCGGCAAGGCGCGGAAACGGCCCAGTCGCTTGTGATCGTCGAGCCTCGAGAACAGCTGGGTCTGGTCGCCGACCCTGCAAAGACCCCGGCTGCTCCTGATCGCGCCCAACGCATAAGTCGTCGCCCTGTCCGACGACAACGCCGGAGCGAAACCTGTGGAGGCGGCTTTCGTGTCTGTCGCGTGGATGTTCATTCAGCTGCTTTTGGATATCAGTCCCAGCAATTGTCCGATGGCTGGAAATACAGTCCGGTGCCGCTTCTCGAGCACGAGGAGGTATTGAAGCGTCCAGGTGGTCAGACAGAAAACCATGGAACCAAGGGCGAGCTTTAGCACGCTGTCGAACTGAATGTAACCTGCAATTGCTGCTAGAGAAATGCTTGCCAGCGCAAGGATTGCGAGCTGGGTTCCGATCGCCTTTGCAAAGCGATTGCGGTCGAGCTCGAGCGCGCCGCGCAACTCGCCAAGCTGCAGGGGCAGGATGACGATGCTGCCGATCGCCTGGCCGAGAATCAGGGCGCGTTCCGCGAAAAGATGCAACGTCGCGGCCGAGACGACCGCCCAGATCAGGAGTTGAACGGCCATCAGCCGGTTGAGCCTGGCCTGCACCTCCGGCCGCGTCAGGAAGATCAGGCTGCCGATTGCGACGTATTGGGCGCAGATCGGAACCAGGAAGCTGAGGCCCATCCAGAACGCATAGGGCGCGAGCAGGGGCCCGATCCAGATGTTCATGATCTCCGGTGAGAGGAGCGCGGTCGCGGCAAGCGGCGGTACCACGAACATCGGCATCATGACGAGGCCGAGATCGCCGAGGCGCTGGAACGACGTCGCGTTGCCGCGCTCGTCGAGGCGGCTGGCGACGGGAAGCAGAGCGGACGTCAGAAGGCTGACAACGACTTTGGAAACCCGCGACAATCGAACCAGCGCGTCGTAGGTGCCGACGGCCTTGGGCCCGAACAGCAATCCGATCAGGAAGGGCTGAAGCGGACCGGAAATGCCGCCCATCAGCTTGCCCTGCAGGAGCAGCAGGCAGCGATGCAGAATATCCTGCCGGATCTCCGGGGTCCAAGGCAGCAACCGCGCATTCTTGTGCCTGAGGGCGACGAACGCGGCAATTCCAATGACGACGGCGCGAGCCACCAGCGTGGCGAGATAGATGTAGGCGACCACTTCGAAGCCCGCCGCCGCCCACGAGGCTGCGAAGGTCAGGCCGACATAGCCCGCCGTCGACGTGATTTCGGCAAAACGGAGCAGATTGTAGCGCTCGAAGCCTTTGACGATGCCTTCCCACACCAGCGCCGGAACGAAGATCAGATTTGCCAGGGCAGTATAGTGCATGATCCGGGTGAAGGTCTCCAGATGCGCGGCATCGACCTTCATCGCGATGACGAACAGCGGTGTCGAGAGCCATATGGCTGCGCTCAGGATCACGGTGAGAACGACGGAGACCACTCCCAGGAAAGCGATTTGGCGGCCGGCCTGCGCCCAGTTGCGGTGCTCTCTCGCGCGCGCGACGACCTGGGTGGCGACCTCGGACAGACCGAGGTCCAGCACCGCCATCATCCCGCTGGGAAGCAGCAGCCGCGAGATGACGATGAGGCCGAACTCGGTCACCCCCCAGGTCCGGATGATCAGGGGAATGACCGCAAGGCCCAGCAAGGCGGCCACGCCGAAAGCAAGCGCCGAAATCACCGTGTTCTGGATCAGGCGCTTGATCATTGAGCTCGTGCTACCAGGCGCTCAGGCCGCCGTCGACGGCGATGTTCTGGCCGGTCACGTAGGACGCGGCATCCGACACCAGGAACAGCATGGTCCCTACCATCTCGTCCGCGCGAGCCATGCGGCCGAGCGGGACACGGGCACCATAGCGCGCCTTGAAGGTCTCGTTCTGTCCGCTCTCGACCCCGCCGGGGGTGAGGGTGTTGACCCGAACGCCCTTCGCCGCCCAATAGGTCGCCAGGTGCTTGGTCAGCCCGATGACGCCGGCCTTGGAGGCGGTGTAGACCGCGGGCGTGTTGATGGCGCGCCCGAGATATTCGGAGCCTTCGTAGATGCGCTGGTCGGGCGCCATCAGGCCGTAGATCGAGGCGGTCTGCACGATAGCGCCGTAACCGCGTTCGGCCATTCGGCCGCCAAAGACCTGCGCGACGTTGAACATGCCGTCGAGATTGACGGCCATGATCTCGCGCCAGGTATCCTGCGAGAATGTCTCGACGGGTGCAAAGAAGGCATCGACATCGCGGGTCTTGCTCGCGGCGTTGTTGAGCAGGATCGAGACGGGGCCGAGATCGGCTTCGAGCGCATCGGCGGTGCCGCGCACGGAGCCCGATACGGTGATGTCGCAGCCATAGCCCTTGGCGCGGACAGGGTGGCGCGAGGCGATGTCGGCCGCGGCGGCATCGGCCGCGGCCTGGTCGAGATCGACGATCGCGACGTTGGCGCCAAACTCGGCGAGACCCTCGGCAAAGCGACGTCCGAGAATGCCGCATCCGCCGGTCACAACGGCGGTGCGGCCGGTCAGGTCGAACAGAGCCTTGAAGCTCGTGGTCATCGCTTTGGCCTCCTCAGGCCTGCAGTCGTTGGCGCAGCAACAGTTCCACCAACGCAAAATCGAGATCGGAATCGATGTCGATCGAGCGTTCCTCCGGCATTTCGAACAGGCGGGTGTCCGGATAGAACACTGCAGGTTGCTCGAGGAACGGCGCGACGCGCCAGACATAGATCGACGCGTTCATGTCGAAGCAGCGCGGCGCATCCTGCCGGCGCGTGATCGGAGGATCGGCGGATTTGGAGAGGCCGACGCTGCCGTCAGTGCGTTGCTCGACCAGGTTGAAATAGGGCGAGCGTCGCGCCGGCGCGCCGGTGATGACGTTGCGCGCGCCGCTCTCGCGCAGCAGGGCGACCGCGCCGGTGATGTCGGAGGCGAGCCGGAGCGGCGAGGTGACGTCGAGATCGACGAAGATCTCCGGCGTCTTGCCGGTGTGCGCGATGGCCTGCTCGAGACAGTGGCGGATCGCAGGCAGCTTCGGTGCGGTGTCGGTCGCCATCTCGTCGGGGCGCTTGACCGCGATGTCGGCGCCGGCGTTCAGGGCCGCCTCGAGCAGCGCATCCGAATCGCTGCTGAAGGCGATCGCATCGAACAGGCCGGTCTCGCGCGCCTGTGCGATGCTCCATGCGAGCACGGGCTTGCCGAGGAGATCGCGAGCATTCTTGCCGACGACACCTTTCGAGCCGCCCCGCGCGCAGATGGTGCAGAGCAGGCTCATGGCGACACCCAGGTCTTGGTGCGCAGCGCATGCTCGCTGGCGTCGATCAGATGAACGACGCCGAGCGCCTCGGGCAGCGAGCAGGCCGGCCTTTCACCCCGCATCGCCGCGACATGCATGTCGCGATAGCTCTGGTCGCGCTCGCTGGGGATCTCCGTCGTCTTGCCGTTGACCGTGAGACGGCTGCCGACGAGGTCGGCCTCGATAGTGTCCTCGTCGACATTGACGCGGATGCGGCGGATGCCCTGCCGGTCGAGATAGTCCATGTGGACGTGGACCGTCGGCGCCCGCTGCATGTCGAGCAACAGGTCGAGATGGTCGTCGACGTCGATGCCGCGTGCGCCGGACGCGCCGCCGAGCGCCGCGACGCGGTGCCACGGCCCGAACAGCCACAGCAGATAATCCAGTTCGTGGCTGAGATCCCGCAGCACGCCGCCTCCCGCCTCAACCGTAGCCGATGCGGTCGTGCGGTGATCGCGGCCGGGTCGCCACTCCCTGATGTCCTGGCCGACATAGGCGGCGACCGTGATCACGTCGCGCCCGCGCAGTCGTTCGGCCAGAGCCGTCATCACGGGATGAAAGCGCAGATTGTATCCGACGCTGACATGGGCAAACGGATATTTCGGGGGCGCAGCCGGTGTCGCGAACAGCGGCTTCTCGACGAGAACATTGCCATGGAAGCCGGTCTGTGCGAGCTCCTGCAGATCGTCCGCATGGCGCGCAGTCTCGGTCGCGACCACCACGTAGTCCGGATGTGAAGCGGCCATGGCCTGCGTGATCGATCCGTAGTCGCCGCCGTCGCGGCGGCTGACGGTCGCGACCTCCAGGCCAAGCTCGCGCAGGATGCGCGCATGCCTCGTGCCGATCGAGCCGAGGCCAACCACGACGGCTTTTGTCGAGGTCACGGGAAGACCTCGTGAAACTCCGCATGAGCCTGCTCGAAATCCTCCAGGCGGCCGATGTCGAGCCAGTATTCGCGAATGGGATAGACCGCGACCCGTCCCTTGCCGGCGATCACACGCTCCAGCACGGTCGGCATGTCGATGCTGATGCCGGGCGTGACGTGACTGAAGACGGACCGGCCGATCACATAGATGCCGGCACTGACGAACCAGCTCTCGGTCGGCTTCTCGCGGATGGCATCGAGAAAGCCGTCCGACGTGGACACCACGCCATAGGGCACGTGCACCTTGTGCTCGCGCACCGCCATCGTCGCTTCCGCCGGCGTTGCGTTGTGGAAGTCGAGGAGAGCCCCGTAGTTGATGGTGGTGAGAATGTCGCCGTTGGTGACGATCATGGGCAGAGCCGGCGGCGTCTTGAAGAGACCGAGCGCGCCTGCAGTCCCCAGCCGTTCGGTTTCGTGGACGTACTGGATGTTGGCGCCGAAGGCGGCGCCATCGGCGAAGTAGTCCTTGATCGTCTGGGCCTTGTAGTTGACCGAAATGAAGATGTTGCCAAAGCCCTGCTGGACGACGTTGCGGACGATGGTCTCGAGCAGCGGTCGGCCGCCGACATTGAGCATCGGCTTCGGCAGGTCGCGCGTCAGCGCGCCCAGGCGTTCGCCGAGGCCGCCTGCCATGATCAGGACGGGGTTCGGATAGTGAGCCGGTTCGAGCAGCTCGTCGAGCGTCTCGACCACGACCAGATGGCCGCCCTCGTCGAGAAGCGGGAGCTGCTTGATCGACTTCTGCCGCATCAGCTGCAGGCGATCCTCGCGCGGCAGGGTGGCAGGTGCCGATACCGGCGCCCGGTTCATGATGTCGGTCGCAAGTCCGGAGAGCGGTACGCCCCGCAGCAGGCCACGCCTCACGTCGCCGTCGGTGACGACGCCGAGCAGGCGATTCTGGTCGTCGAGCACGAGCGCAATTTGAATGCTTCCGCTCTCGATGGCAGCAATGGCCTCGCCCACAGTCGCCTGCGTTCCAACGACGGCCTTACGCCAGGATTTCATGGCAATTTGCCTCGTATACGCCAGATATCGGGGGGCGGCCCAGGGCTGAGCCTGCTATATCGCGGCTGCGGGAGGCGGCGTCAACCCCAACGGCAACCCCTGAACAGCCACGTGAACCCCGGCGTTTCCCAGCGCGAATCAACGGTTTGAAGACCCGCGGTCCCCCGTTAAGATTGCCCGGCGCAGGGGAATCGCGATGGACGATCTCATCATCATAGGCGGCGGCGAGCATGCCTTCATGGTCTATGAGGCGGCGCTGCTGTCCGGCCAGTTCAAGGTCGTCGGCTTCCTCGATCGGCAGCCCGGAACGCTCGCCGACGTCAGCTATCTCGGAGCCGACGAGGCCGCGTCAGAGTATCCGGATGCTGCCTTCGTGGTGGGAATCGGATCGATGCAGGCGGGGCCCGCACGCC
Organism: Bradyrhizobiaceae bacterium; assembly: GCA_003963435.1. Taxonomy (GTDB): domain Bacteria; phylum Pseudomonadota; class Alphaproteobacteria; order Rhizobiales; family Xanthobacteraceae; genus Bradyrhizobium. Next base: position 29,386 of record RXJC01000024.1, on the reverse strand, counting down.
GGCAGATGATCGGCCGCATCCAGGTCAAGCGCTGGGCATCCGTGATTCATCCGCGCGCGATCGTCTCCCCGTCAGCCTCGATCGGTGCGGGCGCCGTCATCATGCCGGGCGCGATCGTCAATGCGCGAAGCCGTGTCGGCGATCACTGCATCATCAATTCCGCTGCCGTCGTCGAGCATGACGTGCGGATCGGCGATTGCACGCACCTGTCGCCGGGAACCGTGATCGGCGGAGGCACGACGATCGGCGAAAACTGCTTCATCGGCCTCGGCAGCCGGGTCAGGGACCACATCGCGATCGGCAACGACACCCTGGTCGCGATGGGATCGGTGGTCACCGCTTCATGCCAGCCGGGATCCGTGCTGCGCGGCGTCCCGGCAAAACCTCGAAGTTAGATCGGGTCGTCCGGCTCGAGCGCGCGTGGCGCGGCCGTTCCGACCAGCGACCAATAGTCGATCGGCGGCCGGCCGGCGCCGGGCCGCTTGGCGGTGATGTCGGCGGGGCCGATGGTCTCGCCGGCCTTCAGCGCACGAGCCGCAACGATGCTCTTGCGCGCCACGGGAACGTTCCTGATCTCGGATTCTCTTGGAGCCTTCACACCATCGCCAAGCGCATGCTCGACGTTGCGAATGGCGGCCACCATGCGCTTGAAATCGTCGGGTTCAAGCGAGGCGGCGTGATCGGGGCCTTGCGCGTTGCGGTCGAGCGTCAGGTGCTTCTCGATGATCGTCGCGCCGAGCGCGACGGCGGCCACCGAAACCTCGAAACCATCGGTGTGATCGGAATAACCGACCGGAAGCTGGAACGCGGATCGCATGGTCGCCATCGCTGCGAGGTTCACGTCGCCGACGGGGCAGGGATATTCGGTCGTGCAATGAAGCAGGCTCACGTGCTGTGCCAGCGCCGTGCGCGCCGCCGGATCGCGCCACGCCGCGCGGAAGGCGGCGATGCCGGGTGGGTCATCGGACGGGCCGTAGCCATGCGCGAGGACACCCAGCGCCTCCTCGATCTCGCCCAGCGTTGCCATGCCCGTCGACAGGATCAATTTCGCGCCGGCCTTCGCGGCCGCATGAAGCAACGGTGCATTGGTGAGATCGCCCGATCCGATCTTGATGCGCGGCAGTTTCACCGACAGCAGGAAGGCGAGCGAAGCGTCGTCGAACGGCGTCGACAGGAACTCGATGCCGCGCTCCCTGGCGCGTTCGATCAAAGTGTGATGCGCGGCCTGCGGCAATTCGAGCCGCGTCAGCATGGCCAGCTGGCTTTCATCGCTGGCCGTCGTACGCTGCTGATACTCGGCCTTCCTTGCCGCGCGACCCGCCAAGGCCTTGGCATTGAAGGTCTGGAATTTGACGATGTCGGCACCTGCGTCCGCAGCGGCATCGACGAGGGCCAGCGCCTTGTCCAGGCTTCCGTCGTGATTGACGCCGGCTTCGGCGATGATCAGCGTGTGCATGGTCATGTCTTCCCCCCGTTTGGCGGAAGCTCGTAAAACCCCTTGGTCAGAAGCTGCCTGAAGTCCGGGATGCCGGCGACGATTTCGGCAAATCGCCGGCTGGATTCGCCGTCGCCGTAAGGGTTGACGGTGTCCTGACGGCCGCGCTGGAGCGCCGCCGCGATGGCGGCGGAGATGGCCCCACGCTCGGGCGCTGCGTGAAACACCGAGGTTGCGCATGCGCGGCCCTTCTGACGGTCGCCGATATCGACCGTGGGAACGCCGAAGGAAGGTGCTTCGAGCACGCCGCTCGAGGAGTTGCCGATCACGACGTCCACCTGGTTCATCAGGCTGAGATAACGAAGCTGCCCGAGCGAGGCGACCGCGATCGTGTTGGGCCGGCCGGCTGCGAAAGCCTCGATCCGGGCGTTCAAGGCGCGGCCCTCGGCGTCGGCGTTGGCGAGCGTGAACACGAGGCGAAAGGCGGGATCGAGCGTCGACAAGGCTGCGAACAATTCGTCCAGCTCCGCCACCGAGCGCCCGGCTTCGACCGTGACGGGATGGAATGTGAGGAGCGCAGAGCGTTCGCCCAGCGGCATCCCGATCGCACCGCCGATGGCGTCGCGGTCCATCAGATCGAGATGCTTGATGGCGTCGATGCCGACCGAGCCGATGGTGTGGATGCGGGACGGGTGCTCGCCAAGCTGCATCAATCGCCGCGCCGAGTCCTGATTGCTGGTGAAATGCAGGTGCGACATCTTGCTGATGGCGTGGCGCGTGGATTCGTCGACCGCGCCTTCGGTGACGTCACCGCCGAACAGATGCGCCATCGGCAGCCGCATGAACATTGCGGCCTGCGCGGCTGCAAACATTTCAAAACGGTCGCCGAGCACGACGACGAGATCCGGCTGCAGCCGCGTGAAGGTATCGGCAAAACCGATGACGCCGAGACCGACCGATTTGGCGACGCCTGCGCCGCTGTCGCTGCTCAGCAGCGTCTCGACGCGCGCGTCGACCTCGAACCCCTCGTCGCGGATCGCGTTGAAAGTGTAGCCGAACTCCGGCGCGAAATGCATGCCGGTGGCGACGAGCTGAAGGGTCAGGCCGGGCATTTCCTGGATTGCGCGCATCGGCCAGACCAGCAGCCCGAAATCGGCGCGGCTGCCGGTGACGAAGCAGATCTTGCGCGCGCCGCTATTCATCGCGGGACCTGATGCTGGCGCTGCTGGGCAGGTTGATCAGCCGGCGCTCGATGGATTCGGCGGTGGAAAGGTCGCCGCGCGGGCTTTGCGCGAACATCGGCAGCTTGTGCATCAGGGTCCAGGCTGGGCGCGCGCCAAAGCCGGCGTCGTTGAGCGCGGCCAGGACGTCGTCGCGCCGATCGGCATTTGCCTCGTCGAGCAGGATCGCATTCAGCCAGTAATTGCTGGTGGTGTCCTTTGGCTCGCGCGAGAAGCGCACGCCGGGCACGTCCGCAAAGGCGCGCTGATAGGCTGCAGCCAGCTTGCGCTTGCTGGCCAGGAAGCCGTCGAGCTGCTCAAGCTGGGCACAACCGAGCGCCGCGTTCAGGTTCGGCAGGCGGTAGTTGAAGCCGATCTCGTCGTGGACGAAGGCCCATTTGTGCGGCAGCTTCGCGGTCGTCGTCAGGTGCTTGGCGCGGCGGCCCAGCTCCTCGTCATTGGTCAGGATGGCGCCGCCGCCGCCGGTGGTGACGATCTTGTTGCCGTTGAAGCTCAGCGCGGCGAGCCGCGCCTGCGATCCGACGGCGTGGCCCTTGTAGGTGGATCCCAGCGATTCCGCGGCGTCCTCCACCAGGGCAATGCCCCAGTCGCGCGCGATCGCGGCGATCTCGTCGAGCTCGACGGGGTGCCCGAAGGTGTGCATCGGCGCGATCGCGGCGATGCGGCGGCCGGTCTCTCGGTTGATGGTGCCTGTCGCAGTCTTCTGCGCGATCGCGTCGAGCCGCGTCGCGAGCGCGCGCGCGTCCATGCCGAGCGTTTCGAGCGAGCTGTCGACGAAATGCGGCGTCGCCCCGCAATAGGCGATCGCGTTCGTGGTCGCGATGAAGGTCAGCGCCGGCGAGATGACCTCGTCGCCGGGCTCGACACCGGCGAGGACGAAGCAGGCATGCAGCGCGGCCGTGCCATTGACGACGGCGACCGCGCGCCTGGCGCCGGTGACCTTCTCGAGCATGCGCTCGAACCGGTCGACGAAAGGGCCGACCGAGGAGACGAAGGTGCTCTTGATGCACTCTTCAAGATAGGCGATCTCGTTGCCGGCGAACACGGGCTCGTGCAGGCCGAGGACGCCGTTCGGCGTTCCCACCGCGCGCCGCACGGCGTCGACGATGGTCCTCTGGTCGAAGTCCGACCTCGTCACTTGAGCGTCCACCGTCGCCTCAGACATTGTACACGTCAGCCTTGTAGCGGCGAAGGTTTGCCGGATTGGTGAACCAGTCCACCGTCTTGACCATGCCGCGCCGCATGCCTTCGATGCCGCCGAATTCCGGGCTCCAGCCGAGCTGCTGGCGTGCCTTGGAATTGTCGGCCCAGAGCCGCTCGACCTCGCTATTGGAGGGACGCAGTCGCGCTTCGTCGGTCTCGATTTCGATCTCAGTCCTCATGATTTCGGCGATCATCTGCGCGGTCGCGCCGACCGAAATCTCGAAGCCGCTGCCGAGATTCATGGTCTGGCCGACGACTTGTTCCGCAGGCGCCGTGAGGCCTGCGATCAGGCCGCGGGCCGTGTCGGTGACGAACGAGAAGTCGCGCGTCGGAGTGACGGCGCCGAGGCGGATCTTGCGCTTGCCTGTCGCGATCTGGCTGATGATCGTCGGGATCACCGCGCGCGCCGATTGCCGGGGACCATAGGTGTTGAACGGGCGGATCACCACGACCGGCATGCCGAACGAAGCCTGGAACGACAGCGCCATCTGGTCGGAGGCGATCTTCGAGGCCGAGTAGGGCGACTGCCCGACCAGCGGATGGCTCTCCCTGATCGGAATTGTCTGCGCTGTGCCGTAGACCTCGCTGGTCGAGGTCTGAACGAAGCGCCGCACGCCCGCCATGCGCGCGGCCTGGAGCACGTTCACGGTGCCGCGCACGTTGGTCTCGACATAGGAGTCCGGCGCAACATAGGAGAACGGGATCGCGATCAGCGCCGCCAGATGCAACACGTCGGTACAGCCGCTCGCGGCCTGGATCATGAAATGGGGGTCACGGATGTCGCCGGCGACGACCTCGACGGACTTCACCACGTCGGCCGGGATCGTGTCGAGCCAGCCCCAGGAATTGAAGGAGTTGTAGTAGACGACCGCCTTGACGCGGGCACCGGTCTTCACCAGTTCCTCGACGACATGCGAACCGATGAAGCCATCGCTGCCGGTAACGAGGACGCGGGCGTCCCTCAGATCTGCCATGCCGGACCCCAAATGGCGATTAAGCCAATATTCGCAACAAGATGGCGCTATAGCACACTGACGGTCGCGCGCAACAGAGCAGCGCCTGGAGGCCGCCAAATGCCCGGGGATGCAGCGGTTTTCGTGGCGCCTTAAGCCTTGTCTGGCGGGCTCAGGCGCTGTTTCACGAACGTCTCCAGATTCCCGCCTTCGAACAGATGGCCCACCACGCCGGCTGCCCGAGCCGCCTCCATGTCGCTTTCCTTGTCACCGATCACCATGCTGCGCGTCATGTCGATCGGGAAGCGGCTGGCGAGATCGGTGATCATGCCCGGCGCCGGCTTGCGCCGATCGCTCACACGGCTGTAGCGCGCGACAGTCCCCTCGGGGTGATCGGGGCAGTATTCGAATGCGTCGATATGCGCACCGATCAGCGCCAACTGGTCCGCCATCCAGCGGTGCAGGGTGACGACGTGATGCTCCTCGTAGTAGCCGCGGGCGACGCCGGACTGATTGGTGATGACGAAGGCGAAGTAGCCGGCATCGTTCACGGCCTTGACCGCCTCGCGGGCTCCCTCGATCCATTCGAGCCTGTGCGTCTCGAACGTGTATCCTGAATCGTGGTTGAGCACGCCGTCGCGATCGAAGAACACGGCCGGCCGCCGCAGCTGCTGGCGCAATTCGCGATCGGCGCGGGCGAAATCGTCGGGAATGCCGATGTCGATGAAGTAGCCGCGATAGGCCGTGCCGCGCAGCGCACCGGACTTGGCGAGGCCGGGGAAGATCTCCTGTTCGAGCGAGGCGGGCAGCGTCGCGATGTCGTCGAGAACTGACTTGTCGATGACGTAGATGCCGGCATTGACGGGGCCCGTCGCGCCTGCCCCTGGGGCGATGAAGTCGCGCACCGTGTCCCCGTCGAGCACGACGCGGCCGTAGCGATCCCCGACGACGCCCTCGCGCAACGCCATGTGAACGCGACCGTCATGCGCGCGGGCGATCAGGTCGAGCAGGTTGAAGTCGAATAGGGAATCGCCGTTCAGCAGCAGGAAGCGATCGTGCAGCAGGTTGCGCGCATGCACGAGCGCGCCGCCGGTGCCGAGAGGCTCGGTCTCGCGGGACACGACGATCCGCGTCTGCCCTCTGACGGCGGCGGCGTAGTGCGTCTCGACGATCTCCGCCTTGTGGCCCGCGAGCAGGAGAATTTCGTCGAACACACCGTAGCGCACGAGTTCGTCGATCAGCGTGTCGAGAAACGGTCGTCCGCCGATGTCGAGCATTGGCTTGGGAATCAGCTTGGTGCGCTCACCGAGCCGGGTGCCCAGTCCACCGACGAGGATCACGGCCTGTCTCAGCATGAGATGCCTTTTTCACGGCGTGGGCGGCGGACTTCAGCGCCTGCCTGCGATGATACGAGGTTCAATGTCTGGTCCCCTTCATATCAGCGAGAGCAGGGAATGCGAAGGACGGCCGTCTGACTGCTGGTGAATAGCACCGGAAACGGGCCGGTGCGAAGCACGTCCGTGACAGCTGGGGCGATCGGCTCGGCGGGAGGGAAATAGCTGAGACGCTGGTCTGCCGCGAGCTGTGTCCATTCGATCGTGCGAGGGGTGATGATCGCGACGAGGTTCCAATCATCCTCGCCCGCTTCCAGAACGTTGCGGAACGCGGACTTGGCTTCCTCACTCGTGATTTCGGGCCTTCCGGCGGCCATTTCGCCGGAAGACCCCCGGGGTGATTCCTGAGCAGGCGTCTGGGATTCACGGATGGCTTTCATCAATCCGCTCAACGCATCGGCCCTGCCCATCTGGAAGAATGCTTCCGAATTGATCTCGCTGATCAGAGGCGCGACCAGGCTGCACGCGGTTGCGAGTCGCTGACCTTCGTCCATCGGCTGTAGGATTGCCCGTACGACCGCTTTCGTGCGCCGCGCGACAGCTTCGTTCACCGTGTCCAGATTGGAGAACAGGTAGGCCGCGGGAGCGCCCGTGACGGCCTGAATTATGCCCAGCGAATAGGGGTCGGAAATGAGGATCCCTTTTCGCAGATTGGCACGGAGCCAGTGGGCAACCTCGAGGTCGCTGGCATTGTAGTGGGAAACGACCATGGCGTGGTCCGGGAGCGGGCCGTAACTGTAGTTTCTGTGAATGCCGGACAGGCCGGCCTTGTCGACGGCAACCGCCAACCCTACGACCCCCACGAGACTGTAGATGGAAATCAGCCTCGATCGAGCCAGGGTCAACAATGCGAGCGCTGCCAGCAGCACGAGGCCAGCGATCTCCGTTGGCCTTAGGAACGCCTGATAACCGGCGAAAGCCAGGCCGGGCCGCCAGGCAAATGCGTAGATCGCAATCACGAGAATGGTCGCAAGCAGCGTGACCGCCACCGCGACCAGGGGCCTCCGGTGTCGCGAGACCGGAGTAACGTCGACCAGCAATTGGCAAAAAGTTTCAGTGGCCGTGATCGTGAGCAGCGACACGATGATCGCGCTGGTGCGATAAAGGAAAGGGAAGCCCGAGAGGACGGCGACGCTCAGTCCGCATCCGGCGATCCAGGACCACACCAGTGTGGTGAAGCCTTCGGCTCGTGGTCCGATTGTCCCCGAGGAAGCACGAAGGACAGGTCGGGTCATCCACCACCACGCAACGCCCAGCACGATGCAGACGGAGAAGAGCGGGCCCAATGTCCGGCCGAGCTCGATGGTGGCAATCTGCGGTCCGGACCCCAGGAACAGCTCTTCGCCGCCCTCGATCCTTCTGCCCAGGATCAGTCCCGTGATCGAGGAGAACGTGTCGTTGGCGCTGACGGGCGGAATGTAGCCGAACCGCATTCCAGCGACGCAGATGATCGTTCCGGCGATGATCAGTGGCAGGGCAAAGGACAGAAATCGAAGGATCGCGATGCTGGGCGACGGCCAGGCGGAGACCATCCGCACGATGGCAAGATACAGAAGCCAGCTGATCAGGACGGTTGGAACGAACAGGTAGGAGCCGCGGTGGGCGAGCAGCAGCGTCGCAGGCCAGATGCAGCCGAGAAACAGAGGCCAGGAATATCTTGCAGTGTTGCTGAGGAGCCTGAGCAGGAATAGCCCAGCCACGAGCAGCGCGAGCATGAGCGTATTGTTGTTGACGGCGAAGGCGACCAGCAGCATCGCACCGGCGCCTCCGGCGAGCAGCAGGGCGGATCGCGCCGACACGCCGTTCGCCTTCCGGTCGGCATTGCCCATCAGTACGCCGAGAAAAACGACGCTGCTGGCGACGGCCAGGCTGCCGTTCGTCATCAAGACGACGGGGTTGCCGGTTGCGGCGAAGAAGAAGGCGATCCATCGCCGTGAAGACGTGGAATAGAAGCCTTGCACGAAGGCGTAGGAAGCCAACAGGAAGAACAGGATCGAGAAGAAGCGATAGGTCCAGCTGAATCGCAGGAGATCCAGACCGAGCGTTCCAGCGAAGGCGCCTGCGAGCGCCGAGCGAAGGTCGACATAGGATTGGGCCGCGTAGGGATTGATGACGCCGCCGTCGGCGTATTCCTGCGCGGTCTTCATCCAGTGAACGTCCGCGCCGATGTCCGCATAGGGAAAGCTGGAAAATGCGCCGAACGACCACCACCATGTGATGAGCGCGATCGGTAGCGACAGCACGCACCAAATGGCCGCCGTCCGCATCTCGCCGGCGCCCGGACGCCAGTTGAGCCACGACCAGGCAAGCCCGAGGCTCGCCAACGCAATAATGGCTGCGAGCTGAAGTCGCATATCGCTGATGAGAAGCGATAGCACTCCGAGAAGGATGCCCGTTGTCGAGGCGCCGACGGTCGAGCCGAGAACGACGAGCTGGGCCCTGGTGAGTCGGCAGAGTTCGACGAACTTCGTCGAGGCGATGGCCAGAATTGAAAACCCGGTGCCGAGCTGTATCAGGAAGAACAGGAACGTCAGGACAAATGTGGTCGTCCACATCGCGAAATCTCTACAATGGGCTTCGGCCAAGCAACCGGGAAACGGCGATCGTCAGTTTGCTTTCGACAGGTCGGCTGGGCGGCAAACGATCAACGAGCCTTGCGTAAACAGGTCCTCCTCTGAGAAGCCTCGGAAGCATGGTGCCAGTCGCTCCAGGATCGGCTGCTCCGGCGGACGGCGGTCAGGTTGGTCCATGAGCAACTGAAACCCGGCCTCCGTGAACAGCCGCAGATACTCGCTGTGGCGCAGACGATTGACGTATTGGAAGCGCGACTGGAATGGCGCCCAATCCTCCTCGGAATAGGTCAGGAAGTTGAATGCGCTGATCGACGGGTCGAAGCCTTTGAAATGGTCGCCATAGTCGATTTGCATGAGGACCAGGCCGTCGGGACGCATGATGCGCCGCAACTCCTGCAGGATTGCCGCGATGTCGCGCTTGGGGATGTGCTCCAGCGTTTCGACGGAGACCGCACAGTCGATCGAACCGGCGGGCAGGCCCGTCGTCCGGGCGTCTGCCGGTGCGCGATAGTCGATCCTCCAGTAACGTTCGAGGTCGTCCAGGGACTTCACGTCGGGATGGTCAGCGCCGCTCAGGCGCGAAATGATGGCGGCATTGGAACGGACCAATTCCAGCTTGGCCAAGCGTTCGATATCGACGGTGATGAAGCGCTGCGCCCCGTGTGCGCTGAAAGCGAGCGGAACGATCAGGTCGCGTCCGGCGCCGAACTCGAAGCAAGTCGAATCCTGCAGCGGCCGCAAGCTGTAGGTCTCGTGGACGGCCAGCAGCCGCTGGGCAAGGGTGTAGATGGATTTGACCTGCTTCTCGGGTCGCGGCAGCCGCCGTGTGACGTAGCGCTGCAACGCATAATGCAGGTCTTCGCCCCAGGGGGTATTCGACAGAACCGAGAAAGCTCGCGCCTTTGTTTGCCAGCGCACGTCAGCGTTTCCCCGGCCGAATGGTCGGCGCGATCGAAGTGACGCTGAAGAGCAATCGTTGAAGCACGGTGCGGGTCCAGGGAAGGCAATGTTCCGGCCTGTTTCAGGCGGATACCAAGTCACGTAGCCGAATTCGGTCATACGGGAGCCGCAGCGGCAATGCAAGGATTCCAGAGCAGCGGGCGGTCGTGTCGGGGGCAGGTTGCAATCTTGACGGCCGGCGCGCGGCTCAAGAGACCGGCTGCCCTCACGCAGGACGACGGCGCGCCCGGCGCCCTTGTTTTCCAGCATTCGCTGCGGTGCCGTTCCCGGTTGATTCCCCCGTCGGCTCAGCGTAAACAAGCCTGAAATCACGTCGACGTTTTGGCATGCGGGCAAGAACATCGAAGATTTGTGTAAGGCCGCCGGCCGGTTCGGTCTGTGCCGATCCCTTGCTCTCCCGCCGAGTCTTTTCGAATGCCCGGTGAAATGCTGATTGGCGAGGCCGTGGCAAGGGGCTATCCGCCCGCCGTGCTCTATCTGCGCAACGACGCGACCGTCACCACGGAAGTCTGCGCATTCAACTACTTCTCGGTTTTCATGACGGATCATCCGGACGTGGACGCGCATGTCTGGTTCTTCGACGGAGCGGGCAAGCCGGCTGGATATTTCCACAGGGAACTCGGCGTCAATGGACAATTGCAATTGCAGACGTCGGAGCTGTGTCCCCGCATCTCGGGAACGGTCGCGATGGCGCTGGTCCCGAAACACGAGACCAAGCTTCGTCCCGGACGGAAGGTGACGACCGGCTATTACGCACAATACTACTCGCAGCACGGTGCGATCACCTTGTCGCACGAGCGCGAGCCTGTTGCGGCCGCGCCGTTCCCGACGTCCGCCTGGATGCAATCCTATCTCCACGCTTCCTCAAAGAGTCCGGCGTGGTGCTCGTGAACTCCTGCATGGCGTCCGAAGGCGCCTCGGTCGGGACGGCGCGGCTGGTGGCGCTTGACGGCACGGAATTGGGGCAGCGCGCGCTGCCGGAGATCGCGCCGATGGGCGCGGCCCGCATCAGCACGCTGGACCTGTTCCCCGAGGCCGAGCGGCTGATCGGCGCGGCCGAAGGTTTCGCCCTGGAATTCAAGGGCACCAACATCGCCAGCCCGTTCAGCTATTATGAATTTGCCAACGGCAAGTTCAGCTTGCATCATTTTTAGGGGCGCGTCGTGACACGTTTCTCGTCCAGTCCCTGGAAGCCCTACGAGCCCCGATTCATGTTCCCGACGTTCGCGGGTGTCGAGTCGCGGATGGGTTTCTCGATCCCTGCCTGGTACCGCCCGGTCGACATCAAATATCTCCGCAGCCTCGTTGCCGGCAGCCTGCGCAAGAACTTTCGTGAAACGGTCAAGGATCTCATTCCCGAGCTCGGTAGCCTGGTCGCCTCGGGCTTCAGCAAGAAGCTTAGGTTCAGGTTGCACATCCTGTCGCGCGACGGCGAGTATCGGGCGACCTACGAATTTCCGAAAGACTACGCGCCGGGTGCCTCCGTCGAGATCGAGCTGTCGCGCCTTTTTGCCTCGCTCAAGCTGCCGCAGGACGACTATCTTGTCGTCGCCGTGATGTCGCGCGGGCGCATGGACGGCTTCCGTTCCTCGCCTGCCAGCTATTCGATGACGTATGTCGACCAGGACAACGTCGCGATCTACCGCACCGGCGCGTTTGCCCGGCCCTTGAACGAGGGCAGGCTCAAGGCGCATGTCGGGTTTACCGGGATCAATCCGAAAATCATCGCGACCAGCGACATCGTCAGCAGCGTGATGCTGATCAATCACTCCTCCGATCCTGAATACGCCCATTCGGCGCGGCCGACGTCGAAGCTGATCCGTGCGGACGGCGAACAGATCGAGGGCGATTTCGGCGAAATTCCGCCGCTCGGGGCGCGCGAGATGTCGGTCGTCGACATGTTCGGCAGCCGCGTGTTCGACTTTCTCAAACCGTTCGGCGGCCGTGGAACCACGGTCACCACCTGCACCGGGATGACGCTTGCGAGCTTGCACTTGCAACGCACGAACGACAATCGGCGGACGTTGCTGGGTATCGAGCACTCGCGGCCCGCGCACATGAATCTCGCCGGTATTCTGCAGCATTGATCAGGGAGATCGGGTGTCGGAGCGCGGGGCAATGCTGTCGTGGTCTGGCGGACTTGGCCGCCTGCTGAAGTTCGACGATCACATGAAGACCCCATCCCTCGGCCTGGTGCTCGGATTCTGGGTCGTCTCGAACATTCTGGTCATCGCCTGGTACTGGGTGAATCTCTCCGACAGGTACCTCCCGGGTCTGCTGCGGTATGCCGGAATAGCGTTCGTCGTGGTCGTCGCCCTCGCTCCGCTGTGGCTCCTGTTCAAGGTCAGAAGAAGCTTCTTCAACCCAGTCGCGCTCGGGCTGCTCGTGAGCTGCTGCCTCGCGCTGTCCATCACCGCGCACGAAGCCAACCTGCTGCGGGACCAAACGCAATACAGCCTTGATCGAGAGATTCAGTTCGGCAGATCCAATGCGATCGAAGGCCTGATCCGGCCGCTGATCTCGAGGATCACCGAGACCTATGTCGGGATCCTCGGCGACGACCACACAAGAGGCGGGGCGGCGTACTATACCCACATCGTCGTCAACTACATGTTCGATTCCCTGTCGTTCCTCGCGGTATTCGCGCTGGCGACGTTGCTTCTTTCGCCCACTTCGGCGTGGCTGTGTCTATTGACCTTTGCCTTCTACGCGCAGATCGCAATCTTTCCAGGACGCATGGGCGCAGTCTTTATCGCCGGCGGGCTGTGCTGGCAGCTCTTCCTGCTGGCTTCACGGCGATATCCAGCCGCGATCATTTCAGGACTGATTATCAGTTTCGCGCGAACCGACGTCGTGTTTGCTTCGGCCTTTGCGATCTTGAGCCTCGCGGCTTTCGAACGTCGATGGCCAACGCCGAGGGAATTGGGCGTATTCGGCTTGCTGATCGGCATTTCATTGGCAGTACCCAAGACGCTGATCTGGATGCGTCCCGATGCGGATTTCTCGTCATTCACGGTCGCCAGCGGTAACTTCAGCAAGCTCATCGGGAATCTTCTGGCCATGAAGCTTGTCGTTGCTATCGCCAGTCCGGTGCTGGCGATAGCAATCGTGAGGACGTTTGCCCTTACTCGAGCGATCGCAGTCGTCGTTCCCGCTGCATTCATCCATCTGGGACTCGTGTTTTTGATCGCCGATTTTTCCGAGACGCGCCTGATCGTGCCAGCGCTGGTGGGACTCGCTTTCGTGGCCAGTGAAGCGCTCGGAAAATTGCTGGAAAGAAGCTCCGGGGAGCAGTCCGCTCGCGGCTGAGACCGGCCCGGGACCGCGCGCCGCCAAGGGAGCGGCTCGAGTTAGATTGTGTGTTCTCCCTTTGGAAGGGACGTCAGCTCGCTGAATCCGACAAGAACCGTCAGGTTCGTTCGCGCGGCATCAATGCGCCGCGGACGTATATTTCAGCAGAATCGGCTTCAGGTTCTTTCCCACGATGCTCTCTCCGCAGACGCTGAGATGGTCGAAATCTCGGTACAACAGGCATTCACCGGTCCGCAGGCCGATTGCATCCTGGTTGATGACATCCGAGAAGGATATGTATTGGAAACCCCTTTGCTGCGCGCCAATTTCGGAGCGAAGGTGCTGATCGACCGCCGAAAGGATATCGACCGTCACCGGATTAAGATGAAATCCTGCGCGCGCAACACGTTTCATGCTTTCGAGGTCGCGGAAGTCAATTCTCGGTTCGAGAAACGGGCCGAGCCAGATTGTTCTCGTCGTCTTGGACATGCTTTCCAGATACTCGATCGTCGCGCCGATGGGACGTTCGTTGAAGTGGTACCTGCCTCCATATCTCAGCACATCGGCGGGCTCTTGACGGTCATGCTCGTCGACCACGAGGTGGGATCCCGAGAAATGCACTATGATCGTCCCGACGGTCTCTCGATGAGCCTTCATGAATTGGTCGAACCCCACGTAGGGACAATCTGGACCCCTGGCCCAAGGTCGGCATCCAGGGCCAACCAGGCCCACGACAAACTTGCCATAGCCGTTCCGGAACAGCGCATTGTAGATGTTCATCCCATGGGAGTCGCCAAGAATGACGGTCGCGGGTCCAAACCTTTTCGAACAATCGATCAGACGCCCCCACGCGGCAGCCTCGAATTCGGTCATCCAGAACACGCAGTCGCCGTCCGTGCCCATGTCTCTCATCAGATCGCTCGCGGTGTTACGCTCGATCAATTCGTAGAGACGGCGGGTATCGTCGCTACTGAAGTAGAGCCCTTGTTGTTCGAATCCGTTCGTGGCGATTGCAACGCTGCTGGCTCCGACCAAGCAAGACACTCCAAGCAAAGAGAGTGCGACCAGTACCGGTCGTCTTACCCGCTTGCGATCTCTGGCCGGCTGCTCGACAAAGCGATAGGACAAGGCGGCAAGCACGAGAGAGAGCGCCGTCAGGGAGAAGGCAACGCCGACATTCGGCCGGCCGAAGCCGTTCAATCTGGCGAAAACCAATACCGGCTGATGCCATAGATAGGCGCTGTAGCTGATGAGCCCGATGGCGACGGGAATGCGGCTTCCGAGAAACTTGCCGGCCGTCGTCCGTGCGACAGCGAATGCGATGACGAGGCCAGCTCCGAGTACGGCGGGCAGAGCACGCAGATCGGGGTATCGAACGTCGCTGTGTCGCAGGAGGCCATAACCGATCAGTCCGACACCAATGATGGCGAGGACGTCGAGCGCGCCGTTGGGCAGTTGATCCCTCAATTTCGGCGCCGGCCATAGGGCCAGAAGGGCGCCAACGAGCAATTCCCACAGACGGCTCGGCATCAGATAGAAGGTAGTCTCCTTGGTCTGAGGGCCCCATTGGGCATAGGCAATGCTCGCGACCGCGATCATGGCAATCAGCACGCCCGCTCGCTTGCGACCAAATCGCAACGCGCCCATCAGGACAACGGGGAAGAGCAGGTAGAATTGCTCTTCGACCCCGAGGCTCCACGTATGCAAAAGCGGCTTCAGTTCGGCCGCCCTGTCAAAGTAGCCACTTTGCGCCCAGAAGAACACGTTCGACACGAACGCGCATACCGCGATCACGCTTTTCGAGAATTCGGTGACCTCGCGTGGAAGCATGGAGATGAGAACGAAGGGGATGCAGGCGAGCAGAACCACGATGAGTGCCGGCAATATCCTCCGGGCCCGCCTTTCGTAAAAAGCTGCAAACGTAAATCTGCCGTCCTCCATCTCGGTGCTGATGATGGAAGTGATCAGATAGCCGCTGATGACGAAGAATATGTCTACGCCGAGATAGCCGCCCGGAATCGCGTCAAATCCGGCGTGGAAGAAAATAACCGAGAGAACGGCAATTGCTCTCAGGCCATCAATTTCGGGGCGATAGTCCACTTGAGATGCCTGATCGGTTTCGGGTCCGGCATGGGGATCGCGATCGAGCGGCCCAGTCGGCGATGTCCTCGGGAGGGAAGCGGTCGCGCGTGGTTCTGGTTCTGTTACCAGACGCTGCGCCCCCCATCCATGACGAGATTCTGTCCCGTCATGTAGCTGGAGGCATCCGAGCAGAGGAATTGCACAGCCGCGCGGTATTCATCGACATCGGCCATGCGGCCCATCGGAATCAGGCGCGTCAGTCGCTCGACGAAGGCCGGGTCCTGGTTGTTGAAGACGCCCCCCGGCGAGATCGCGTTGACGCGCACCCCGTGATCGGCCCAGTAGGTCGCCAGGTATTTGGTCAAGCCGATCAGTCCGTGCTTGATCACCGAATAAGTCACGGGCTTCACCGGCTGCTCTTCCTCGCGCGTGACCTGCGGCTGGCGGTACAGCCGCTGGTCCGGCGCGATCACGCCGAGATCGGAGGCGATGTTGAGGATCACGCCGCGACCGCGTCTCGCCATCTCGCCGCCGAACACTTGCGCGCACAGCATCGCGCCGGTCAGGCCGACGGCGATCTCGGTCTGCCATTGCGGCACCGGAAACGCCTCGAAGCGCGAGGAGTGCATGACGCCAGGGCTCGACGTCACCTTCGGGTCGATCGCGGCGTTGTTGACGAGGATGTCGATAGTGACGCCGCGGCCTGCAAGCTGCTCGCTCGCGGCGCGTACCGAATCCTGTGAGGTGACGTCGATCGCGAGTGCGATCAGGTCGGCGGACGGCGCGTTCTGCTTGAGTGCGGCAACGGCTGCGTCAGCCTGTGCGAGCCCGACGTCGGTGACGACGACGCGCGCACCGGCCTCGGACAGTGCGGCGACATGCTGCTTGCCCAGCAGACCGCCCGCGCCGGTCACGAGCGCGGTCCGTCCGGTCAGGTCGTAGCGCGAGGAGGGATTTGCCATCGAGGGCTCCTGTTCAGCTTCTGAGCTGGCCGCCGTCCGCCACCACCACGCTGCCGGTGATGAAGGCGGCGCGGGGCGAGGCAAGGAAGGTCACGACGTCGGCGATCTCCTCGGGCGTTCCAAGTCGGCGCAGCGCCACCTCGCGCTGGAGCATGTCGTCGACGGCCTGCTTGTCTTCCGCGATCTTGCGCGCCCAGGTGCCGGCCGCGCTCAGGATGTTCCCGGGCGCGACCGCATTGATGCGGATTCCCTCCAGCGCCAGCGGACGTGCGAGACCGCGAACAGTCGCATTCAGGGCGGCCTTCGCACCGTAATAGGTCACGGGCGCGCCAAGGGCCGCCATGCCGGCGATCGATGAGATGCAGACGATCGCGCGGTCGCCGCTGCCGCGTGCCATCAGCGGCCGAGCGGCCTCGATCATGTTGGTCGCGGCGAACAGATTGAGGTCGATCACCCGCGACCATTCCGCTGCGGTTTCCTTGCCCGGCGGCACGGAGGCGCCGCTCCCGACATTGCAGACCAGGACGTCGAGCCGTCCCCATTGCTTCTCGACGCCCGCGACCAGCGCTTTGGCAACGGTGGGGTCAGTGACGTCGGCGACGTGGACGGACGCGGAGCCACCGATGATCGCGCGTGCGGCGTTCAGCGCATCGGCTCCTCGCGCCGCGAGTGCGACCTTGGCGCCTTCCGCCGCGAACGTCGTAGCGATTGCGAGCCCGATGCCGCGGCTGGCGCCGGTGACGAGCGCGACGCGGTCGTTCAGCTCCAGCTTCATCGTGCCGCGTCCTCGATCCAGCCGGCCGTCATGTCGCGATATCTCGCCAGCGCGCCGGCGTGATCGCCGTCGGCGGCGCGGGCGGTCTGCAGAATGTATTGACCCTTGTAGCCGGAGCGCTCGATCAGGCGGATCGTCTTGGCAAGGTCGGCGTTGCCGCTGCCGAGCGGCACGGTGGTGCCGCCGCGAATGCGGTCCTTCACATGTACATTGAGGATGCGCGGCGCGTAGGCGGCGATCTCCTCCTTGCTGTCATAGCCGAGCGAAGCGCTGTTGCCGCTGTCGTAGTTGATGCCGAAGACGGACGGCGGAAAGGCGTTCATGAACGTCGCCAGCTCGCGCGGCGGCAGATCGGATTCGAACACGATCTTGACGTTCTGCTTCGTCAGCGACTCCTGCCGAGCCAGCAGCACGCGCTTCAACGTGTCGCTCTCGCTCTCTCGCTCGATCTTGCCGTTGTCGACCAGCGGGATCACGACGAACTCGATGCCGATGCGGCTGCAGGCGGCGATCAGCAGGTCGAGATCGGCAACGAGGGCGTCGCGCACGACGGCATCGACCTTCCAGAATGGCGCCTGCATGAAGCAATCGCCGGTCAGGCTCGGAATGCGCACGCCGTTCTGGCGCGACAGGGCCAGAATCTCCTGCTGCCCTTGCTCGGTCGTCAGCGGGTTCTCGCGCAGCCGTTCCTGATCGATGGTCCATTCCATTCGCGTCAGGCCGAGCTCCTTCGCGCGCGGGAATTCCTCGCGCCATTCGTTCCACGGGAACGCCTGGATCTTGCCGTCGACCAGGGCCGAGAGCCGTCCTTGCATGAATCCGATGCGTTGCAGCGTTGCGGTCACGATTTGCTGTCCGAGCTGATGGCGAGGCCTTTGGCGATCCAGCCGCCATCGACGAAGATCTCCTGGCCGGTCACGTAAGCGGAAGCTTCCGACGCGAGGAAGATGGCGGCGCCCACCATGTCGGCGGGCTGCCCCCAACGGCCGAGCATGGTGTGGCGGCGCCTGTCTTCGTGCATGACGGGATCGGCAAAACTCTTCGCGGTCATCTCGGTCGCGACATAGCCCGGCGCAAGCGCGTTGACGCGGATGCCGTCGGGCGCGTAGTCGGCCGCGAGCGCGCGCGTCAGCCCGGCGAGTCCGGCCTTCGCCGCGACATAGCCGGGATTGCCGGGAAAGCCGCGGATCGAGTTGATGCTGGTGACGTTGACGATCGCGGCCGAGCCTGCCGCCTTCAGAAGCGGATAGGCGGCGAGAATGGTGGCGTAGACGCCGGTGAGGTCGGTCGCGACCGTAGCGCGGAAGCGCGCGAGCTCGCTCTCGGTGTTTTTTGCGGGCAGGCTGATGCCGGCGGCGTTGACCAATGCGTCGATACGTCCGCCTTGCGCCGCGATCACGCCGAACGCGCCTTCGACCGCTTTGTCGTCGGAGAGATCGCAGGCGATTGCGGTGATGCCTTGGGGAGCGGTGCCGGAACGGCTGAGGCCGAATACCGTGGCGCCCGCATCTCGCAGACCGGTCGCAATGGCCGCGCCGATGCCCCGCGAGGCGCCGGCGACCACCGCGATCTTGCCTGCGAGAGAGAAGGCGCTCAGATCAGGCATAACCGTAACTTCGCATGATGGCGGCACAAAGCTTGACGTCTTCAGGACGGTCGATCTGGAACATCTTGTGACGTTCCATCACGTGGAAGCCGATCTTGCCGCCAAGCCGGTTGTTCTGCTCGCGCAGCAGCGACGGAATCAGGACGTAGAACGAGCCGTTCTCGAGATAGCGCTTCTCGATCTGCTGTCGCATGCGACGGTTGCGGTAGTCGTAGTTGATCGGCTCCGGTCCGTGAGCGCCGATGCGCCAGTTGAAATAATCCTCGACCTCGCAGACCGCGAGCAGGCTGTCGAGATGATCGCGATCGAAGGTCGCAAGCGCGGTCTCGATGTCGCCGGGCTCGCGGATCGGCGAGGTGGCCTGGAGCGCGACGATGCGCTCGAACCGTCCCATCCGCTCGTCGATCGCTTCGAGTGCGTGCAGCCAGGCGGATTCGGAGGAGGCGAGATCGCCCGAAATGTCGTCCGGACGTCGCACGCCGACGGCGCCGGCAGCCTCGGCCGCGGCGAGAATTTGATCGCTGTCCGAAGAGACCGCCACCACGTCGACGCCGCGCGCCGCGCGTGCCTGCTCGACGGTCCAGGCGATCAGCGGCTTGCCGCAGAGATCGAGCAGGTTCTTGTGCGGGATGCCTTTCGAGCCTCCGCGCGCGGCGATCACGGCCAGCGTCTTGCGCGCCATCAGATGTGTCCCTCGAGGCGCTCGAGCGCGGTCCAGAAGCCTTCGCCCATGTTCTTGTGGCCCTGCCAGATCTCCGGAATGAAGGACGCGGTCGGCGCGTGCTGGCGCAGCACCTTTCCGATCTCGTCGAAATCGATTTCGCCTTCGCCGATCTGAAGACCCTCGCCGTCGAGTCCCTTGGCGTCGCCGAAATGCAGATGCGCGGTGTGCGGCCCGAGCCGGGCGAGACCTTGCGCGAAGTCGAAGCCGAAATGATTGGCGGCGAGCTTCGTGTGCGAGATGTCGACGCACATGCGCAAATCATGCTTGGCGCAGAAGGCCGCCGACTCGTCCGGGAAGATGAAGATGTTCTGGTGGCGCTGGCCGCCGAAATGCCAGGGGAACGGCGCCATGGTCTGCGGCGTCAGTTCGACGCCCTCCATGTCGAGCTCGGTCAGGCTCTGCGCGAAGATGCGGTAGCGCTCGGCCTTCTCCTCCGGCGGCAGCGGCTCGTCCATGGTGAAGCCGCCGATATTGGCGACGATCGGCGGGCGCTTGGTCTTGGGAAAGTACTTCTTCAGGCCGCGGGTGATGTCGATCACCGCCTGGGTCTGCTCCAGTGAATAGCGCCGCAGCGCCTCGTCCGGCGTTGCGAGGTCCATCAGCTTGGAGCCGGCAAACAGCTCGGGCGCGTGCACGACAAAGCCGAGGTCGTAGGTGCCGGAGAGGTAGGCTGCCGGATCGCGCTCCATGTCGCTGTAGCTGAGATGGAATTCGATGATGTCGGGCTCGCAGATCTCCAGGAAGCGCTCGGTGTCGTGATAGCGCACGGGCACGCCCCAGGGGCGGTCGAAGCGGTATCGCCGTGCCTTTGCCGCACCTTCGTCGAGGTCGCTCTGGAAGAAATAGTCGTCGGCCGCCATGGTCCGCATCAGCTTGCGGCCCAGCAGCGCCGGCATCTTCAGCGGCGACAGGCCCTGTCCCGGGCTCTTCACCGCGATATCGGCTTCGGAGATCACGGTGCCGGCCGCAAGGTCGCGCGCGGCCACCAGGCTTTTGGCGAGGTTTTCGCGGTTGATCAATTCGCCCTGGCTCAGCGCGCGCTCGGCCAGCTTCTCGCCGCGCGCGGCTTCCACCTCGCGGATGCCCGAGACCAGCGACTTGAACTCCTCCGGCTCCAGGCTCGCGGCATGGTCCGGGCCTTCCATCTCGCGGTCGAGCGTGATGTGGCGTTCAATGACGACGGCGCCGAGCGCAACGGCGGCGATGGACACCGCTATGCCGCGCTCGTGACCGGAATAGCCGACGACCGGATGGATCTCGCGCAACGTTTCCATGAAACGCAGGTGGATGTTGTGGAGTGCGGCCGGATAGGTGCTTTGGCAATGCAGCAGCACGTAGCTCGCGTTACGCTCGTCGAGGAATTTCGACGCGGCCTTGATCTCGTCGGTCGTGCTCATGCCGGTGGAGACGATCAGCGTCTTGCCGGTAGCGGCGAGACGCGCGAGCAGCGGCAGGTTGGTGAGGTCGGCCGAGGCGACCTTGTAGGCCTGCACGCCGAAGCCTTCGAGCACGGCGACGCTGCTCGCGTCCCAGGGCGTGCAGAGATACTGGATGCCCTTAGCTGCACAGTACTCGGCGATCTTCTTCTGCTGCGCGGTCGGAAGCTCGAAGCGCCGCAACAGATCGAGCGTGTATTCGACGGCGAGGTCATCGTCCTTGCCGGACAGGCTCGACGCACGATAGACCTCGTCGAGCTTGCGCATCTGGAACTTGGCGCAGTCGGCGCCCGCGGCAATCGCGGCATCGACCAGCGCGATGGCGCGATCGAAGTCGCCATTGTGGTTGTTGCCGATCTCGGCGATGACGTAGCAGGGTTCGCCGTCGCCCAGAAGACGGTTGCCGATGCGGACCGGAGCAGGCTGGTTGGGCGATGTCATCAACATTCTCGTCTCATATCCGTCAGGCAAATCGCGCGGGAAAGCGCGATTTCCACGTTCGCAGCCCGTTCTCTTCGAACATGATGCGCGAACAGCTATGCCCCTGTTGTTCCAGCGCGGCGATGAGCTGGTAGCGCTCGAACGGGCGTACGAAGAACAAGAAATAGCCGCCGCCGCCGGCGCCCAGTAGCTTGCCGCCGACCGCGCCGTGCTGCTTGGCGAAGTCGTAGATCGCATCGATCGCGTCCGAAGAGATCTTCGAGCTCAGCTTCCGCTTGGCGTGCCAGGCCTCGTCGATCAGCCGGCCGCATTCCAGGAGCTGCCCGCGCAGGAGGTGCCGACGGATGTCGCGCGTCACTTCCTTCTGCTTGGCGGCTGCGGCGACGGCGTCGCTGGTCTCGTGCTGCGCCTTCTGGTCGCGATGAATGGCGCCGGAATCGCGGCCCGAGCCGGTGTAGCAGAGCACCAGGCTCTCCTCGAGCTCGGCGATGATGTTCGGATCGAGACGCAGCGGCACGATGGTATTCTGGTCGGAGAAGAACTCCATGTGATTGAAGCCGCCGAACACGGTGGCGTACTGATCCTGCCAGCCGCCGGGGATGTTGAGCATCAGCCGCTCGGCCTGGAACGCCATCTCCGCGATCTCGTGGCGATCCCACTGGTCGCTGCGGAATTCGTTGAAGCAGCCGATGATGGCGGAGGTGACCACCGCCGAGCCGCCGAGGCCGGAGCCGACCGGGAAGTCGGCGGAGACCTCGAGCTCGAAGCCGTAAGTCGGCTTGATCAGGCGCACGACGGACTTGATCAACGCAAGCTCTCCGTCCGTTCCGAGCTCTGCGAGGCTGTCGGCCTCGATGGTGCGGCGGAAATCATGCGAATAGATCCGGATGCTGGAATCGCTCCGGCGCCGCAGCGTCGCGTGAGCGTACATCTTGATGGTGGCGTTGATGACAGCGCCGCCGTCGTTCTCCACGAAATAGTGCGTCAGGTCGGTTCCGCCGCCGGAGAAGCTGATGCGCACCGGAGAGCGGGCGCGCGCGAACACCTCACTCTCCTCGGACAGGTTGAACAGCTCGCGGCTGAACACGTCGACCAGCCGTCCCTCGCTATCGAGGATCGGCACCACGTGCACGCGCTGGTCGAGCAATTTGAGGATCTGTTCGCGCGGACCGCCGGCCCTCGCCCAGACGAAGTTGCGGTTGATGCAGGACGCAACCAGATCCTGGATCGTGGTGCCGGTCAGCATGCGCCTGCGGATGTCGCCGTCGGTCACAGCGCCGACGATTCGTCCGCTCGCGTCCTGCGCGAACAGGATGCCGAGCATATTCGCATTCAGGCGCCGGAAGGCCTCCTCAATGGTCTCGGTCTCGGCGATGGTGACGAGGGTTCGTTCAAGCACGTTTTGGGGTCCAGGAAGGGCCAATTCCAGGCCATATCGCAGCAAGGTTGGTAATACGGGAGCGGCAGGGACGATGCAAGGTTCCTGCTCCCGGCGACACCGGGTTAAAACGGCCGGCATCAAGCACTTCGGTCGGGCCGTAGCCGATTTACATTGGCGGCGGTTTCTATAGAAGGCTCCCGAAGGGTCTAGGCAACATGTATGTGATCGGAATCAGCTCGGGGATCAAGCACGGGCACCACGACGGCGCCGCGGTGTTGCTGCGCGACGGAGAATTGATCGCGGCTGCGGAGGAGGAGCGCTTCACGCTGGCCAAGCATGCGCGCGGCGAGCTGCCGCGCGGGGCGATCGGATTCTGCCTGAAGCAGGCCGGCATCACCATGCGCGAGGTCGACTGGATCTGCTCGCCGCTGAAGACCTATACGAACTACAGCCAGCGCCTCACCGAATATTTCAGGTATCAGTTCGGCCACAGCCCGAAGATCGAGCTCTACGACCATCACCTCTGTCATGCCGCGAGCTCGTTCTACGGCTCCGGTTTTTCGGAGGCGACCGTCGCCTGCTTCGACTTCTCGGGCGATTCCAGCTCCGGCCTCGTCGCTCATGCGCGCGGCAACGACTTCCGCGTGCTGACACGGTTCGGCCGCCACAACAGTCTCGGCCTCTACTACGGGATGCTGACGCAGTATCTCGGCTATCAGATGACCAATGACGAGTACAAGGTCATGGGCCTGTCGTCCTACGGCAGCCCGGACTATCTCGACAAGTTCGCCAAGCTGCTGCGTCCGAACGGCATCAACTACGAGCTCGATCCTGAGCTCGACAAGCGCCGCCGCGACGCCGACATCTTCACCAGCGATTTCTCGACGCGGCAGGAGCGCATCTTCACCGAGAAGATGGAGGAGATTCTGGGGCCGCGGCGGCTGCGTGGCGCGCCGCTCGACCAGCGTCTGACCAACATCGCCGCGAGCGGCCAGAAGCAGCTCGAGATCGTCACCACCGAGGTGATCCGTACCGCGATCGCCGAGACCGGCTGCGGCGACGTCTGCATCGCCGGCGGTGTCGGTCTGAACTGCAAGATGAACATGGAGATCGCGGCTGAGCCCTCGGTGAAGCGTCTCTACGTTCCGCCGGTGCCGCACGATGCGGGCGTGGCGTTGGGCGCTGCGATGATGAAATGCGCCGAGGCGGGCCACGCGATCGCGCCGCTGACGCACGCTTATTGGGGGCCGGAATATTCCAACGACACGATCCGGGAGACGCTCGACAAGATCGGCGCGCGGTTCGAGCTGCTCGACGATCCCGTGTCGCGCTGTGTTTCCGATTTGACCGAGCAGAAGACGGTGGGCTGGTTCCAGGGGCGGATGGAGTACGGTCCCCGCGCGCTCGGCAACCGCTCGATCCTGGCGGATCCGCGCCATGCGGGCATGAAGGACCGCATCAACCTCACCATCAAATATCGCGAGGAATTCCGCCCATTCTGTCCGTCGGTGCTGTACGAGCGCCAGGCCGACTATTTCGAGAACACCTTCGACGCGCCCTTCATGGTCGTGACGTTCCCGGTCAATGAGAAGGTCGCCGAGACCATGCCGGCGGTGGTCCATGTCGACAACACCGCGCGCATCCAGAGCGTCCATGCGGACAGCAATCCGCTCTACAGCCGCCTGATCGGCGAGTTCGCGAAAGCGACATCGTTGCCGGTTCTGATCAACACCAGCCTCAACATCAACGAACAGCCCACCGTGAACGCGCCGCTGGAGGCGCTCCACACCTATTTCTGCTCGGGCCTCGACGTGCTCTATCTCGGCAACTATCGACTGTCGAAATCGGGCTGACGTTACCGCTCGTCCGCAATCACCTTGCCGTCGTTGGGCAGCGCGCCGGGGCTGACCAGCTCGACATTGCCGCCGAGCTTCGTCACGGCGCGCAAGGTGCCGGCGACCTCGTCGCGCAACGCCTCGCTCGCGGCCGCCGTCTCCGCCTTCAGTGTCATCGCGTCGGTCTCGCCCTGCCGCGTGACGACCAGACGCAGTCGTCCGAGCGCGGAATGACGCTTGCCGATCTCGGCGATCTGCTCGGGACGGATGAACATGCCCTTGACCTTCGTGGTCTGGTCGGCGCGGCCCATCCAGCCCTTGATGCGCATGTTGGTGCGGCCGCAGCGGCTAGCGCCCGGCAGCGCTGCAGTGAGGTCACCGAGAGCGAGCCGGATCCAGGGATGATGCGGGTCGAGCGACGTCACCACGATCTCGCCGACGTCGCCCGGCGCCACGGGATCGCCGGTGCCGGGCTTGACGATCTCCAGGATCAGGTCCTCGTTCACGACCATGCCCTCGCGCGCCCCGGTCTCGAACGCGATCAGGCCGAGATCGGCGGTGCCGAAGGCCTGGTAGGCGTCGATGCCGCGCGCCTTGATCTCGGCCTGGAGCGAGGGCGGGAATGCCGCGCCTGAGACCAGCGCGCGCTTGATCGAGGACACGTCGCGGCCGGCGCTTGCCGCGGCATCTAGCAGGATCTTCAGGAAGTCCGGCGTGCCGCTGTAGCCGACCGGGCGGTAGGCCTCGATCAGCTCGAACTGCTGCTCGGTATTGCCGGGCCCTGCCGGGATCACGGCGCAGCCGAGCGCGCGCGCCGAGGCATCGAAGATGAAGCCCCCGGGGGTGAGGTGGTAGCTGAAGGTGTTGAGGACAATGTCGTCGGGCCGGAACCCGGCCGCGAACAGCGCACGCGCACCGCGCCAGGGGTCGGCTTGCCGTCCCTCCGGCTCGAAGATCGGACCCGGGGAGGTGAAGAGGCGGGCGAACGAGCCGGAGGCCACCGCCACGAAGCCTCCGAAGGGCGGAGAAGCCTTGTGCAGGGCGGGCAGTTCAGACTTGCGCAACACCGGCAGGCTCGCCAGGGCCGCCCTGGAGGTCACAGCGGCGGGGTCGAAACCTCTCAGCCGTTCGGCATAGGCCGGCGCGGCCATCGCGGCTCGCAGCACCTCCGGCAGGCGGGAGAACAGATCGGCCTCGCGCGCTGCTGGCTCACGCGTCTCGCGGGCGTCGTAATGGGCGGTCATGGCTGTTCTTTCCGTGTTGGCATCCGTTGCGCGCCGCCACCGGCATGGGTATCAGACCGCCATTGGCGAGGCCTGGAGAGGACCCGATGGCGGACGTAGGAAGCATTGCGGCGAATGAAGCTGCGGACGTCGTCGCGCGTCTGAAGCGCCGCATGATCGACGAGGCGTTGCCGCTGTGGTCGACCGTCGGCTGGGACCAGGCCACCGGCGGCTTCATCGACCGGCTGCACCGCGACGGCACTGCCGACAAGGCTGCACCGCGCCGCGTGTTCGTGCAGGCCCGCCAGATCTATTGCTACGCCAAGGCTGCGCAGATGGGCTGGTATCCCGAGGGGCGCGCCATTGCGCTGAAGGGACTGGAGCACTTGCTCGGGAAGGCGAAATCGCCGGACGGCCGGCCGGGCTTTGTGCACCGGCTGACGCCGGAAGGGACGGTGCTGGATGGCCGGCGCGATGCCTACGACCACGCCTTCATTTTGTTTGCGCTTGCGACCGTCTACGCGCTCGACCAGGACGCGCAGATCCGTGCCGAGATCGACGCGCTGCTCGCCTTTCTCGACGGCCATCTCCGCTCGCCGCATGGCGGCGTACACGAAGGCCTTCCGGTCTCGCTGCCGCGCCGGCAGAACCCGCACATGCATCTGTTCGAGGCGATGATCGCCTGTTTCGACGCGACCCACGATTTGTCGTTCCAGAACCGTGCCGGCGAATTCTTCGCGCTGTTCCTGGCGAATCTCTACGACAAGCGGAAGTGCGTGCTCAGCGAGTATTTCGAGGAGGACTGGTCGAAGATCGAGCCGGTGAGCGTCGAGCCGGGCCACCAGGCGGAATGGGTCTGGCTCCTGAAGGGGTTCGAACGCATCACGGGGTGTCCGACCGGGCAGCGGCGCGCCGAACTGCTGGCGACGGCGCTGCGCTATCGCGACGAAGCCACCGGCTGCCTGATCGACGAGGGGGACGACAGCGGCAACATCCGCCGTCACTCGCGTCGGCTGTGGCCGCAGACCGAAATCGCGAAGGCGTGGATCGCGCAGGCCGAATCGGGCGAGGCCGGCGCGGCCGACGAGGCACGCGCGGCGCTGGTGCGGCTCGAACGGCATTATCTCAGCCATCCCGTGCGGGGTGGCTGGTACGACCAGTTCGATCGCGACGGAAAATCGCTGGTCGACACCATTCCTGCGTCGTCGTTCTATCATGTTCTCTGCGCGGTCACGGAAGCGGAGCAGGTGCTGGAAAGTTAAAGCCAGCGCTTACGCCGCTTGAAGCTCTTGAGGTTCTTGAAGCTCTTGCGCTGGTCGCCGGCGCCGCCGAGGTAGAACTCCTTGACGTCCTCGTTGTCGCGCAATTCGTCGGCGGTGCCGTCGAGCACGACCTTGCCCTGCTCCATGATGTAGCCGTGGCTTGCGACCGACAGCGCGGCGCGCGCGTTCTGCTCGACCAGAAGGATGGTGACGCCGAGGTCGCGGTTGATCTTCTGGATGATCGAGAACACCTCTTTCACCAGCAGCGGCGAAAGGCCCATCGACGGCTCGTCCATCAGGATCATCTTCGGCCGTGCCATCAGCGCGCGACCGATCGCGAGCATCTGCTGCTCGCCGCCGGAGAGATAACCGGCAAGGCCGGTGCGCTCCTTCAGGCGCGGGAAATAGTTGAAGACCATGTCGAGGTCGGAATCGACCTCGCGGTCCCTGCGCGTGAAGGCGCCGAGCTTGAGGTTTTCCAGCGACGTCATGTCGGCGACGATGCGCCGGCCCTCCATCACCTGGAAGATGCCGCGGCGGACGATCTTGTCGGGATCGATGCCGTTGATCCGTTCGTTCTCGAAGACGATTTCGCCGCGCGTAACCTCGCCGTCCTCGGTCTTGAGCAGCCCCGAGATCGCCTTCAGCGTGGTCGACTTGCCGGCGCCGTTGGCACCCAGCAGCGCCACGATGGCGCCCTTGGGCACGTCGAGGCTGAGGCCGCGCAGCACCAGGATGACGTCGTCATAGACGACCTCGATGTTGCGCACGGCGAGGAGGGGCGGTGCCGGGACGACAATGGGGGAGGGGCGCGTTGCTTCTGCAGTCTGGGTCATGCCGTCTTCTCCGCTGTCGTCACCCGCGAAGGCGGGTGACCCAGTATTCCAGAGACGCCTGACATTCGCTGAGAAGCCGCGGCGTACTGGATCCCCCGCCTTAGCGGGGGATGACAGTTGTGTGGGGGTAAAAGCGGGGCCTCACCAGCCCAGCAATTCCGGCTTGCGCGGCAGCTCGACGGTCTTGACCTTCTCGAGCTTGATCGTGCCCTTGGCCATGAGGTCGTTGAGGTCGCCGTCGGTCGCGCCCGAGATCTTGGTGCGATAGAGATCCACCTTCAGCGTGCCGCGATGGTCCTTGTCGGTCCAGGTCGAGGGATTGCAGACGCCTTCCATTCCGGCCGGCACCCAATCCTTCTTCTGGTAGAAGCCCTTGGCGACGTTCTCACCGGTGGCGCCGCCGTTCTTGGCGGCCCAGTCGATCGCTTCCTTCATGTACAGCGCCGAGCAGACGGCGGCGACGTAATGCACCGGGCGATAGACCTTGCCGGTCGAGTCGGACATCTTGGAGATCTCCATCACCGTCTTCATGCCGGGTGCATCGCCGCCCCAGCTCACGGCGGTGCGCAAGGGGAAGATCACGCCGTTGGCGGCGTCTCCGGCCGTCTTGGCGGCGTTCTCGTCCATGCCCCAGACATTGCCGAGGAACTGGATCTCGACGCCGGCGGTCTTGCAGGCCTTCATCACCGAGATGTTGGAGGCGGCGGTGTTGCCGAGATAGGCGTAGTTGGCGCCCGAGGACTTCAGGCTCAGGCACTGCGCGCTGTAGTCACCCGGTGCCAGCGCGAACACCAGTGGCGGCAGCACCTCGAAGCCGAGCTCGTGCGCCATCGCTTCGCCGGCGGCCTTCGGTGCGTTCGGATAGGGATGGTTGGCACCCATGTGAACGAATTTCGGCTTGCCGGACTTGCCCTTGGCCTTCCAGTCCTCCGCGGCCCACATCAGCATCGCGCGCAGCGAGTCCGAATAGCTCGGGCCGTAGAAGAAATTGTAGGGCGCGGGCTTGGCCTTGCCGCTGACGCCTTCGGGATCGGTGAGCGCTGCGGCATAGGAGCCGGACATGTCGGGAATCTTGTCCTGGGCGAGGAAGCCCGTCAGCGCCTCGGTGTCCGCCGTGCCCCAGCCCATGATCGCGGCGACCTTGGAATCGGGCGCCGACCACTTCTTGTATAGCGCGATCGCGCGGGGCACCTGGTAGCCATAGTCGTTGGTGTCGACGTTGAGCTGCTTGCCGCCGACGCCACCGTTCTTGTTGACCCAGGCGAAGGTGTCGGCGACGGCCTGGCCAAAGGGCGTGCCGACGTCGGAGGTGCCGCCGGAGTAGTCGGCGAGATGGCCGATCGCGATCTGCGCCTGCGCGCCGGCCGAGAATGCAGCCATTGCGAGCGCGAGCGATGCGGTGCTCAAAAGGGACTTCATCGTCATGGGTCGATTCCTCCTGTTTATTGTTTAAGTGAAGTTGCCCGCGCTCAATGCGAGAACGGGTAGAGTTTCCAGTACGCTTTGATCTGCCGCCAACGATGCGCGAGCCCGTCGGGCTCGAACATCAGGAATGCGATGATGATCGCCCCGATCGCGATCTCGCGCAGGAAGGTGATGTTGGTGTTGAGCGACAATGCCTTGTCGATCGCGCCGCCCTTCAGGTGCAGGCTGATGAATTCCATGGACTCCGGCAGCAAGACCACGAAGGCGGTGCCCATCAGTGTGCCCATGATCGAGCCGGTGCCGCCGATGATGATCATGGCCAGGAACAGGATCGAGCGCTCGATGCCG
>RXJC01000164.1 GCA_003963435.1 Bradyrhizobiaceae bacterium | reverse complement strand
CCGGCAATCGCCATCACCAGCATCAGCGACAGCCAGCCGGCCATCCACAAGGCAGCCATCGTTTTGGACGGTGTCGCGCTCATCGGGGCCGATGCTAATGCTAAGGGCAGGGGTGCTGGAGGACGGAAAGCCGAAGGGACGGCCGGTATCGGCGACATCGCCGCTGTTTGCAACGGCAAAATATGCAGATGCAGCGATGCAGGCCGACGTGCTAAGCCATCGACGAACAACGACAAAAAGAAAGGGAGCGTTTCGCTCATGCAGATCTTGCAGCCGGCCGAATGGAAGAAACCTCGCGGCTTTTCCCATGGCGTCGTGGTCGATGGACCGGGGCGCTGGGTGGTTCTGGCCGGCCAGACCGGCGGCGACGAGGCCGGCAATTACGCGTCCGACATGGCGGCGCAGGTCGCAACCGCGTTGAAGCGGATCATCAAGCTCCTGGGCGAGGCCGGTGCAGGTCCCGAGCACATCGTCCGCCTGACATGGTATCTGACCAGCCGCAGCGAATATGAAGCGGCCGGTGCCGGCATCGGCGCGGCCTGGAAGGAAACGCTCGGGCGCAATTTCCCGCCTTCGACGTTGCTCTACATCGGCGGCCTCGTGGACGAGCGGGCCAAGGTCGAGATCGAGGTCACGGCGTTCGTGCCGGAGGCGTAGAAAAAATAGATCCGGCGGAAACGCCGGATCTGCAGCTCTCTTGCGGTATCGGCTTAGCGCGACATCGAGTTAGCGCGACATCGAGATGTTGGCGCCGCGGAACTGGCTGTCGGCGCGCATCGTGACGGTCTGCTTGTTGCCGCTCGTCCTCAGCGCGATCTTGGCGTTGAAGCCGGCAGCCGAGGCCACCACCTCGAAGTTTCCGCCGCCGCCCCGGCCCTGCAGCGAGCCAGAGATGTTGCGGCTGGCCTCGCTCCAGCTGCCGGAAATGGCATTGCCCGCCGACTGGACGTTGGCGGAAAGAATGAATTTGTAGGCGTCGCTGGCGCAGGTCAGCGTCATTTCCATGGTGGGGCCGATGGGAGCGTATTTGGCCCGGCAACGGATGCGTTCCGTCGATCCGTCCTCGAGACTGACGGTGCCGCCGCCGCTCCAGCTGCCGGCCATCGGAGCGAACGGGCCGGATTGCGCCTTGCTCTCGGAACTGGCGGCCGCGGCCGCAAACAAAACGGCGGCTGCGATCAGCAGTCGCCGGTTCGAGCTGCGAGCCGCGATTCGCTTATTGGCGCGATGCTTCCCACCGCCCGCTGCACGGTATACCTGCAGATGCTCCATTCCACTTCCCCGATCCGGCGTTGCCGTTGAGTTGACCGTTGGCATATGCACCATTGATCGAAACTTTCACAAGTCCCCCGCTGCCGATGGTGCCGGAAACGTTAGCGCCGGGCGCAGTGATCTTGCCGTCGGCAACCGTCAGCATGGAACTGGCGGTGGGTTCGCACGAGCCGCTCTTGGTCACGATCGTGACCTGCCAATTGCCGTCATAAGGCGTCTGGGCGAAGGCGGGAGCGGCGAGGGTGCCGGCGAAAACTGAGGCGGCACAGAACACCGCAATGCGACCAAAACGCATGAATTCCGTCCTTGAATTTGTCTGATATGCTGACGCTTATTCGGACGAAATGTGACGGAAATTTGTTGCAATGCCAAATCGAAAATTGTTCCTGTGGGAACAATGGTTTATTTGCGTTTCCGGCGCTGATTTCCGAAGCAGATTCAAGGCGCCTTCACGTTAAGGGTAAACGTCAGGAAGCGACTCAAGGCCAAGGCTTTCAAGAGAGGCTTGGCGCCGAGGTCGCGAACTGTTCGTCCTGAGCCTTGGCGGGCAGCGCCTTGTGGACCTTGGCGTAGTCGATCACGTCGGCCAGCAGTTTGAGGCCGAGGGGCGCCAGCGCGCGCTCCCAGAGCTCCCGCGCCGTCTCGCCCTTCTTGACGAAGCACCAGTCCTGGGCGGCGATGGCACCGGCGTCCATGCGGTCGGCGAGATGGTAGATCGTGCCGCCGGCGATCGGATCGCCTTCCTTGATGGTCCACTCGACCGCGGCCTTGCCGCGATGGCGCGGCAGCAGCGAGGGGTGATAGCCGATCCCGCCGAGCTTGGCGGCGGCGAGGGCATCCTTGCCGATCCGGGCATGACTGTGTGCCGTGATGATCAGATCGGTATCGGGGGCAATCTCGGAGGCCACCACCAGCTTCGGATTGGCCTGGACCACGACCTCGATGCCGGCTGCCTTTGCGGTCGCAGCGAGGCGATCCTCGGCATCGGCGACCACGACCCGGACGATCGAAACACCATGCTCCCGGAGCATGTTCAGGGTGGTCACGCCGAAATGGCGGGAGCCGACGAGGGTAATGCGCATGGTGTCCGATCCGGTCTCGCAGCTGCGTCGTTCCCCCGATAACACGTCCGGACGCCCTGTCACCACCCGCACGGCGTTTGCGCGGGTTATCAACAATGCGCCGTGGCGGCGGGCGCGACGAACGCCGCGATTGCGCAGCCGGCCGTTCCGGTGTTTCCATGACGCGCCTTGGAACGGCACGGGAGCGAGCCGATGCGAAGCGCTTGTTTTTTCCTTCTCGCGGCATTGCTCGGCGCAATTCCCGCCCATGCCGGCGGACCATACCCCGCCGTGCCGCCCGAGACCGGCATCGCGCCATTCGTGGGGCCGACCTGGGAGAGCTATCGTTGCGCCCGCCGGCCCGTGCTCAATTTCTATCATCGCGCCTATTACGGTGAGGAGCCGCCGGCGCTCTATCGCGGCTACCCGTACCGGCCCTATTACCGCTACAGCGCCTATCGCAGATGGCCGCGCACCTACTTCTGCGTCACCGACTAGCGTTGCCGCGCAGCCACGGTGCGACACCAAACCGCGCTGGCGCCGGTTCCTGTGTTTCGTTTTTAACAGAGGGATCATCACCCGGCCGTTAGAATATGCCCACCGGGGCTGGCGACATTTCAATCCGCATTCGTTTTCGAACCCGGCATAGGGCCGCTGGCACAATCGTCAGCGGCCTTTTCAATGCGGCGTGGCACGAAATCGCCGGATGGTAACGCGATCTCAACCCGCCCGGCGTATCGACGAATCCGTCGCGGATTTGTATTGCGTACCGCGACATCGAAAATGTCCCGCCGGCGTGGGTGCGCCGCGCGGGCATTTTCGCCGGGACCAATTTCATGCCGCGTGCAATTGAGCAGATCGTCGACAGCTATGTACGGCTGAAGAACCGGCGCGGGCTCGACGAGCTGATGATGCACAGGCAGCGGCTCGCGGTCGATTTGAAGAGCAGGTCCGGCTACGATTTCAGTCTGCCGATCGGCCAGATCGACGAGGAGATCGCGATCATCGAGGCGGGTCTCAGCCGGCTTAAGAGCGAGAATTCCGCGGATATCTAGCTCATCGAGCATCATCGACGGCGCATCGTCACGGCCCCGGATCGGTTCATGCATGGTTCAGGCCGGCCATGGCTCAATCCCAGGGTCGTTTCGTGGGACACGAATCCTGCTAGGCTTGTCCCCGTGATTTGGAGGAAGTGTCATGATCGAGCTTGCGCTGGCTGGCCTGCTTGCGTTCGCAACCGTGCCCGCGGCATCGCCGGCGCCCTTGGTGGAGCAAGTTCAGTTCAGGGCTGCTCCGGGTGGACGCTGCCCGGACGGCTATGATTTCAACCACTCGAACGGCCGCTGCTATCCCAACGACTATCATGCGCCGGGTGTCTACACGCGCGATCCCGGGCCGCACGAGTACTACGGACGACGCGGCGGACTGTGCCCGCACGGTTACGACTACAACTACTCGAACGGCAGCTGCTATCCGAACGGGGCGCACGCGCCCGGCGCTTACGGGCGTCCCGAATATTACGGACGGCGGGGCGGGCTCTGCCCGGACGGCTTCGCGTACAATTATGCGGACGGTCAGTGCTACCGCAACGGAAGGCAGCCGCCGGGATTGTACGGCCGCTGATCCATCGCGACGGCAAGGCGGGCGCGCTCAGTCGCGCCGGCCGCCGTCGATCACCGTGAACAGCGGCCGCGCCGGGGTCGGCTCGACCAAGAGTTCCTCCACCAGCGCGGTGGCTGCATCGACATATTTGCGGGTCGGCTTGTCGAGTTCGCGCCTGGCCTCGTCGTCGAGCGCGACCTTTGCGGCTTCGACCAGCTTGCGCATGCGCGCCGCATGGTCGTCGCCCGCCGTCAGCGTCGCGCGCGCCAGCGAGCGCAGCACGAACAGCTCGCCTTCGAGGCGGAGCAGGCGGTCGTTGAGCCTGGTGAGGACGGCGTTGAGGTCGGCCATGGCTGCTGGTTCGGCGCAAGAGATCCGTTCTGATCTAGCGGCGATCGGTGAACGGAGTCCAAACAGCATCGCCGCAATTGGGCCGATCTGCCGTCACGCCGCCGTCCGCGCCAGATAATCGCGCGCGAACGCGAGATACCAGTCGAGGCAGGCCGGGTTGGCCATCGCTTCCTTGTTGATGACCTTCTCGACGGGGTGGCCGAGCAGAAGCTTCTTGACCGGAAGCTCCTGCTTCTTGCCGGAGAGGGTGCGCGGGATCTCGGTGACGGCGAAGATCTCGTTCGGCAGGAAGCGGCGCGACAGGCCGGCCTCGATCGCCTTGTTGATCTTGGCCTGCACCGCGGCGTCGAGCACGACGCCCTCGCGCAATACCACGAACAGCGGCATGTAGCTGTCGCGGCCGAGATATTCGAGGTCGACGACGAGGCTGTCGAGCACCTCCGGCAGCGCCTCGATCGCGGAATAGAGCTCGCTGGTTCCCATGCGCAGGCCGTGCCGGTTGATGGTGGCGTCGCTACGGCCGTAGATGATGCAGGAGCCGTCAAGGTTGACCTTGAGCCAGTCGCCATGCCGCCACACCGGGCCGCGACCGCTGCCGTCGAAATTGTCCTGATAGGTCTCGAAATAGCTGGCGCGATAGCGCGCGCCGTCCTTGTCGTTCCAGAAATACAGCGGCATCGACGGCATCGGCTCGGTGCAGACGAGCTCGCCGACCTCGCCCGTGACGGCGCGGCCCTGCTCGTTGAAGGCTTCGACGGCCGCACCCAGCAGGCGGCATTGCATCGCACCCGGCGTCTGCGGCAGCTCGCGGTTGCCGCCGATGAAGGCGCCGGCGAAATCGGTGCCGCCGGAGATGTTCGCCCACCAGATGTCCGCTTGCGCCTTGCTGCCATTGCTCCTCGACAGCGCCGCGAAGCGGTCGTTGAACCAGCCTTGCGTGTCGGCGCTGAGCGGGGAGCCGGTCGAGCCGAGGCAGCGCAGCAGCGACAGATCGCCGGCGGCAGACAGATCGATCTCGGCCTTGGCGCAGTTGGCGAAGAACGCAGCGCCGGCGCCGAAGAAGGTCGCCTTCGACCGCGCGACGAAGCGCCACAGCGTGGTCCAGTCCGGCTTGTCCCTGCTGCCGCCGGGACTGCCGTCGAAGATGCAGCAGGTGGTGCCGCTGAGCAGTCCGCCGACCTGGCTGTTCCACATGATCCAGCCTGTCGAAGAGTACCAGTGATAGCGCTCGCCGAACGAGTTCGAATGGTACGAGCAGCCGATATCGTTGTGCAGTCCGAGCAGCGCCAGCACCACGATGACGATGCCGCCATGGCCGTGCACGATCGGTTTCGGCAGGCCGGTGGTGCCGCTGGAATAGACGATCCAGAGCGGATGATCGAACGGCAGCCACATCGGCTCGAACGCGTCGATCGCATCGCCGGTTCTTGCCGTGATCTCGGACAGCAGGGCATCGGGCGCGGCGCCCGCGCCGGCCTCGCTGTGCAGGATGACATGCTCGACGGTCGGCAGCGCCCGCCGCAACTCGGCAACGACGTCGTTGCGATCGTGCCGCCGGCCGCCATAGATGACGGCATCGCAGGCGATCAGCGCTTTCGGCTCGATCTGCTTGAAACGGTCGATCACCGCGGGTGCGGCCATGTCGGGCGCACAGAGACTCCAGACCGCGCCGATGCTGACGCTTGCGAGAAACGCGATGATGGTCTCGGGAATGTTGGGCAGATAGGCCGCGACGCGATCGCCCGGCTTGACGCCTTTCGCCTTCAGATGCAGCGCGAGCGCCGCGGCTTTGCGTCGCAGCTCCGGCCAGCTCGTCTCAATGATCCGGCCGTCCTCGCCGCCGCTGACGATCGCCGGCAGGCCGGCGGCGTCGGCCGCTTCGACATGCCGGAACACCTGCCGGGCGTAGTTGACCTGCGCACCCGGAAACCAGACCGCGCCGGGCATCTTGCGCTCGGTGAGCACGGCGTGGAACGGCGTCGGCGATTGCAGGTCGTAATAGTCGAAGATGCTGCGCCAGAAGCCGTCGAGATCGCGCACCGACCATTGCCGCATCTCCTCGTAATCCGCGAAGGCGAGACCGCGCTGCTCGGCGAGCCAGTTGCGGTAGAGGGCGATCTGGGGAACGAAGGGCGCGGTCATTGGCTATCGGCTTCAGTTGCGGGGGCGGGGAATCTAACCCGTGCCGCGCCGTAGCAGAAGCCGCAGTTCGCGCAGGCCGCAATGACGATAGAGGTGTTCTTGGCTCTGTCCTTGCCTCAGCCTACCAGCCGGCGTCGGCCCAGCGCCGTCCGAACACGGGCGGCCGCGTCTTCACTGCCTGCCAGCCGAAGAAATGATGCTTGCCGGACCAGGCGTGCACCACGCCGCTGCAGATGGTGCATTTGAAGCAGCCGGAATGCGCTTCGCTGTGCTCCTCCCGGGTCGCGGTGTAGTTCATGCTGCAACCGGTGCAGGTGAATTCTTCGATCGTCCAGATGCTGTTGGCCATTGCACGCAAGGTTTTTTTGGGTGACCTCGATCGAGGCTAGCCGCAGGCGTTTGCAGCGGCGTAAATTGGCGGAGGGAAATCCGGTTAACGGGCGTTAGCCAAGCTCGGCCGGGCCAATCGCCGCTTCGGAATGCGAAATGGTCCGATGCGTTCCTAATCGTGGCGCCCGGGCGGTTCCGCTCGTCTTGACGCCGGGTGCGTTGCTGGCAATAACGACGGGGCCTCGCAAGCACCCGAAGTTGCGTCCATGCCGCAAGGAAAGCTGTGCCCGTGAAAAGTCTCCGCCAGCTCCTGACGGGAGAGGACATCATCCAGCTCGTGATCCGGCTCGGCCTATTGGCCCTGATGATCATCTGGACCTTCCTGATCATCCGCCCCTTCGTGCCGATCCTGGCCTGGAGCGGCGTGCTCGCGGTCGCGTTCTATCCGGCCTTCAGCTGGGTCGCCAAAGTCCTCGGCGGCCGGCCCAAGACCGCAGCGGTGATCCTGACCCTGATCACGCTCGGCATCGTCATCGGCCCGGCGACCTGGCTCGGCATCAGCGCGGTGGACGGCGTGCGCGAGCTGGCGCATCAGCTCGGCACCGGCGATCTGGCGCTTCAGGCCGCGCCCGAGCAGCTGAAATCGTGGCCGCTGGTCGGCCCCTTGCTCTACGAGCTCTGGGACCAGGCCTACACCAACGTCCGCGCGGTGGTGCGCGAGGTGGCGCCGTATCTGCAGCCGCTGGCGGGACCGCTGCTCTCCCTTGCCGGCGATGCCGGCGTCGGCACGCTGCAGTTTCTGGTCTCGGTGTTCGTCGCCGGCTTCCTGTTTCCGCATGGGCCGAGGCTGGTCGGGGCCGGCCGCGGTTTCCTGTTTCGCATCGTGCCCGAGCAGAGCGAGCATTTCCTCTCGCTCGCGGGGGCGACCATCCGCGCCGTGGCGCAGGGCGTGATCGGCGTCGCGATCGTTCAGGCGCTGCTCGCCGGCATCGGCTTCAAGCTCGCAGCGGTGCCGAGCGCGGGCCTGCTCGCCTTCATCGTTCTGCTGCTCTCGATCGTGCAGATCGGCGCCTTCCTCGTGCTGCTGCCGGTGATCATCTGGATCTGGACCGCCAAGGACGTTACCACGGCGCTGCTGCTCACCATCTTTCTCGTCGTCGTCGGTTTCCTCGACACCATGTTGAAGCCGCTCGTGATGGGGCGAGGCCTGACCACGCCGACCATCGTGATCTTCGTCGGCGTGATCGGCGGCACGCTCGCCCACGGCATCGTCGGCCTGTTCATCGGGCCGATCATCCTGTCGGTGGCCTGGGAGATGATGATGGCCTGGATCAGGACCGAGGACCGGGCAGGGACGAAAAAAGGCTGATTTCGCCCTGACCGGCGCGATCCGTCTGCGGTGACGCGCCAGGGCCTGCCGGCTCCCAGCTGTGATCAAGGCACGCTGCGAACTTGTCTGTTCGACTAGACAAGTTACGATTGGGACGATTCTGTTTCAATGACGGCAGCGATGGCGAAGTCTTCCAAGCTGGTTGCCGCAAGGCGCGGCAAGGTATTGTTGGTCAGACGTCGGTCGGACGGCCTGTGGATGTTCCCGGGCGGCCGCAAGCGTGCGCGCGAATCCGCGAAGGACTGCCTGCGGCGGGAGATCAGAGAGGAACTGCCCAAGTTGAAGCTCGGCAGGATCAGTCTCTGGAAGGAAGTGAAGGCGAGGAACAAGCGCTCCGGCCGCAAGATGAGCGACGCGATCTTCATTGCCAAGACGGCCAAGGGCAGGCTGGCGATCGGCGACAAGAAGGAGATCGACCGCGCCGCCTGGCAGAAGCCACGCGGCATCCGCCTGACGCCGACCTCGCGCTATATCCGCGACCGCCTGTTTCCGAGGAAGCAGAAGCGGAGCTAGTCCTCGCGTTCCGCCGTTCGCGCTCGCCCGGCAAATCTTCTCGATTGCGTCGCGCGTGGCTCCGGAGCCGCCAGTCTGGCCGCACTGGCCTCCCGCATCTGCTTGCGGACCGTGCGCGCATTGCGCATCGCGCGCTTGATGAAGGGATGCGGGGAATCCTCGGCGAAGAACAGCACCACCTCGCAACTCGGACATTGCCTAGAATAGCCGTCCTGCAACCGCCCCGCGCGATCGCGAAACACGTTCTTGCACCGCGTGCACTGAATCTGAACCGAACTCATGCGCGGCCAACAATAGCTTTTGAAAATGGATCGTCAGCTCATCCCAAATGTCTGAAGAAAGCTTGAACGCCTCGGCGGCTCGATGTCGCAGACCACGCTAGGTCGAGCGCCACCGGCCGGCAGCGGCTGGCGGCGGAACAACGCGCATGAAGACGGCCTGTCGGCCGCTATTGCTTGGCGGCCATCGCGTCCAGGCAATGGTTGAGGAACGCGGTGCGATCCCTGGGCAGCACTTTCTCGAGATCCGCCTTCAATGCGCATTCGCGCTGGCGCAACTGCTCGGCCCGACGTTTCTCGGCGGCCTCTCGGTACTCGGGAGCAACCTTGCTCGGATCGACCAGCGCTTGTGAGCGGGCGGGAGCCGTCGCAAGCAGTGCGATGGCGGCGATGAAAATCAATGGTTTCAAATGAGCCTCCGTAAAAACGCCATCGTAGCGCGCGGCAGGCGCTTGCTCAAATCGGGCGTGCGGTATCCTGCTCCGGAATGATCGGCGGGCGGAACGTGCCGGCCACCTGGCGCATCTTTCGGCGCGCGGCTTTGGAACGATTGCGTCTGGCAGGCGTCGAATCCCTGCTCTCGGCCCATCCCCAAGCCCCCCAAAGCCCCGGGCCGTGAGAAAACCTTCCCCACCAAGGTTGGCGACCTCAGGGCCTCCGCGCTGAGGTCGTTTGCGTGGGTCTGGGACGTGTGAACCAGTTCACACGCGCGCGCCGAAATCGCTGCTATGAAGACGTCATTGCTTGACCAATTCATTTGAACGAAACGCCCCAGCGTGGCTCCAAGCGCTGGGGTTTTTCGTGTCTTCTCGCGCGCCGATCGTCTACAACCGCGCCGCACGTCGCGTCGGCAGGTGCACATCCTGCGCGCGCCAGTTCCAGTCCACGGCTCGGTCAAACTATGCTCGTGGGGGATCGCAGCGCCGCGGCGAACGTTGCCGCCAGGCGTGCGTTCGCGGGACAAATCCCATATGCATGGCGCGACGTCGCCGAATCGAAAATGAGGGACGGCTGGCGTTCAGTTGACGGCAGTTTACGACCAGAAACGGATTCAAGTGAGGCTTACCAAGAAGGCGCGGGTGGCCAAGACACCCCCGAAGGAGACGGCCCCGAAGAAGACGCTCCAGAAGAAGGCGCTGCCGAGAAGGGCGTTGCCGAGCAAGGCTTCGTCAAGGACGAGCAAAGGACCGCAGCGCGGCGCGATCTCGTCTTCGTCACCGCTCGGGGTGCTCGCTCTGCATCTGCTGGCGCAATGGAAACAGTCCGGACGCAGCGGCATCGTCTTTCTCGCCGAGAACGAGAACAGGGCAGAGCGGCTGGGCAGCGTCATTCACGCGCTCGACTCCGCCTGCGAGGTTCTGGTGTTTCCGCGGTTGAACACCTTGCCGTTCGATCAGCTGGAGCCGTCGCACGAGCTGGCGGGGCGCAGAGCCTCCG
>RXJC01000589.1 GCA_003963435.1 Bradyrhizobiaceae bacterium | reverse complement strand
TGACGTAGATCGAATTATAGGCGCGTGTGATCGGCGTGCCCCGCGGCAGGTCAGGCGCGCGGACCGAGCCCGTGATCAGCACGGTGCCTTTCGGCAAGAGGTCGGCGATTTGCGCCATCGCGTCGGCTTCACGGGTCAGGAAGAACGGAAAGGCCGATTCGGGCCAGATCAGGATGGTGGCATCGGCGACGCCGGTCGATTGCGGCCCGGAGGCGCGGTCCGACAGGGCCAGATATTTCTTCATCACCTCCGTCTTGGCGGAATAGTTGAATTTCGCGTCCTGCTGCAGGTTCGGCTGCATCAGGCGCAGCTTGGCGCCCGCGACCATCGTGGTCGGATGCAGCGACAGGCGGATCGCGCCGAAAATGCTCATGACAATCAGGAGCGCGATGGCCGCGGCCGGTGCGCGCCATTGCAGGCGGCGATCGGGCGCGCGGTCGATCAGCGTTGCCGGGCTCGCGAAGATCGCAACCGCGAGGAACGTCATGCCCCACAAGCCGATCAGCGACGCCGTCTGCGCCAGTGGCAGCGGCTCGGACAGCGCATAGCCGAACGCGTTCCAGGGAAAGCCGGTCAGCGCATGGCCGCGCAGCCATTCGCTCAACGTGAGGCTTGCCGCGAGCGCCAGCACGCGCGTGGCGTTCTTGGTCCAGAGCAGGCGTGCCAGCGCAAAGCCGATCGCCGTGAAGACGGACAGATAGGCGGGCAGGCCGAGCACGGCGAACGGAGTGAGCCAGGCGAACACGTCGGCATCGACGAAGAAGGCATAGCCGATCCAGTAAAGGCCGGGCACGAAATAGCCGAGCCCGAACCAGTAGCCGGTCAATGCCGCGGCGGGGACGCCGCCATATCGTCCGGCGCCGGTGCCGTCGATCAGCCAGACCAGCACCGGAAAGGTGATGAACAGCACTGGAAAGAGATTGAATGGCGCCAGGGCCAGCACCGACAAGGCGCCGGCTGCCATGGCGATGACGGCGCGCTTCCATCCCCAGGTGAGGATGATCGCAAGCGCAATCTGCCGAAGTCGCTGCAGCGGACTCACTGTTGGCCGGTCCCGTCGCTTGGCGGCGGGCTGGGCGTGTCGCTGGCGGGCGGCTGGCCGCCGTCCGGCGCGGCCTCACGCCGGCTTCTCTCGCGCTGGGTGCGCGGCGCCGGCCGCTCCTTGCGGGTCGCGATGCGCAGCCGCTTGACGCGGCGCGGATCGGCGTCGAGCACCTCGACCTCGTAAGTGCCGGGGCCCGAGATCACCTCGCCGCGCACCGGCAGGCGGCCGACGAAGCTGACGAGATAGCCGCCCAGCGTCTCCACCTCCTCGCCGGCCTCGCCGGTGACGAAATCCTCGCCGATCACCGAGCGGACGTCGTCGAGGCTGGCGCGGGCGTCGGCGATGAAGGCGTTGTCGGGCAGGCGCACGATCGAGGGCGGCTCGTCACTGTCGTGCTCGTCGTCGATCTCGCCGACGATCTGCTCGACGATGTCCTCGAGCGAAACCAGCCCGTCGCTGCCGCCGTATTCGTCGACCACCAGCGCGAGATGGATGCGCGTGGCCTGCATCTGCGCGAGCAGGTCGATCGCCCGCATCGACGGCGGCACGTAGAGCAGCTTGCGGATGATGCGCGCTTCCTCGAGCGGCAGCGCGAGATCGACGGCGCGCAGGTCGAGCCCGGCCGGCAGCGGCTTCTTGCGCTTGGTCTTGGTGGCTTCCGACACGCGGGCGCGTGCGGTCATGAAGGCGAGCAGGTCTCGGATGTGGACGATGCCGACGGGATCGTCGAGCGTCTCGTTGTAGACCACGAGGCGTGAATGGCCGGCGCTCTCGAAGCGGTCCATCAATTCGCCGAGCGGGATGTCCCGCTTCACCGCGACGACGTCGGCGCGATGCACCATGACGTCGGCGATGCGGCGCTCGTGCAGACCGAGGATGTTGCGCAGCATGGTGCGCTCGACCGCCGAGAAGCCGGAGTCGCCAGGCGTCGTCGCATCAAGCACGACCTGGAGGTCGTCGCGAACTGATCCCGCCTTCCAGCCGAACAGCGTGCGGATGGCGCGCAACAGCCAGCCGTCGGCGGTCGGGCGCATCACCTCGCCCTGCGTCACCACGGCCGGCAGATTGGCCGTGGTGCGCGGGTTGTCGTGGATCGGGTCGGAATCGGGCATCTCAGTGCGTCCCCGCGCGGTCTGCATAGGGATCGGGGATGCCAAGGTGAGCCAGGATCTGCGTCTCCAGCGCTTCCATTTCCTCGGCGTCGTCGTCGTTCTCGTGGTCGTAGCCGATCAAATGCAGGAAGCCGTGCACGGCGAGATGGCTCAAATGGTGGTCGAACGGCTTGTGCTCCTCGTCCGCCTCGCGCCGCATGGTCTCGTAGGCGATCGCGATGTCGCCGAGCATGCGCGGCGCATCGCCTTCCTTCCACTCGCCCTCGGGCTGGAGCGCGGGGAACGACAGCACGTTGGTCGGCTTGTCGATGCCGCGCCAGTTGCTGTTGAGCGTGCGGATGCCGGAATCATCGGTCAGCATCACGGCCACTTCCGCGGCGGCAACGTCTTCGTCGACGCTCTCGGCGGCGGCTGCAACCGCGCGCTGGATCACGGCTTCGGAATCAGGCTCGCGCTGCCAGCAATCGGCAACGATGAGCACCTCGGTCATGGGAAGGTTGGGATGGGACATTGTGCTGTCTGGGACGAAAGGGCGCATTGTCCGCGCCCTCCGGGGTCCCGCTGTTGCCTCGTCAGGATTGGCCGGCGGCCGGCCGCTGCGGCGAACCTTCGTAGGCGGAGACGATCCGCGCCACGAGTTCGTGGCGGATCACGTCCTCCGCTTTGAAATGAACCTGGGCAATGCCCTCGACACCGTTCAGGAGGCGGGTCGCTTCGGCGAGACCCGAGGTCTGCCCGTTCGGCAGGTCGATCTGCGAGGGATCGCCCGTCACAATCATGCGGCTGTTCTCGCCGAGACGGGTCAGGAACATCTTCATCTGCATCGACGTGGTGTTCTGCGCCTCGTCCAGGATGATGGCGGCGTTGGTGAGCGTGCGGCCGCGCATGAAGGCGAGCGGCGCGATCTCGATCTCGCCGGTCTGCAGCGCGCGCTCGACGATGCGCGCATCCATGAGGTCGTAGAGTGC
>RXJC01000039.1 GCA_003963435.1 Bradyrhizobiaceae bacterium | reverse complement strand
GCGCCTCAGTTCTGGTAGTAATAGTTGCGCGGCTGATAGTACTGGCGAGGTTGCTGCTGCTGATAATAGTAGCCCTGCTGGCCATAGCCCTGGTCATAAGTCGGCTGCGGCAGTTGCTGATAGGCCTGCGTGCCATAGGGGCGGGTGATCGGGCGCGGCGCCGGATAGCGCGCGCCGGTGTCGCTGCCGTCGGCGGGATAGATGTAGTTGTCGTCCTGCGGCATGTAGCGGCGTGCGGGCTGCGCCGGCGGCGTCAGGTTCACGGGATCGCCAGTGGTGGCATACTGCTCTTCAGTCGGCTGGTGGGCAGCGCGCGCCACTGCGGTGGCGTTGCGACCGCGAGGGTTGCGGGCCAGCGCCACCTGCGCCGAGCCGGTCAGCGTCACCGTGGTGTTGAGCACGCCCTGCTGCTGCACCAGGGCGTACAGCGTCGTGGCATTCTGGCGCGACAGCCGCACGCAGCCGTGGGAGGCGGGTGAGCCGAGCCTGCCGACCGAATCGGTGCCGT
Source organism: Bradyrhizobiaceae bacterium (assembly GCA_003963435.1). Lineage (GTDB taxonomy): Bacteria > Pseudomonadota > Alphaproteobacteria > Rhizobiales > Xanthobacteraceae > Bradyrhizobium. Next base: position 3,236 of record RXJC01000039.1, on the reverse strand, counting down.
GGATAGCGTGCCCGGCCTTGGTGAAGAAGATCGCGTGCGGCATCGGCGCGTCGTCGAATTCCTTGGAGTAGTGGTCCTCCTCCATCCGGAACGTGCGGAACGAGCCGTTGGGCGTTTCGCGCGAGGGGATGCCGGTCGAGACCGGCCAGTGATAGCGCGCGACGCCGTCGACCGCGACGGTCATCTGCTGATTGTCCTTGTCGACGGTGATCTCGACCTTGGCCTGCGCGGTGCCCGCGCCGAGAAGCATCAGGGACGTGAAAGCAATGAAAAATGAACGCATCTGGAAACGCATTTGAGTCCTGGCCTCCGGCCTGTTCATGCTAGGCGCCGCGGCTCTCCGTCCCCCGGCATGCAATATGCCTGCAATCCGGCTTTCGTTCCAGCGGCCCGCCCGTCCATCGTTAACGGCCCGCCGGGCGTAAGCAAGGCCGCTTTGTGCCGCGCACCGATCTGTGGCGCTGACATTTTCGCGAGGGGAGGCGTGTTCACGACGCCGACAATTCGTCACGAAGGCGCAACCAATCCGCCACCTCCAGCGTTGACGATGGTCGACTTGGCGAGTGGCGCCTGCCACGCGCTTCCCTCAATTATCTCCCCGGGACCGAAGATGAACAAAGCTCGTATCGCCGCTGCCCAATCGCCGGCCGGTGTGCCCGCCCGTCTGCTGTTCGCAGCCGCCGCCCTCCTGCTCGCCATGATGGCGTTGCCGCAAGCCAGCCACGCCCAAGGCATCGTACGCGGCGCCCAGGAAGGCTCCTATGAGGGTAACCGGATCGCCGGTCCCGTGGGCGGCGTGGTTGGTGGCGCGGTCGGCGCCGGTGTGGGCGGCGCGGTTGGTGCGGTCGAGGGTGTGCTCGGCATTCCCCACCGTCATTACCGCCATCGCTGCCGCGGGTATTATGACGGCTATCACCGCTTCCATTGCTACAGGTGAAGGTCCCTCACGTCATTCCGGGCTCGTGCTGCGCGCGCCCGGAATGACAGGTCAATTCTTCAGCCGATATCCGGTGCGGAAGATCCACCCGATCACGGCCAGGCAGATCACCAGGAATGCCACCGTCATGCCGACGCTGACGGCGATACTGACGTCGGCGATCTCGTAAAAGCTCCAGCGGAAGCCGGAGATCAGATAGACGACCGGGTTGAGCAGCGCGACCGTGCGCCAGGTGGGCGGCAGCATGTCGATGGAATAGAAGCTGCCGCCGAGGAAGGTCAGCGGCGTCACCACCAGCATCGGGATCATCTGCAGCTTCTCGAAGCCGTCGGCCCAGATGCCGATGATGAAGCCGAACAGGCTGAACGTCACCGCCGTCAGCACCAGGAAGGCCAGCATCCAGATGGGATGATGGATGTGCAGGGGCACGAACAGGCCGGCGGTGGCCAGGATGATCAGGCCCAAAATGATCGACTTGGTCGCGGCGGCGCCGACATAGCCGAGCACGATCTCGAAGTAGGAAATCGGCGCCGACAGGATCTCGTAGATCGTGCCGGTGAATTTCGGAAAGTAGATGCCGAACGAGGCGTTGGCGATGCTCTGGGTCAGCACCGAGAGCATGATCAGGCCCGGCACGATGAAGGTGCCGTAGCTGACGCCCTCGACCTGGCTGATGCGCGAGCCGATCGCGGCGCCGAACACCACGAAATACAGCGACGTGGAGACCACCGGCGAGACGATGCTTTGCAGCAGCGTGCGCCAGGTACGCGCCATTTCGAACAGATAGATGGCGCGGATGGCGCGATGGTTCATGACGTCCTCACGAGGTCGACGAAGATGTCCTCGAGCGACGATTGCGTCGTGTCGAGATCGTTGAAGCGGATGCCGGCGGTGCGGAGATCGCCGAGCAGGCTCGTGATCCCGGTGCGCTCGCCCTTGGTGTCGTAGTCGTAGACCAGCGTCGCGCCGTTGTCGCAGAGCTCGAGCTCGTAATGATGGAGGCTTTCCGGCAGCGAGGCGATCTTGCCCTGCAGATGCAGCGTCAGTCGCTTCTTGCCGAGCTTCTGCATCAAGGTCGTCTTGTCCTCGACAAGCACGATCTCGCCCTTGTTGATGACGCCGATGCGGTCGGCCATCTCCTCGGCTTCCTCGATGTAGTGCGTGGTGAGGATGATGGTGACGCCGGATTGCTGCAAGCCGCGCACCACCTCCCACATGCCCTTGCGCAGCTCGACGTCGACGCCGGCGGTCGGCTCGTCCAGGAACAGGATCTGCGGCTCGTGCGACAGCGCTTTCGCAATCATCACGCGGCGCTTCATGCCGCCGGAGAGCGTGATGATCTTGTTGTCCTTCTTGTCCCAGAGAGAGAGGTCCTTCAGCACCTTCTCGATGTGCGCAGGGTTCTTCGGCTTGCCGAACAGGCCGCGGGAGAAGCTCACGGTCGCCCACACGCTTTCGAAGGCGTCGGTGTGCAATTCCTGCGGCACCAGGCCGATCAGCGAGCGCGCCTTGCGGTAGGAGGTCTGGATGTCCTCGCCGCCGACGAGGACGCGCCCTTCGCTCGGATTGGCGAGGCCGCAGATGATCGAGATCAGCGTGGTCTTGCCCGCGCCGTTGGGCCCGAGCAGCGCAAAGATCTCGCCGCGCTTGATATCGAGATTGACGTTCTTGAGCGCCTTGAAGCCGGACCAATAGGTCTTCGACAGGTTGGCGACGGAAATGATGGAGGACATGGATGGCCGCAAGGCTGTGGGGGGCAAGGGCTGGGGAGGGGGCTGGACCGGTCTCCAAGAGAGAGGTCAGCGGAGCCCTGAAATAGGAACGCACTTGCCTGCCCGCAATTCCCCGGAGAAAAATGGTCTCAAAGCAGGCCGTTCAGTGGCAGGTTTCGGGCAAGTGTTGCGCGATGGTCACTGCTTGCGGCTAAGATTGTCGCTCACGCGGCTCTTTGTTGCGTCTGCGAGCAGGGCATGGCTACGATTCCGGCCAGTCGCGAAGCGTATGTCCCCAGGGAAAACACCGATGAGACCGAACGGCCGTCACACCGCCGGCGCCAGCCAGTTGTCCGCCCTCCGCGTCTGGGCGGTGGGCCTGCTCCTGCTGTCAGCTGTTGCCATGAGCCCGGCCACCGCCAAGGCGGCGCCGAGCCAGGCCGCGGCTGCGACCACGCATGTTTATCTACTGCGTGGCGTGCTGAATATCTTCTCGCTTGGGCTCGACACGATCGGCGCCCGGCTCCAGGCCCAGGGCATCCCGGTGACCGTCGCCAACTTCGTGTCCTGGTCCTCGCTCGCCGACG
>RXJC01000436.1 GCA_003963435.1 Bradyrhizobiaceae bacterium | reverse complement strand
GCGTTGACGACGGCGAGGATCACGAAGCGAACCGTGGTGGGCTGGCCGATCTCCGTGCCGAGCAGCGCCGTCGCGACGCCGACGAAGACCACAACAGGAAGCAGTTCGAGGACGAGGCGGCCGAGCACGAGAGGCAACCGCAGCATGACCTGCCAGGCGCGCGCGAGGCTGCGCCGCCGCTTGTGCAGTTCGGGCGCGGGGGTGACGTCGGCAACCGACGACGGCGGATCGTCCATCGGAAGCACCTGCGCCGGCAGATGCGCGGTCTGCGGCACGCGTCCCTCCAGGAACGTGACCGGGCGCCGGATCAGGCGGAACAGCACCCATTCCGCCAACAGCGCGGAACCGATCACCAAAGCGAGCTTCCAGGCGATCTCGATCAGAAGGTTATAGGCCGCGGGATCGTTGGCTGTCCGCACGATCCAGTAGTAAAACGCCGGGAAGTGCGTGATCGTCCGCGCCACACCGGCGATCTCGCTCGAGATCTCGCCGATCTCCTCGGACACGGTGAGCAGAAGCTGCGCACCGAGGCCGTCGGCCGAGAGCGGGATCGGCGACTTCTGCTCGGGCGCGGGCGTCGCGGCTTGCGGCGGACCGGAGGCATTGGCGATCGCGCGCAGCGTGTCGATCATCTGCGCACGCTTCTTGTCGTCCTGGAGCGTCTCTAGCGCGCGCCTAGCATCCTCGGGCGCCAGCGCGGCCGCATTGGTCGTCGTCGGCCGAGGCGGCTCGGCGCGGGCGCTGGAGAGAGATGAGATCGCGAGGACGAGAGCGGCGAGGAGAGCCGAGACAAGCTTATGCGACACGAGGATTCCCTGAAACAAAATTGCATGCGCCGGCGGCGTTGAGACACCGCCGAAGCGCATGCGTCATGTCGGATGGCCGCTATTCGCCCCTCGCCTGTGTCGGAAATGGGCCTCTGAGGCGACATTCTCTTGGCATTTGCCGCAATGCGAGGATGGCGGAACCGAGCCACGCGGTCGTCATGCCCGGGCTGGTCCCGGCCATGACGATGTGGAGACGAGCGTGCCGCGAATGCACAATTCGTCCGCACTTATTCCGCCGTCATTCCGGGCATCAGCCCGGAATGACGGCGAGGAGAAAGGAGGAGAAAGGAGGAGAAAAGCGGGATGTCAAAGGCAGCCGGTGCGGTCGGCCGCGTCACGGCCATCTCACACGATCGATGTGATGCAAAATACAGCGCCGGGAAGGTAGGGGCTCTGCCTTACTGATGCAGCCCTCTAAACCTTGACCCGGCGTGCCGTTCGCGGTTTCTGCCGCTATGCGATAGTCCGAACGAGCTCCATCGCACTTAACGCGGCTGGATCTGCGGAGGTGGTGTCATAGACCTCCCCTTGCTCATGAGGTGGACGTTGCGCGTCGCTTTTTGGCGACCGTGGGCATGGTCCTCCTGTGTCATCAGACTGTCAAGCGGGATCAATCCGATGAAAGATCACAATTGGAGCACGCCGGTTCCGCCGCAGCCTGTGTTTTGCCCGACGCGGCAAATCGATTTCGCACAATCGGCAATCATTTTCGGGCAACCGGCAAGCCCTTGATTTTGCTGTCGCCGGCTACTGTGCATGGGGTTGTTTTCGCGATTTTTTGGTGCCGTCCCTCTTCTCCTCCTTCTCCAGCGCCTGGCGCACCGCGTCGAACTCCTTCAGCGAGGCCTTGTCGGCGCGGGGAAAACGCAGGTCGAGCTTTTCCAGCGCCGCATTGATCACCGAGCCGATCACGACGCGCGCAAACCATTTGTGGTCGGCGGGCACGACGTACCATGGCGCGTGAGGCGTCGCGGTGTGCCGGACGATGTCCTGGTAGACCGCCTGGTAGCGCGGCCACAGCGCGCGCTCTTCGATGTCGCCCATGGAGAACTTCCACTGCTTGGCCGGATCCTCCAAACGATCGAGGAAGCGCTCGCGCTGCTCGTCCTTGGACACGTTGAGGAAGAATTTCAGCACCACGGTGCCGTTACGGCAGAGATAGCGCTCGAACGCCGAGATGTCCTCGAACCGCTCCTTCCAGATGCTCTTGGTGACGAGCTTCTGCGGCAGCTTCTCCTTGGCGAGGAGCTCCGGGTGCACGCGGGTGACCAGGCACTCCTCGTAATGGGAACGGTTGAAGATGCCGATACGGCCACGTTCCGGCAGCGCCATCACGTGGCGCCAGAGGAAGTCGTGATCGAGCTCCTTGCTGCTCGGCGCCTTGAAGGCATGGACCTCGCAGCCTTGCGGATTGATGCCTTCGAAGATCGCTTTGATCGCGGAGTCCTTGCCGCCGGCGTCCATGGCCTGGAACACGATCAGCAGCGACCAGCGGTCCTGGGCGTAGAGCTTCTCCTGAAAGTCGATCAGCCGCTTCTTGTTGGCGTCGAGAATGGCTAGCGCCTTGTCCTTGTCGAGATCGTCCTTCTCGTTGGTCTTGTGGTCCTTGAGATGAAACTTGCCCGAACCGTCGTAGCGGAACGGCGTGATGTAGCGGTCAAGTTCCTGGGCGAGCGACTTGGACGGCTTCTTGTTCATGAGCGCGGGGCACCTTGCGTTGCGGCTTCAATCGGTCGAGCAGGCTACCAAGGATGCCCTTGGGAAGGAATATGATGAAAAGCACGAGCAGGACGCCGTAGACGAGGTTGTCCCAGCCGACCGCCCTGGTGCCGAAGCCGATGCGCAGGGTCTCGGCCAGCAGGATGGTGATGACGGCGCCGAAGGTCGGCCCCAGCGAGACGAACAGGCCGCCGACGATCGCCGCGAACACCATCTGCAGCGACACCGCGATGCCGCTGACGGTGTCGGGGGTGATGAACATCTGGTACTGGCAGTAGATGGCGCCGGCGAGCGCCGTCATCAGCGCGCTGAGCAGGGTGATCTTCAGTTTCTCGGCGGTGACGTCGACACCGGCGGCGGCCGCTGCGTCCTCGTCCTCCGAGATCGCCTCCAGCGCATAGCGGGCCATGCTGCGGTCGACCCAATGCCAGACCACGATGCCGAACAGCCAGATGCCGAGCGCGATCAGATACCAGGTGGTCTTGTCGTCGAACTGTAGCGCCAGCAGCTTGTTACCTGACGCCCGGTTCGGCGTGTAGCCGAGCGAGCCGCCGGTGTAGTCGCGCGTCGCCGTGATGACCTGGAGCACGATGCCTGACAGCGCCAGCGTCACCAGCACGAAATAGTGGCCGGTGATGCGGAAGCGGAAGCAGGGATAGCCGACGATCAGCGCCAGGATGCCGGCCGCGACCATGCTGACGGGAATGCCGATCCAGGGCGACAGGCCGAGGTGATTCCAGAGCAGCGCGGTGACATAGGCGCCGATCCCCATGAAGCCGCCATGGCCGAGCGAGACCAGGCCGAACCGGCCCATCATCGACCAGGAGGTGTAGGCAAACGACCAGATCAGGATCAGCACCAGGATGTGGAGATGATAGGGATCGCGATAGACGAAGGGCAGCGCGACCAGCGCCGCCAGCCCGATACCCCATGCTGCAAGCCGCCCCTGCCCCGTCATCGGCGCCTCGCCAGGAGGCCGGCGGGCCGGATGAACATCATGACGATGAAGAAGGCGAAGGCGAGCACGTAGCCCCATTCGAGATCGGAGAACAATCCGCCGAGCGAGATGATCTCGGCGAACACGAAGGCGGCGACGAAGCCGCCGATGAAATTGCCGAGCCCGCCGAGCACGCAGATCAGGAAGGTGATCGGCCCGAAGGACAGTCCGACGAAGGGGTGCACGTCGTATTGCAGCACCAGCAGGCAGGCGGCGAGCCCGGCCAACCCGCCGCCGATTGCGGAGGTGATGAGATAGATCCTCTTCGTATCGACGCCCATCAGCGCCATGATCTGGCGGTCCTGCGAGATGGCGCGGATGGCGGTGCCGGTGAAGGTGCGCGTCATGAACAGGTAGACCGCGACCATGCCGACCAGCGCTGCCAGGAACGAGAGCAATCGCGCGTAGCTGAAATTCATGTCGCCGAAAGCGAGCACCGGCAGGCGGATGCCGAGATTGCGGAAGTCGATGCCGAAGGCGACGGTGGCGAAGCTCTGCAGCACGAACAGCACCCCGCCGGTCGCGAGCAGCTGGTTGATCGGCGGCGCGGTCAGGAGCGGCGCGATCACGAGGTAATGCAGCGCGGCGCCGAGCAGCGCGACCAGCAGAATGGTGAGCGGCGCCGCGATGAAATAGCTGATGCCATAATACTGCACCAGAAAATACATCGCATACATGCCGATCATCACGAGCTCGGCATAGCAGATCCAGGTCACGTCGATCACGCCGAAGATCAAATTGAGCCCGAGCGCGAGCAGCGCCAGCACGCCGCCGAGCAGGATGCCGTTGATCACGGCCTCCAGCAGGTAGATGTCGAATATGTCCAGGAATGCCTGCATGCCCATCACACCCCGAGATACGCTTCCTTGACCGTGTCGCTCGCCAGCATCTCGGCCGAGGTGCCGGACGCCCTTATCGTTCCGGCCTCGATCAGATAGGCGCGGTCGACCACTTTCAGCACCTGCTGCACGTTCTGCTCGACGATCAGCACGGTCAGCCCGCGGCTGCGAATCCGCTTCACCAGCTCGAACACCTGCTGCACCACGACCGGCGCGAGGCCGGCGGATGGCTCGTCCAGCAGCAGCAGCTTCGGATTGGACATCAGCGCGCGCCCGATCGCGCACATCTGCTGCTCGCCGCCGGACATGGTGCCGGCCATCTGGTGGCGCCGCTCCTTCAGGCGCGGAAACAGCTCGAACACGACCTCGAGCCGTTCGGCATAGTGCCCGCGCGCCTCCTTCATGAACGCGCCCATCTTGAGATTGTCGTCGACCGATAGCTGCGGGAACAGCCGCCGGTTCTCCGGCACATGCGCAATGCCCAGGCTGACGATCTTGTGCGCCGGCGTCGCCACGACGTCGACGCCCTCCATCCTGATCGAGCCGCGCGAGGGGCGGATCAGACCGGAGATGACGCGCATCAAGGTGGTCTTGCCGGCGCCGTTGGGACCGATGACGCCGACGGCCTCGCCGGCCTTGACGTCGAGATTGACGTCGAACAGCGCCTGGAAGGTGCCGTAGCCGGCATTGACGGCGCGGAGCTCCAGCATCGGCTAGCCTCCCGCGCGGCGGCGCGCTTCGGCGGCCGCGGCCTGCGTGGTCTCGGCATCGGTGCCGAGATAGACCTCGATCACGCGCGGATCGCCCGCCACCGCGCTCGGCAGGCCTTCCGAGATCTTCTCGCCGTGGTCGAGCACCATGACGCGGTCGACGACGCGCATCAGCACGCCCATGATGTGCTCGACCCAGATGATGGTGATGCCGAGCTCGTCGCGGATGTTGCGCAGCATGTCGGCGGCCTGGCCCATCTCGGCCTCGTCGAGACCGCCGAGGCTCTCGTCGGCCAGCAGCAGCTTTGGCGCGGTGGCGAGCGCCTTCGCCAGCTCGAGCTTCTTCAGCCCAGCAGCGCCGAGACCGTCGACGCTGGCCTGGCGATCGGTCGGCAGGCCGACCATCGCCAGCGCGCGCTCGGCCGCCTCCTCCGCCTTGACGCGGCTGTGGCGGCCCTGGCCGTAGAAGCCGGCGAGCGCGACGTTCTCGAAGATGGTGAGACGGCGGAAAGGGCGCGGAATCTGGAAGGTGCGGCCGATGCCGCTGTTGATGATCCGGTGCGGCGCGAGGCCCGCGATTTCGTGACCGGCGAACAGGATCGAGCCGGAGCTCGGGGCTAGCGTGCCCGAGAGCATGTTGAAGATCGTGCTCTTGCCCGAGCCGTTGGGGCCGATCAGGCCGAGGATCTCGCCCTGATCGACTCTGAACGACACATTGTTGACGGCGGTGAAGCCGCCGAACCGCTTCACCAGTCCGCTGACTTCCAGCACCAAGGCCCTCCGCCGCTACTGGTTGCTGTAGGTGGTGCCCTTCGGCAGCGGCAGCACGGCCTCGCGCTGCGCCTGGCTCTTCGGCCACACCACATGGGACTTGTCGTCGAGATACTGGATCACGACGGGGAACGAGCGCTCGTTCTGCCCCGCCATGGGCGTGCCCTCGCCGTAGAACTTCACCCCGAAGCCGAGCATGGTGCCGCCTTCGGGGATGTCGGTGTCGAGCGCCGCCTTGCGCAGCGCGTCGGGATCGACGCCGCCGTATTTCTTGATCGCCCGCGGCAGCACGTCCGCCATGAACACGTAGGTGTTTGACGCGCCGATGCCGACATGGGCCGAGCGGATGGCAACGCCGGGCTTGATCTTGTCGAACTCCTCGCCGACCATCTTGATGACGGGCGGCAGCTTCGGATCCATGGTCTTCTGGTTGGCGAGCCAGATCGAGATCGGGTCGGTGTTGAAGATGTAGGTGGCGTCGGCCCCCATGCCTTCCTTCAGCTTCTCATAGACGCCATAGCCTGCGCCGTGCCCCATCAGCGCGCCGAACTTCAGGCCCTGCTCGCGGGCCTGGCGCAGCAGCAGCGTGATGTCCGGATTGTAGCCGGTGTGGAAGATGACGTCGGGCTTGGCGCGCTTCAGCTTGGTCACCAGCGCGGACAGATCCGGCGCGGTCGCCGAATAGCCCTCCTTGAGCACGACGTTGAAGCCGGCCTTCTTGGCGCCGGCCTCGTTGCCCTTGGAGACGTCGACGCCATAGGCGCCGTCCTCGTGGATGATGGCGACGCGCAGGTCCTTCGGGTCCTTGCCGAACTTCTCCTTGGCGTTCTGCGCGATGAAATCCATCGTCATCATGCCGAACTGGTCGCCGCTCGCCTGCGGGCGGAACACGTATTTGTAGCCCTTCTCGTTGAACACGGCCGACGAGATGCAGGTCGTCATCCACATGAACTTCTTGAGCTGCTCGACGCGGGCGGCCACCGGCACGCATTGCGCCGAAGAGAAGAAGCCGAGCACCATGTCGACCTTCTCCTGCTCGAGCAGGCGGACGGATTCGTTGATGGCGATATCGGGCTTGCTCTGCGCGTCGGCATAAACAGCCTCGATCTTGTAACCCTCGACGCCGGTCTTGGCGAAATGATCGAGGATGATCTTGGTGCCGACGTAATTGAGCTCGGAGCCGCCGCCGGCCAGAGGCCCGGTCAGATCAAAGACGACGCCGATCTTGATCTTCTTCTCCTGAGCCTCGGCGGACATTGCCAAGCCCGTCGCTGACATCGCGACCAACAGCCCATGTAGCAAACGGGCAACCATGCGCAGGCGCATCAAACCCTCCCTGGACGATTGTGCATTGCATTCGTCTTGATCTTGCTTGCCCCCATCACATGGGCAGAGCGCAGGGATGTCAAGCCTTACGCGTCAGCGCGAGGCGAACTGCTGCTCGACAAAGGCCGTGACAAATCGCGGCATGGTCGGCCTGAGATCGCTCATCCCGCGCACGAGATGGATGGCCGACAATTCGGGCTCGTCCTCGCGGGCGAGGTTGGCCTCGATCCGGGCGCGCGCCTCCTCGCCCGACATATCCAGGTTGAGCACCTGCATCATCGCAATCGTGGGGCCGCTGACGACGCAATGCCAGTCCGGCTCGGCCCGATAGTCTGCCGCCGTCAGGCCGGTTTCCTCCTCGAGCTCGCGGACGACGCTGCCGGGAATGTCCAGCGTCCCACCCCTGACGTCGTCGAGATCGGGCGTGCCCGACGGGAAATAGATGCGGCCGGCATTGGCGGTGTGCGCCGCCATCTCGCCCATCACGAAGGCGCCGTCGGAGGTGCACAACGCGCCCATGCCAAAGCCGTTGAACACAGCACGGCCGGGAAAGCCCCAGTCGCGCCAGGCGAGGAAGCTGGCGAAATCGGTCTCGAAATAGGTCGCCGCGAAATGATCGCCCGTGAACAGGGGGTCTTGCCCGATCAGGACGCGGCCGTTCCAGATCTTCGGCCGCTCGCGCTGCTTCTCGGCGAAATGCGCCGCGATCTCGTCGCGACGCTCCTCGGCGAACGGCCAGACGATCGGCCGCACGGCAAGATCGAGCGTCGTGACGCGATGAATGATTGGTGACGTCATCAGGGACGACTACCCCATCTTCGCGTCAGTTATTTGGCATTCCCCGTGGTCTTCTTGGCCTGCTCGACGAACTTGTTGGTGAAGGTCTTGCTGACGTCGATCTTGGCATTGGCGACCTCGGGCGAGCCGACGCTGAACACCGCGAGCACGGCGTCCGCGCCCTTCGGGTCCATCTTGCCGGTCTCCGAGTACATCGGGATCGTGTTCTTGAGCGCGGCGAGATAAAGGTCCTTGTTCTTGCCGACCGTCTCCTCCGGCATCTTCGCCATGATCTCCTCGGGGCTGTGCGAATGGATCCAGGCGAGCGTGGCGAGGATCGCATTGGTCAGCGCCTGCGTCTCCTTCTCGTGCTTGGCAACCCAGGCCGCGGTCGAGTACAGCGCACCGCCCGGATATTCGCCGCCGAAGGTTGCGAGCGTGTCCTTCTGGGTGCGGGTGTCGGACAGGATGCGCAGGTCCTTGTGGCTGCCCTGCAGCACGGTGACAGAGGGATCGAGCATCACCGCCGCGTCGATCTGGCCCTGCTCCATCGCGGCGACCGCGGTGGCGCCGAGGCCGACGCCGATGACGGCGGCGCTGGCGGGGTCGACGCCGTTCTTTTTCAGCATGTACTTCAGGAAGAAGTCGGTGGAGGAGCCGGGCGCACTGACGCCGACCTTCTTGCCGGCGAGATCCTTGACCGACTTGATGTCGTTGGTCCGCGAGGGCGCGACCACCAGCACGAGGCCGGGGTAGCGGTCATAGACCACGAAAGCCTGCAGCTCCTGCTTCTTGGCGGCCAGGTTGACGCAATGGTCGAAATAGCCGGAGACGACGTCGGCGCTGCCGCCGAGCACGGCCTTGAGCGCATCCGAGCCGCCCTTGAGGTCGACCAGGTCGACACTGAGGCCGGCCTTCTCGTATTCGCCTAGCTGCTTGGCCAGCACCGTCGGCAGATAGCACAGGCAGGAGCCGCCACCGACCGCGATGGTGACCTTGCTTTGCGCCGCGGCAAACGAGGTGGTGAGCGTCAGCGCGAGCAGCGCGCCGGCGAGCCTGGCAATCGTGTTCTTCATTGGTTTCCTCCGTTCGGCCGGCGGCACCATAGAGCAGCCCGGCTTGCTTGAGAAGCGTTGCCGGAGGCACTGGCCATCGGTTTTTTCGGCGCAATTACATGCACGCACAAGAACAATTCCTGATGGGGAGAATCAGCCATGTATCGCTTTGCTGCCGGGTTGTCGATTGCCGCCGCCTTCGTCGCCGGATGCGGCGCAACCTACCTGCTCGGGCCGGCGCCCGACGACGTCAAGCTACTGGATTGAGGCTTCGCTATCAGTGTTCGCGCCAATGCGCGGACCCGTTTTTCGAGTTCTGAAGCTAGATCGGTCCCGCCTGTTTCCGAATCTCGTTTGCGATCGGCTTGAGGGTGTCCCCCGGAAGCTGGCCGACGAGCGTATAGCCCATGCCACGATCCGCCCATGCGAAGCCCGCGATATCGCCGGCCGCGTGCGGCATCATCGGCGCATCCTGACTGCCGTCGTTCATTGGACGTGTCAGCATGACGAGACGGTCGCCCTGATCGTCGTCATACATGAACATCGCGGCCGGACCATGCGAGGTCGCAACCAGGCGCCCTCCCATCAGCCGATAGCCCGACGTGGAGAGATCAGGCACCTTGACCGACCGCTTCAGCCGGCTGGACACCCATTGCGTGAGCTCGGCACTGTCGGAAGCACGTATCTCGACCGGCCGCACGCGATCCGGTGCGTAGACGCCATAGGAGTACGCAGCCTCCTGCGCCAATGCGGACAATCCGTTCGAACCACCTTGCAACAGGCTGCGCACGGTCCACCCGCCGAGACCGCCGATGCTCACCAGCAACAGCGCCGCGATTGCCATCCATGCGCGCAATGGACGTCGTTTTCGACGTTCAATGACGTGCGACAGGTTCAGTTCGGCCGGCACTGGTTCATCCGCAATCGAAGCCAACGCGCTACGCAACTGCTCGCGCTGGCTGGCGAAGGCCGCGACGCGCCCGGCGGCATCCGGATGATCGTTCAGATAGGAAGCAACCTCTCCAAGACGCTCGGGTGCAAGTGCCTGGTCCACGAACGCATGGAGATCATCTTCCGTGATCGGTCGCCGGCTCATTTCATGCTCCGAAATTCCACGACATTCCCCGGTGCAGCCCCCTCCATCTCCTGCTGCAGCCTTTCCCGCGCGCGTGACAGGCGCGACATCACGGTCCCGACCGGGACATCCAGCAATTTCGCGGCCTCGGCGTAGGAAAAATCCTCGACTGCAACAAGCAACAGCACGGCCCGTTGCTCTTCCGGCAGCCTCGCGAGCTTGTTCAGGACGTCCTGGTAGATCAGCCTGTGCTCCTGTGCGGCGGCACTCGCGAGCTCGCGCTCGCCTGCATCATCGATCGGCATATGCCTTCCCCGCGTCGCGGCCTGACGGAATTGGGTGACCGCCAGATTGTGGAGGATGGTGAACAGCCAGGCGCGCACGCTGCCGTCACGCCGCTGATGCCAGCGGCTGACGGCGCGCTCCAGACAATCCTGAACCAGATCGTCGGCGGTTGTGCGGTCACGCATCAGCGCGCGCGCATAACGGCGGAGCGAGGGGATCAGCGGTTCGACCTGAACCAGCATGTCCTTCATGGAATGCTCCGCCTGCCTTTCGTTGACGCCCGATGGCGCGTCATTGCGTCTCGATCTGGACCGCGCCGCCGGGCTCGGCCGCATCACCGGAGGCAATCACGAGATATCGCTTTCCGGAGGCCGCGGACTGATCGACGATCTGGCGGATCGGACCAGCCGCATTGACGATAGCTGATCCGGCAGGATTCGTCATGAAGGCCGCAAGTGGCTGCAGCGGCCCGGTTCCATCATTTCGATCCGCCAGCGCAAGCACATATTTCTGCTTGGGTTGAAGTCCTGTCACCGAAGCCTGCAATATCTGAATCAGGCCTTGATCGAACAGCGAGACGCTGGTTGGCGCCGCGCCATCCTTCGATCCGTCCTTCGATCCGTCCTTGGGGCCCATCGAAAGATGGGCGACCTGGCCGGCTATGCCCAGCGGCTGCAGATTCTGGCGGTCATCCGGATTGGGCGCAGCGCCTGGAACGTAAGCGATCGCCTGCGGTGCCTGGCCGACCGGGACATTCGCAACCACGCTGTTGGTGGCAGTGTCGATCGCTGCGAGGGCGTCGGCGTTCTCGAGGCCGACATAAATGCGCGTGCCATCGCCAGACGGCCAGATGCCATGGGGCAGATTACCGACCGGGATCGTCGCGACCTGCGAGAAATCGTCCGTGCGGAAGACCCTCACCAGGTTCAGGCCACCGACGGTGACATAGGCAAATGTGCCCTTGGCGGTATGCGCGAAGTTGACGTGATTGGTGATCGGACCGGTGTCGATCGTCTTGATCAGGTTGAACGGCGGCTTCGCGTTGAACACCTGGGTCCGGCCGACATCCTTCAGCGTGAACCAGACCTGGTTTCCATCGGGCGTCGCCGCGATGTTCGGGCAGAACGGGCTCTCCTGCTTCACTTTGGCGATGATCTTGTGCTCGGCGACAGAAACAACATCGGTCTCGGGATTGAACGACGAGCAGATGTAGCCGTATTTGCCGTCGGGTGAGACGATCTGCATCCCCGGCCCGTTGGGGGTCGTGATACGGGCCTTCTCCTTCAGGCTCTTCGCATCGATCACGGAGATGTAGTTTTCGCCGCGGACGGTGACCCACACCTCCTTGCCGTCGGGGGTGTAGAACGCCTCGTGCGGCGACCGCCCGACATAGGTCACGTGCTTGACCGCATTGGTCGCGGTATCGATGAAGCTCACCGAATTGGAGCCGATCGAGACCACGGCGAGCGTCCTATGGTCGGGGGAGAAGCCCATGCCGTGCACGAGAACCTGGCCCTTGTAAAGCGGGCTGAAATTGCCGGGCTGTGGATCTCCCAGGCGGATCACACCAAGCAGCTTGTTGTCGACCGGATCCGTCACCGAGACCGTGTTCGAGAATTGCTCGGCCGCATAGACGCGATCGTGATGGCTGATCGGAATATCGGGGGCCGATAGCGCGCCCGGCGCCTGCCCTGCCCAGGCGGCCGAGCCGGCCAGCATCGTGGCCGCCAGGAAAACGCTCTTCATGAGGTTGCTTTGGGACGTCTTCATCGATGACTCCTATTTCTTCATTCCGGCGGACATATCCATCTGCATGCCCTGATGATGAACGTTTGCGGCTGGAACGGATGGCGGCTGCGTCGGTGCCGGCGTCGTGTCCGTTGCAGGCTCGCCGATGGCGAGCTTCATCGCCGCGATCTCCTGCATCTGATCGACGATGATTTCCTGGGCGATGCGCCGTAGCTGTTCGTTCTTGCCGTAACGCAGCTCGATGACCGCCATGTCGATCGCGCCCTGATGATGCGGATTCATCATCGCAACGAAGTCGCGATCGATATCACCGGTCGGCTTGGCCGCCATGTCGTTCATCATCTTGGTCATCGCCGCATCGTTCTCTTCCAGGAACGCACGCTCGTCCGCGCTGTGCGCAACCGAAGGGGCGGGCGGGTGGGATTCGTGCGCGAGCACGAGCGACGGCAACGCGAATGCGACGAGAATGCGGGCGCCGATGAGCGCCGTGCCGAGGCCGGGCCTCGGCCATCGGCATCTGCCTGCGAGCGCCGCAACGACGCGACGAAACTGTAACTGGTGCATCCTGAACTCCCATGCAGGTGGCTGCATGGGGGTATGACGCGTGGGCGTGCGTTCTATTCCGTCCGGCCAATCACATAAATGTCAGCAGGTGATCGAGCCTAGCCCCTTCCGTCCACAGTCGGCCGCCACACCAGCAGCCTCCGCTCGACCAGCGTCACGCCATAGTCGATCAGAATCACGAAGGCCGACAGCACGAACATGCCGGCGAACACGCCGGCAACGTCGAACACGCCTTCGGCCTGCTGGATCAGGTAGCCGAGGCCCGCGGCCGAGCCCAGATATTCGCCGACCACCGCGCCGACCACGGCGAAGCCGACCGAGGTGTGCAGCGAGGAGAACATCCAGGACAGCGCCGAGGGCCAGTAGACGTGCTGCATCAGCTGCCGTTCGCTCATGCCGAGCATGCGGCCGTTGTCGAGCACGGTGCGGCTGACTTCCTTGACGCCCTGATAGACGTTGAAGAACACGATGAAGAACACCAGGGTCACGCCGAGCGCGACCTTGGACCAGATGCCGAGCCCAAGCCACAGCGCAAAGATCGGCGCAAGCACCACGCGCGGCAAGGCGTTGACCATCTTGACGTAGGGGTCGAATACCGCGGCAACGATCGGCTGGCGCGCGAACCAGAAACCGACCAGCACGCCGCCGAGCGAGCCGATCACGAAGGCGAGGAGCGATTCCGCCAGCGTGATGCCGAGATGCTTCCAGATGACGCCGGAGGCGAACCATTTCACGATCTGGCTGAAGACGTCGAACGGGTTGGAGAAGAAGAACGGCGGCAGCAGGATCTTGCCGAACACGGGGACGGTTGACAGCACCTGCCACAGCACGATGCAGACCACGGCGACCAGCACCTGCAGCGCAAACAGCGTCGGCCGCGACATCAGACCGCCTCCGCCGCTTGGGTGGATTGCGCGTAGCCCTTCATCACCTCGTCCTTGAGCACGCTCCAGATCTCGCGATGGAGCTCGTGGAACGCCTTGTCGAGCCGCACCTCGAAGATGTCGCGCGGGCGCGGCAGGCTCACCCGCCAGTCGCCGATGATGCGCGAGGACGGCCCGGCCGACATGATCACGACGCGGTCGGCGAGCGCGATCGCCTCTTCGAGGTCGTGGGTGACGAACAGCACCGCCTTGCGGTCGGCGTTCCACAGGTCGAGCAGCAGATTGCCCATCACCTGGCGGGTCTGCGCATCGAGCGGCCCGAACGGCTCGTCCATCAGCAGGATTTTTGGATTGCGGATCAGCACCTGCGCCAGCGCCACGCGCTTGCGCTGACCGCCCGAGAGCATGTGCGGATAGCGGCCCGCGAATGCGCCGAGCCCGACCGAGGTCAGCCATTGCTGCGCCCGCGGCAGCGCCTCGCTGCGCGGCGTGCCCTTGATCTCGAGCCCGATCGCGACATTGTCGAGCGCGGTCTTCCACGGGAACAGCGCGTCGGCCTGGAACAAATAGCCGGCGTCCCGGTTCAGCCCCGTCAGCGGCCGGTCGAAGATCCTGACGCTGCCGGCAGCGGGCTTCAGCAGCCCGGCCGCAACGTTCAGCAGCGTCGATTTTCCACAGCCCGTCGGGCCGACAATGGCCACGAACTCGCCCTGCGCGACCGCGAGATGGGCTTTCTCCACCGCCGTATAGACCCGCCCGTCCCCGAGCCGGAACGCGACCTTGGCATCTTCCAGCGCCACTGCCGTAGGCGTCGCCATATGCTTCCTCCAAATTTCGCTTGATGCCTTAGCCGCTCGCGCGGCCAAGTTCAATCAAGGCGCCAAGCGTGCTACGCATGGGGTCTTGCCGTGCTCTTACCCTCCCCTGGAGGGGGAGGGTCGGCTCACATGAGCGCAGCGAAATGTGAGACGGGGTGGGGTGACGGTGTCTCCGCATCCGACAGTGCCCGTGTTGAGAGATCACCCCGCCCCGCTCGCGCTGCGCGCGATCGACCCTCCCCCTCCAGGGGCTACGGCATTCACACATCGATGTTGAAGACCGAAAGGATGTCTGATTCCGTGTCCATCCTGGACAGGAGGATGGCATGGAGCTCGGACT
>RXJC01000278.1 GCA_003963435.1 Bradyrhizobiaceae bacterium | reverse complement strand
CATCGGCCCGGACTTCAAAGCCGGCTATGTCAGCCAGATCCCGGTCAGCAATGCCGACGTCGGCATGACCGCGGCCCACCTCATGGGCCTGCGCGGTTCGCAGAACGGCGGCCTCGTCGGCCGCGTGATGTCGGAGGCGCTGCCAAATGGCGTCGTGCCGAAGGCCTATGTCGGCACGCAGAAGTCCAAGCCCGCCGAAGGCGGCCTGACGACCGTGCTGAACTTCCAGCGCGTCGGCAGCCAGCGCTATTTCGACGCCGCCGGTTTCCCCGGCCGCACGCTGGGTCTCGAGGCCGAGACCGGCAAACAAAAAACGGCGGGGAAATAGCCCCGCCGTTCAGATGCTCCTCGCGAGAGGGGCGAATTCACATGCCCAAGTCTTACATGCCGATGTCGAACACGTTCGGCAATTGGCCCGCCAGAGGCAGCGCGGTGGCGCCCAGGAAGGTCGCCACCATCGCCATCAGGCGACGGTTGTTGTGACGCTTGCCGCGCATCTGGGCGGCGATCCACTCCAGCATCTCGCTGTTGACCTTGGAGGCGTAGGACGGCGCCCAGCTCTCGATCTCGGTGTCGGCCGACAGCGCGACGCTACGCGGCGGCACCTTCAGTCCCGAGGCGCTTGCGGCGTAATGGGCAACGGCCTTGGCGAGCAGGTCGTCGAAACGGCCGCCATCAGTACGCTCGGTCGCGGCCTCGTTGATCTCGAACAGGGCTTCGGCCTCAGCGCGGCTGACGGGCAGGTCGTTGACGGCGGTGGCCGTCAGGATGCGCGTGCACCAGGCGGCGTCATCGGCGTCGAGGGAACGGGAGAAGTGCACCCTTCCCTTGGTGGTCGGACCTTCGCCGGTGATCACGCCGTCGCGCACGATGGAGAGCGCGTGGGCCGCGGTATCGCGGCAGGACGGTTCGAGGGACGAGGACTCGGCAGATTTAGGCGCAGCGGCAGACATAGTTCACTTCCAGATTTCTTCTGAACGGCCAGCATTTTCATGCCGACGTAAAGGGGTGGTTAACGATTCGATACGGGGATCGCGACTTTTCGAGATGGTTGCCAATTGGTCGCTGTCAGGAGCGTTTTGGTTCTGGGACGCGCCGGGCGAGCGTGATGGAAGTCATAAAAGGCATAATCGGGGCGAGCGAGACCGTGTGACCCCGGATGGAGATGTTTCGCCGCAGGTGGCTCCGTCACAATAAGTTGCTAGGAAATCAGGCCTTCAAGGAAGGAATTCACATTTTACTTGAGCCGGTTCAGTGGGCGTTCACTTGGCTCTGTAAGGCCCCTATACTAAGGCTGACGGCGAGAGAAGAATTTCCCAGCCAATTCAATGCGATGAGGTAAAATCATGACACTTCCGATCGGCGCCACCGCCCCCGACTTCGAAGCCGAGACCACTGAAGGGAAGATCAAGTTCCACGACTGGATCGGCAACAGCTGGGCGCTCTTGTTCTCGCACCCCAAGGACTTCACGCCGGTCTGCACCACCGAGCTCGGCGCGCTGGCAAAGCTGAAGCCGGAATTCGACAAGCGCGGCGTCAAGCTGATGGGCCTCTCGGTCGACCCGGTCGACAACCACGCCAAATGGTCGGAGGACATCAAGGAGACGCAGGGCGCAGCGCCCAACTACCCGATGATCGGCGACACCGACTACAACGTCTCGAAGCTCTACGGCATGCTGCCGGCCGCCATCTCGGGCGATCCGCTCAAGCGCACCGCCGCCGACAACCAGACCGTCCGCAACGTCTTCGTCATCGGGCCCGACAAGAAGATCAAGCTGGTGCTGGTCTATCCGATGACCACCGGCCGGAACTTCCAGGAGATCCTGCGCGTCATCGACTCGCTGCAGCTCACCTCCAAGCATCGGGTCGCCACCCCTGCCGACTGGACGCAAGGCCAGGACGTCATCATCGCGGGCTCGGTCTCCAACGAAGAGGCCAAGACGATCTACCCGCAGGGCTGGAAGGAGCCGAAGCCCTATCTCCGCATCGTGCCGCAGCCGAAATAGCTCGGCTCGAGCAGCGGGGATGATCCCGGGGCAACTCGTCCCCGGGACTCTCCGTCGATGAAACTCTGCGCGCGTGTCTCGTATATTGAGGACCTGCTCAGCGAGATGCACGCCCGACCATGCCAAGCGCGCCACCCATCATCGTCTGGTTTCGCGATGATCTCCGCCTGTCCGACCATCCCGCCCTGCACGCCGCTGCGAAGACCGGCGCGCCGGTGCTCTGCCTGTTCGTCCTTGACGACAGCGTTGCACGTCCACCCGGCGCGGCAACGCGCTGGTGGCTGGCGCAATCGCTGCGGGCGCTCGGGGCCGCGATCGCTGCGCACGGCGGGTCGCTCGTGTTGCGCCGGGGACCGGCGACCAGGGTGATCCCGGAGTTGGCGCGCGAAAGCGGTGCCCGCGCCGTCTATTGGAACGGAATCGCGCAGGCGCCGCACCAGGCCGTCGAGAGGCAGCTCGAAGCTGCGCTGGCAAGGCTCGGCGTGGACTCGCACAGCTTCCCTGGCGATCTGCTGGTCTCGCCCTCGGCAATCCGCACCAAGGAGGGCCGCGGCTTGCGCGTGTTCACGCCGTTCTGGCGGCGCGTGCTGTCGCTCGGCGATCCGCCAAAACCGCTGCCGGCGCCGAAGCAATTGCGCCCTGCCCCTGCAATCGCCAGCGATGCGCTGGAGAGCTGGACGCTCGAACCGAGCAAGCCGGACTGGGCGGGCGGCCTGCGCGAGAGCTGGACGCCGGGCGAGGCTTCAGCCCGTGCGCGCTTGCGCGACTTCCTCAAGCACACCGCGCACGCCTATGTCGGTGACCGCGACCGCCCCGACCGCGAGGGCACCTCGGGCCTGTCGCCGCATCTGCGGTTCGGCGAGATCAGCCCGCGCCAGGTCTGGCACGCGGCGCGGTTCGCGGCCGCCGAAGATCCGACCATCGGGCCCGGCGTCGAAAAGTTCCTGAGCGAGCTCGGCTGGCGCGAGTTCTGCCGCCACCTGCTGCACGATCATCCCGACCTCGCCACCGAGAACCTGCAAACGAATTTCGACGGTTTCCCCTGGAAGCCCGACAAGACCGCGCTCGCCGCCTGGCAGCACGGGCGCACCGGCTATCCGATCGTCGATGCCGGCCTGCGCCAGCTCTGGCACACCGGGGTCATGCACAATCGGGTGCGGATGGTGGTGGCGTCGTTCATGGTCAAGCATCTCCTGATCGACTGGCGCGAAGGTGAAGCCTGGTTCTGGGACACGCTGGTCGACGCGGATGCCGGCAGCAATCCCGCCAATTGGCAGTGGGTCGCCGGCTGCGGCGCCGATGCTGCGCCGTATTTCCGCGTGTTCAATCCGCAGCTCCAGGGCGAAAAGTTCGATCCGGATGGAACCTATGTCCAGCGCTGGGTGCCTGAGCTGAAAGAGATGCCGGCCAGGCTGATCCACCAACCTTGGCAGGCAACGCCAATCGAGCTTGCGAGCGCAGGCGTCACGCTCGGCAAGACTTATCCGCAACCGATCATCGATCACGCGAGGGGACGCGAGCGCGCACTCGCCGCCTACGCCAAGATCCGCAAAGGTTGAGCGTTGCTTTGA
>RXJC01000581.1 GCA_003963435.1 Bradyrhizobiaceae bacterium | reverse complement strand
TCGCGGTCGCGATGCCCTCGACCACGGCGTAGCGGATCACGAAGGGCAGTGCGAGCGCGGGCAGGGCGACGATGAAGGTCTTGCCGATCTCCCCGCCCGTGGCGCGACGGACGTGGCTCATGTCCTCGTGGCGGTAGCGCCACCACACCAGCATGCAGAGCGTGATCGCGAGCACGACGCCGGGCAGCAGGCCGCCGGTGAAGAGGGCGGCGATGGACACGCCCGTCACCGAGCCGATCGTGATCAGCACGAGGCTCGGCGGAATCGTTTCGGTCTGGGCGCCGGTCGCCGCCAGCAGCGCGACGAGATCGCCCGGCTTGGCGCCGCGCTGCTTCATCTCCGGGAATAGCACCGGCGCGACCGCCGCCATGTCGGCGGCCTTGGCGCCTGATATGCCCGAGACCAGATACATGGCGCCGACCAGCACGTAATGCAGGCCGCCGCGGACATGGCCGAGCAGGCTCGCCAGGAACGCCACCATGGCTCGCGCCATGCCGGTCATCTCGATCAGCAGCCCCAGGAACACGAACAGCGGCACCGAGAGCAGGATGAGGTGGCTCATGCCCTCGTCCATCCGCCCGACCAGCACCATCACGGGCGTGCGCGTGGTCAGCGCGAGATAGCCGAAGATCGCAAGGCCGAAGCCGAACGCAATGGGAACGCCGGCAAAGACGCAGAAGCCGGCAACGCCGACGAAGAAGATGACGAGGTTGAGATTGCCGAGCGGCCGCAAATATGGCTCCGCCAGCCAGAACAGGCCGATGATGACGGCAACGCTGACGATCGCGGCCGCGACCATCCGCCAATCGGCCGCGCGCAGCAGCCTCAGCAAGGCGAAGGCCGCCATGAGGCCGATGCCGGCCGGCAGCGCGGCGGCGCGCCACATGTTCGAGATCTGCAACGCCGGCGTGGTGATATAGCTTTCCTCATAGGCGTAGTCGCAGGCAGGCCAGACGATCAGGACCAGAAACGCCAGCGCCGCGCAGGTCGCGACCAGATCGAGATAGGCCCGCATCGCCGGCCGCGCGCTGGCGACGATCGCGGTCATGCGCATGTGCTCGGACCGGCGGAACGCCACCGCCGCGCCCAGCATCGCGAGCCACAGGAACAGGATCGAGGCGAGCTCGTCCGACCAGATCAGCGGCCGGTGCAGGCCGTAGCGCGCGACCACGCCGGCAAACAGGATCACGATCTCGGCGACGACCAGGATCGCCGCCGGGATTTCGACGACGAGACCGAGCGCGCGTTCGAGCGAAGCCAGCAGCGAAGGTCGGCGAGGGGACTGGATAGTCACCTCGCCCGCCACTTCGATCACCTCGATCTCGACATGAGCCATGATGGCCCCGACGCGTTACGACAGCTTGCCGACGGCCTTTTCCAGGAGGTCCCAGGCCTGATCGCCATACTTGCCTTTCCACTCGGCATAGAAGCCGGCGGACCGCAGCTTGTCGCGGAACGGCGCCACCGCCGGCTGATTGAAGGTCAGGCCCTTGCCTGCGAGCTCCTGCTGCAAATTGGCATTGAGCTTGGCGGTGTCCTCACGCTCCTTGATCGCAGCGGCATTGATGTTCTTGGCGACGATGGTGCGCACGTCCTGCGGCAGCTTTTCCCAGGCTCTGCGGTTGGCCAGGAACCAGAAGCCGTCCCACATGTGGTTGGTCAGCGAGCAGTATTTCTGCACCTCGTAGAGTTTTGCCGTCGAGATGATCGCCAGCGGGTTTTCCTGGCCTTCGACGATCTTGGTCTGCAGCGCCGAATAGACCTCGCTGAAATTGATCGAGGCGGGCGCGGCGTCGAACGCCTTGAACATCGAGGTCCACAGCGGCGACACCGGCACGCGGATCTTGAAGCCCTTGAGGTCGTCGGGACCATTGATCGGCTTGGTCGACGACGTGGTCTGCCGGAAGCCGTTGTCCCAGATCTTGTCCATGACCTCGAGGCCGGCTTTCTTGATCTCGCCGCGGACATGGGCGCCGAGATCGCCGTCCATGGCCTTCCAGACCGTGTCGTAGTCCGGGAATGCGAAGCCGATGCCGTTGATGGACGCCGCCGGCACCAGGGTCGACAGGATCAGGCCCGACAGCGTGAAGAACTCGACGCCGCCGGAGCGGATCTGGCTCAGCATGTCGGTATCGGACCCGAGCTGGTTGTTCGGGAAGATCTGGAGGTCGAACTTGCCGTTGGTCTCGCTCTTGATCGCCGCCGCCACCTCCTTGGCCCGGACGTTTAGCGGATGGGTGTCGGGCAGGTTGTTGGCGTATTTGTAGGTGAACTCGGCGCTCTGTGCGCGGGCCACATGGGGCGCGCCGAGGCCGCCCAGGACCGCGGTCGCGGCGGAGGCCTTAAGAAGCGTGCGTCGGGAAAAGCGCGTTGAAAAGACCATGGGTCTGCTTCCTCGGTAGGTTTGTTGTTGTTCTGAGACGCAAACCTATACGGACGTCAGGTCAGAAGGTCATCTGCGATCTCGCGGGGCTTTGCTTATTGCAGCCGGACAAGGTCGCGGCAATATCGGCTTTCGGAGACGTCGGGCCGGATTCAAAATCTGAAAAACAACCCCATGCACAGTAACCGTCAAGAGCTGAGACGCCGATCGAAGCGAGTGGCCGAAAACGGCCGGAAGCGAAGACACAACGATAGGAGTTTCGCCTAAATAACTGATCTGATTGTATATAAATATATTCCATAATATACCTTATGCGAATTACGGATTGGGCTATGGCCGCACGCGGCCTGCCAATCCGATGTCGCCCAAATCGCCCCTTCGCGTCTGCTGCGCTCCGCAGGACAGCGTCCACAGCCCACGGCAGAGCCGCCGTGCGGCTCGCAGAGATCGGCAGCTCAGACGGTCGCAGCAAGCGTGTCAGCCCGCCGAGAGCGAGCGCAGCCAGGCCAGTCTCGCGATCGCTTGTTCCGCCAGATGCTGCAGGCTGTCCAGGTGGGCAGCGTCGCTCGACCGCTCGGCGCCGTCGAGGTAGCCGTCGACGAGCGCCTCGGCAATCTCCAACGGGCCTTTGCGTTCCATGGACGCTGCAAAGCTCCCGACCCCCACGGAGGCGTCGGCCATCTCGATCGTCTGTTGGCGCATCGCCCGCATCCGGACCGCGGCCGGGCCGCTCAGGCGTTGTTCCATCTCGCCGAGTTGCGCAACCAGGCGATGCTCGAGCCTTGGTGCGTCGATTCGAGGCAACGCCGTCTCGGCACTGGTTCGATCGTGCTCGTGATGATAGGCGCGCCGCCTCTCCTTCCGCAGCGTGGCGACATGGCCGAGTTCCTCCTTGGCCATCGCCTCGGAGGCTTTCTTGACCTCGGGATCAAGCGAGTAGGCTGCCAGATAGGACCAGAAGGCGAAGGCGCGCTCCTCGTTGCGGACCGCGATCGCGAGCGCGCGGTACGGCGTCATCAGGCGCGACGTTTTGACCTCGGCGGCGGCTTCCGGCGCGACCGCTTCCGGTGCCTCCCAGCGCACCAAGGCGGGATCCGGGCGCTTGCCGCGGCGCGATTGCGACCACTGCGTCACACTGTCCACGTGCTCGCGCTCGGCAGCGGCGAGTTTCGTGAACACCTCCGCCAGGTCGTCCTTGCCCTGCCCGCGCATCTCTTCGGCCAGAGCATCGTACCTCTTGGCAGCCTCCTGCTCCATTGCGTGCGCTAGCGCAAACAGCTCGTCGAGGGATTTCAATACACCAGCAGGCTCAGCACTGAGCAACGAAGTGCGTAGGAATGGCATGGCAAGGACTCCAAATGCAGACATCTGGCTCGGTTCCGCGCAAACAGAATCTTTGCGCCGGGGTTGACAGATGCGGTTGCGCGCGATGAGTGTGGCACGTCAGCGGCGACAAATCATCGACGAAGAGACTCAAGGCACGCGCGATCCGGTTGATCGCGCAGATGGCGTTTGATCGAATGTCGAAGCGACCGAATGACGACACCGCCTTTGCAGGGCGTGCGGCGCGAGCGCTCGCGGGCTTGCTGCTGATATGTCTGACTTATATTTCGCCGGCATGCGCCGCCGGTGATTTGCAGACATACCTGCCGAAGATCGCGCCCGCCGAGTTTTTCCCGGGAGCGGATCGTTTCGGCCCGCCGCAAGGCGATCCGCCCATCGTGCCGGTCTACCGTGGCGATCAGCTCCAGGGATTTGTCTTCCTCAACTCCGATCTGGCGAATTCCGTCGGGTACTCGGGCAAACCGATTCACCTGCTGGCCGGGATCGACCCGAAAGGCGTGATCACCGGGATCAAGCTCGTCGATCACAAGGAGCCGATCGTGCTGGTCGGCATTCCGGAAGCCCGCATCGTCGCCGCCGTGAATGGTCTGATCGGCAAGGACATGAAGCCGGTCGCAAGCGGCGCCGAGAAGCCGCCGCAGGTCGACATCGTGAGCGGCGCGACCGTCACCGTGCTGGTGATGGGCGACAGTATCGTCCGCGCAGCGTCCAAGCTGATCCGGAGCGGCCGCGTCGGTGGCGGCGACGGCGCGGCGGCTTCGACAGCCCTGCCCCCGGTGGTCAAGACGCTCGATCTCGAACACAGCGAGGTGCGCGACTGGGAAAGCCTCGTCGGCGACGGCTCGATACGCCGGCTTCATCTCGGCGTCGGTGACGTCAACGAAGCCTTTGCGAAGTCCGGCAACGCTGCGGCGGCCCAATATCCCGAGCCAGGTGACGCCAGCGACACCTTCGTCGACCTCTACGTGGCACTCGCGTCCGCGCCCACGATCGGTCGCAGCCTGCTCGGCGAAGACGGCTATCGGCGGCTCAAGGACAAATTGAAACCCGGCCAGCAGGCCATCATCGTGGCCGGCAACGGATCGTATTCCTTCAAGGGTTCGGCCTACGTTCGCGGCGGCATCTTCGATCGCATCGAAATCCTGCAGGACGGCAACAGCACCCGGTTCCGCGACCGCAACCATATCCGCCTGGGCGCGCTGGAGGCGGTCGGCGCGCCCGAGTTCAAAGAAATCGGCCTGTTCGTCACCCCTCCCGAGTTCACCCTGGATCCGACGCAGCCTTGGCAGCTTCAGTTGCTGGTGCAGCGCAGCCTCGGTGGCCGCGACAAGGCATTCCTGACCTTCGACCTCGGCTACGCCCTGCCCGACAGCTACATACGCCGCGAGCAGCGTGCGGTGACGGTGCCGGAAAGCGCGGCGCCTCCGCCCTCGGCAACGAAAGCTGCGGCCGCACCGCCCGCTGAGACCGATGAGCCGCTTTGGATGCGGATCTGGCGCTCGAGCACGGTCTCGATCGGCATCACCGCATTCATGCTGGCCGCCCTCACCGGCATCTTCTTCTTCCAGAACCTCCTGGTGCGCCGGCCGGTGCTCTACACCTGGGTGCGGCGGGGCTATCTCGTCTTCGTTCTGGTCTGGCTCGGCTGGTACGCCAACGCCCAGCTCTCCGTCGTCAACGTCGTCACCTTCACCAATGCGCTGGTGACCGGCTTCCGCTGGGAATTCTTCCTCGCCGCTCCCCTGATCTTCATTCTGTGGGCCGCGACGGCCGGCGGACTTCTGTTCTGGGGCCGTGGTCCGTTCTGCGGCTGGCTGTGCCCCTTTGGCGCGCTCCAGGAGCTCACCAACACCGCGGCAAAATGGCTCAAGGTGCCGCAAATCACCGTGCCGTGGGGACTGCACGAACGGCTCTGGCCGATCAAGTACATCATCTTCCTCGGTCTGTTCGGCCTGTCGCTCTATTCCGTCGACATGGCCGAGCGCTTCGCCGAGGTCGAACCATTCAAGACGGCGATCATCCTGAAGTTCTCGCGCGGCTGGCCGTTCGTGGCCTATGCGGTCGCCCTGCTCGTCATCGGCCTCTTCATCGAGCGCTTCTTCTGCCGCTATCTGTGTCCGCTCGGCGCCGCGCTTGCCATTCCCGGCCGTATGAGGACGTTCGAATGGCTGCGCCGCTGGGAAGAATGCGGCTCGCCCTGCCAACGCTGCGCCAAGGAATGCCCGGTGCAGTCGATCCACCCCGAGGGGCACATCAACGTCAACGAGTGCATCTACTGCATGCACTGCCAGGAACTCTATTACGACGATCATCGCTGCCCGCACATGATCCAGGTGCGGCTGAAGCGCGAGAAGTTCGCGGCGATGTCCTCGCCCTCGATGCGCGCGGCCGGCAAGGGTCCCGCGACCGTCATCACCGCCGGCGGCAAACCCGTCGGCGCCTCACCCACCACCTCTCCACCACCTAACTGAACCGGAAGCCGAGGAGGCAATCATGAGCGAGAACGAGCAGGCAAAGGGCGTCAGCCGACGAACCGTGCTGGGGACGACGGCGGCCGCGGCGGGCGTTGGCCTTGCCGGCGGAGTCGCGATGAAGGACGGCTTGGTCTCGTCTGCGGAAGCGCAGAATGCGGCACCGAAAGCGCCGGCCGCCCGACCCGCCGTGCAGAAGACCGAGGTCGCGCCCGGCGAGCTCGACGAATATTACGTGTTCTTCTCGAGCGGCCAGTCCGGCGAGATGCGGATCGTCGGCCTGCCTTCGATGCGCGAATTGATGCGAGTTCCCGTGTTCAACCGCTGCAGCGCGACCGGCTGGGGCCTGACCAACGAGAGCCTCAAGGTCCTGACCGAGGGGCTGCAGCCCGCGACGCGCGAGTTCCTGAAGAAGCGCGGTGGGACGTTCGTGAACGGCGACCTGCACCACCCGCATATCTCTTTCACCGATGGCACCTATGACGGACGCTACGCCTTCATGAACGACAAGGCCAACACGCGCGTGGCGCGGGTGCGGCTCGACGTCATGAAATGCGACAAGATCATCGAACTGCCGAACCAGCACACGGTCCACGGGCTGCGGGTGCAGAAATATCCGCGCACCGGTTATGTGTTCGCCAATGGCGAGGACGGCGTGCCCCTGCCCAACGACGGCAAGGTCCTCGACGATCCCAAACAATATCGTTCGATGCTCAGCGCGATCGACGGCGACACGATGAAGGTGGCCTGGCAGATCATCGTCAGCGGCAACCTCGACAATGTCGATGCCGACTACCAGGGCAAATACGCTTTCTCGACCTGCTACAACGGCGAGGAAGGCGTCACGCTGGCGGAGATGACCGCCGCCGAACAGGACTGGGTCGTCATCTTCAACATCAAGCGGATCGAGGAGGCCGTGAAGAAGGGCGACTTCAAGGAAATGAACGGCGTGCCCGTGATCGACGGTCGCAAGGGCTCCGCCTACACCCGCTACGTTCCGGTCTCGAACAATCCGCACGGCATGAACACGGCTCCTGACGGCATCCACATCGTGGCGGCCGGAAAGCTCTCGCCCACCGTGACCGTGATGGATGTGCGCCTGTTCGACCAATTGTTCGACGACAAGATCAAGCCGCGCGACGTCGTCGTCGCGGAGCCGGAGCTGGGCCTCGGCCCGCTGCATACGGCCTACGACGGCAAGGGCAACGCCTACACGACCCTGTTCCTCGACAGCCAGATCTGCAAGTGGAACATCGACCTCGCCAAGCGGGCCTTCAAGGGTGAGAAGGTCAATCCCATCCTCCAGAAGCTCGACGTGCACTATCAGCCGGGTCACAACCATTCCTCGATGGGACAGACCAAGGAGGCCGATGGAAAATGGCTCATCTCGCTGAACAAGTTCTCGAAGGACCGCTTCCTGAACGTCGGCCCGCTCAAGCCTGAAAACGATCAGCTGATCGACATTTCGGGCGATCAGATGAAGCTGGTGCATGACGGTCCGAGCTTCGCCGAGCCGCATGACGCGACCATCGTCCACCGCTCCAAGATCAACCCGATCTCGATCTGGGACCGCGCGGATCCGATGTTTGCGGATGCGGTCAAGCAGGCCAAGGCCGACGGCATCAATCTGGAGGCGGATTCGAAGGTCATTCGTGACGGCAACAAGGTGCGCGTCTACATGACGTCGACCGCGCCGGCATTCGGCCTCGAACAGTTCCAGGTCAAGCAAGGCGACGAGGTCACCGTCTTCATCACCAATATCGACGCCGTCGAAGACCTGACGCACGGCTTCTGCATCGTGAACTACGGCATCCAGATGGAAGTCGCGCCGATGGCGACGGCATCCGTGACGTTCTCGGCCGACAAGGCGGGCGTCTATTGGTACTACTGCTCCTGGTTCTGTCACGCCATGCACATGGAGATGAAGGGCCGAATGTTCGTCGAACCGAAGTCGGTCTGATCGGAGCGACCTCGTGGGTCTGTTGTCACGCATGTTTCCGGCGGCGCTGGTCGCCGCCGGATGGTCCGGCTTCGCCGCAGCGGAGACCCTGACGGCTGTGCCGGGGCAGCCGCTGCAAGCCGTGCTTGACGGCGCGCGCGCCGGCGACGTCGTCGTGCTCGCAGCCGGTGAGTATCACGGCTCGATCCGGATCGAGCGTCCCCTGCAGCTGGTTGGAAGCCGAGACGCGGTGCTCGACGGCGACGGCTCCGGCAACGTCATCACCGTCAGCGCCCCCGACGTCACCGTCCGCGGCTTTACCATCCGGGCATCCGGCCGCGATCTGCAGGCGATGAATTCCGGGATCTTCCTGCAGAAGACGGCCGAACGCGCCACGATCGAGGACAACCGGCTGGTCGGAAACCTGTTCGGCGTCTATGTGCACGGCGCCAGGGGCTCCCGGGTCGTCCGTAACGAGATCGAGGGACTGCGCGGGGGACGTCTCAGCGAGGCGGGCAACGGCGTCTCGCTGTGGAATGCGCCCGACGTCACCATCGCCAACAACACATTCCGCTACGGCCGTGACGGCATCTTCTCGATCTCCAGCAGCAAAGACCGCTTCCTCGACAACCGCTTCGAGCAGGTTCGCTTCGCGGTCCACTACATGTACACCAACGACAGCGAAGTCAGCGGCAACGTTTCGATCGGCAACCATGTCGGCTACGCCATCATGTATTCGAACCGCCTGGTGATCCGCGGCAACTCCTCCGATCACGATCGCGACTACGGGATGCTCTTCAACTACGCCAATTACGCCCGGATCGAGGACAACCGGGTGACCGGCGGTCCGCTGAGCTCGACGCTACAGAGCGCGCAAGACAGTCCCGACGACGAGAAAGGCATGCTTCCGCAGCCGAAACGGGAGAGCACTCTCAAGAGCGGCCCGGAGAAATGCGTGTTCATCTACAACACCAATCACAACAAGTTCCGCAACAACTGGTTCGAAGGCTGCGCCATCGGCGTGCACTTCACGGCCGGCTCCGAAGGCAACGAAATCACGGGCAACGCTTTCGTCGGCAACGCCAACCAGGTGAAATATGTCGGCACCCGGCACCTCGACTGGTCGATCGGCGGGCGCGGCAATTACTGGAGCGATAATCCGGCCTTCGACCTCAATGGCGACGGGATCGCCGACACCGCTTACCGGCCGAACGACCTGATCGACCGCGTGTTGTGGACGGCGCCCGCCGCGAAGGTTTTGATCAACAGCCCCGCCGTCCAGGTGATCCGCTGGGCGCAGGCGCAGTTTCCGGCGCTGCTGCCGGGCGGCGTAGTCGACAGCCATCCGCTGGTGTCGCCGCCACGGAGCGCTGGGAAGGAGACGCGATGACCAGCACGGTACGCGTCAGCGACGTCACCAAGGCGTATGGCCGGGTCGAAGCCGTGCGCGATGCTTCGTTCACGCTCGATCAAGGCGAGCTGGTCGCCTTGATCGGCCACAACGGCGCCGGCAAGACCACGCTGATGAAGCTCATGCTGGGACTGATCCGCCCGAGCAAGGGCGCCATCGAGGTTCTCGGAGACAATCCCGCCGCCGGCGAATTCGCGGGCCGGCGCCAGCTCGGCTACCTCCCGGAAAACGTCTCTTTCGACCCTGCCCTCACCGGCCGCGAGACCCAGGCCTTCTACGCCAGGCTGAAGCGGGAGCCGGTTGCCAAGGCCCAGGAGCTGCTCGACGCCGTCGGGCTCGGCGCCGCCAGCCGCCGCCGCGTGAGCACCTATTCGAAGGGCATGCGTCAGCGCCTGGGGCTCGCGCAGGCGCTGCTTGGTCAGCCGCGCGTGCTGCTCTTGGACGAGC
>RXJC01000047.1 GCA_003963435.1 Bradyrhizobiaceae bacterium | reverse complement strand
ACCATTGCCGCGGCGGCGATTGCCGGCTGGCAGGCGCGCGCATCCGTCGGCGTGCAGCCGTCATTGCACGGCACGTGGCGCAATTTCACCGCCGCGCGCGTGCCCTGGTAGCGGCAGCTCTCGCGCGATTGAGCACCATGCCGGCATCGTCGCCGCGATCCGCCGCTGTGACAGAGAGGCCGCGCGCGCAGATGCTCTCGCATCTGCAGGATCGAGGCCCAGCTGTTCCTGAAGGACTTGGCTGCCGAAGATGGGTGGCTTGCCGACGTGCCGGCGCTTGAGGCTAGCGGCGTCCAGATGTGTCCGCCGGGTTTCGCTGCATCTGCTTGGAAGCGACCGGACGCCGCTCGTAGGCCGCGAGAAAAACGTCGATGCCGTTTTCGATGAGCGCGCGCCGGCGGGCCGGACTCGGTGCCTTCATCGAGAGGGCCCATTTCAGGATCTCCTTGCCCTGGATCAGGCTGAGAAACTGGGTCGCGGCCATGCCGACGTCGGGAACGTCGACGAGTTCCTGCTTTTGCGCAGCACGCAGGAAGGCGGCCACTTCGGCGTCGCAGCGATCGGGCCCCGATTTCATGAAGACCTCCCCGACGCGGGGATAACGCGAGGCGCAGGACATGACGAGCCGGTGCACGGCGAGCCCGCGCTGGTCGAGAAAGGCTTCGAGGAATACGGTTGCGATGGCGTGGAGCTCTGCCCTGAGATCGATCCTGCCGCCGTGGTCGCGCCATAACGTCTTCGGGCCGTAGCGCTTGCACTCATCGTTCACCAGCGCCAGCAGCAGATCGTCCTTGTCGTCGAAATGGACGTAGAGCGTCGCCTTCGACACACCGGCCTCGCGCGCGATCGCGTCCATGCTGGTGGCGTCGAAGCCCTGATCGAGGAAGAGGACGCGGGCGCTGTCGAGAATCTGGCGATATTTCGCTTGGGCGCGCGGCCGCAGCTCGGCGTCCGCAGCTTGCGCGGTCTTTCCGTTCACGGCCTTGCGAAGCCTCATGGACATGGACCCGATTCCCCCGGCTTGACTTTTCACCCTCACCTGCAACATACATCAGGCCGGTACAAAACTAAACGGTTTAGTTCTTTGTCGGCTTCTTCTTCCGTCAGGCTCATGCGCATCCCCTTCATACCCGCCGCAGTGCGGCCGGCGCAGGCCAGAGCCTGGGCAGGCGTCTCGCTCTCAGGCGTTCTGCTCGCGTCCTGCGCCGTCGGCCCGGACTTCGTCTCGCCGGGCGGCCCCCTGGTGCACGGCTACACACGCGAGCAGCGTCCCGCTGCCACCGCGGCGGTGGAGACGGCCGGCGGAAGTTCGCAGGGCTTCGAGACGGGACGGGACATTCCGGGTGCCTGGTGGGCGTTGTTCCGCTCACGGCAGCTCAATGCGTTCGTGGAAGAAGCGATCCGCAATCATCCCGATGTCCAGGCCGCGCAGTTCGCGCTGCGCTATGCGCGAGAGAACGCGCTGGCGCAGCAGGGCGGTCTGTTTCCGCAGATTTCCGGCAGTGCGTCGGCGGAGCGCGATCGGGTCAGCACGTCGCAGTCGGGGCAATGGCCGGCGCAGGCCTCGACCTACACGCTCTACAACGCCTCGGTCAGCGTGTCCTACGCGCTCGACATCTGGGGCGGCACGCGCCGCTCGGTCGAGGCGCTGCAGGCCCAGGCCGACTATCAGGGCTTCAAGCTCGAAGCGACCTATCTGGCACTGACCGCCAACGTCGTAACCGCCGCGATTACGGATGCCTCGCTGCGCGATCAGATCCTCGCGACCGAGGAGATCATCAAGGCGGAGACGGACCAGCTCACGCGCATCCAGCGCCAGTTCGGGATCGGCGCGATCTCGCGGTCCGACGTGCTGTCGCAGGAAGCCACGCTGGCGCAGGCCAAGGCGACGCTGGCGCCGCTTCAGAAGCAACTGGCGCAGCAGCGCAACCAACTGATGGCCTATCTCGGTCGGCTGCCGAGCCAGGATCGCGGCGAGCATTTGCGGCTGGCCGATCTGCGGCTTCCGGGGCGGCTGCCCTTGTCGCTGCCGTCGAGCCTGGTGCGGCAGCGCCCGGACATCCGCCAGGCCGAGGCCACGCTGCATCAGGCCACCGCGACCGTCGGCGTCGGCATCGCCAATCTGCTGCCGCAGCTCACGCTGTCCGGGAGCTATGGCTCCACCGCGCCCGAGCAGCTGTTCTCGCCCGAGACGATCGTCTGGAGCGCGGCCTCCAGCGTCAGCCAGAAGATCTTCGACGGCGGCACGCTGTACCACACCAAGGAGGCCGACGTGGCGGCGTTCGAGCAGGATCTCGCGCTATACAAGAGCACGGTCGTCACCGCCTTCCAGAACGTTGCGGATTCGCTGCGCGCCATCCAGTACGACGCGGCGACGCTGAAGGCGCAGGCCGCCGCCGAAAAGGCGACGGCGGACAGCCTCGCCATGGCGATCGAGCAGTTCAAGACCGGCGCGGTGCCCTACGCCAACATCATCAACGCCCAGCAATCCTATCTGAATTCGCGCGTGTCCCGCGTCAAGGCGCAGGCCACCCGCTTCACCGACACCGCCGCGCTGTTCCAGGCGCTCG
Organism: Bradyrhizobiaceae bacterium; assembly: GCA_003963435.1. Classification (GTDB taxonomy): domain Bacteria; phylum Pseudomonadota; class Alphaproteobacteria; order Rhizobiales; family Xanthobacteraceae; genus Bradyrhizobium. Next base: position 12,195 of record RXJC01000047.1, on the reverse strand, counting down.
GCGGCGGCTGGTGGAATCGCATGGACGAGACGCCGGACGCGCTGCCGCGGGCCAGTGCCGGTTACTTCGCCGGCGTCGACAAGAAGACCGAGGACGCGTTGCGATGATCAAGCGGATGACAATCATGCTGTGTGGAATGGCCGTCCTGTTCGGCGGCCTCTACGGCTTCCAGACCTTCAAGGAGGTCATGATCCGCAAGGCGATCGGCGCGATGGCCAATCCGCCGCAAACCGTCTCCACCGTGGTCGCCGCCAACGCGGCCTGGCAGCCGAGTCTGAGCGCGGTCGGCTCGCTGCGCGCGGTGAACGGCGCCGATCTCGCGCTGCAGGTCGCTGGCATCGTGCAGAGCATCGAATTCTCCTCCGGCGACAGCGTCGCGGCAGGACAGACCTTGCTGTCGCTGGTGGCGACCGACGATGTCGCCAAGCTGCGCTCGCTGCAGGCCACGGCCGAGAACTACGCCATCGTGCTCAAGCGCGACGAGGAGCAGATCAAGTTCAACGCGGTCAGCCAGGCGACGGTCGACAGCGACAAGGCCAACCTGAAGAACGCGCAGGCGCTCGTCGAGCAGCAAAAGGCCCTGCTCGAGCAGAAGACGCTGAAGGCGCCGTTCGCAGGGAGGCTCGGCATCCGCGCCGTCGATCTCGGCCAATATCTCTCCGCCGGCACCAGCATCGTCACCCTTCAGAGCCTCGACCCGATCTATGTCGACTTCTATCTGCCGCAGCAGGCGCTGGCCTCGATCCGCATCGGGCAGGACGTCTCGGCCGCGGTCGATGCCTTCAAGGGCGAGCGCTTCACCGGGCAGATCACGGCGATCAACGCCAAGGTCGATTCGACCAGTCGTAACATCCAGGTGCGGGCCACCTTGCGCAACGGCGAGGCCCGGCTGCTGCCCGGCATGTTCGCCAAGATCGAGATCGCGGTCGGTAAGCCCGACGAGGTCGTGACCGTGCCGCTCACCGCGATCGTGAACAATTCCTACGGCGATCTGGTCTATCTCGTCGACGAACTGCACGACGGGCAGGGCACCGCCCGGCAGATGTTCGTGAAGACGCGGCCGCCGAAGGGCGATCGCGTCGCCATCAACCAGGGCGTCAAGCCGGGCGAGACCGTGGTCATCGCCGGCCAGCTCAAGCTGCGCAACGGCAGCCCGGTCAAGATCGACAATTCGCACGTGCCGCAGGCGGAAGCCGCGCCTGACATCGTCGACCAGTAGGACGAGGCGTCGACGCCGGTTTTTCAAGACAACGAGTACCACGACACCATGCGTTTCACTGATATCTTCATCCGCCGGCCGGTGCTTGCCCTCGTGGTCAGCGCCCTGATCCTGGTGCTCGGTCTGCGCTCGATGACGACGCTGTCGATCCTGCAATATCCGCGGACCCAGAATGCGATCGTCACGGTGAGCACGGCCTATGCCGGCGCGGATTCCGACATCATCTCGGGCTTCATCACCACGCCGCTGGAAAACGCCATCGCCCAAGCCAACGGCATCGACTACATGACGTCGAGCAGCGTCACCGGCACCAGCACCATCACGGTCAATCTGCGCCTGAACTACGATTCCGGCAAGGCGATGACCGAGATCAACGCCAAGGTCAACTCGGTGCTCAACCAGTTTCCGACCGGCACGCAGCAGCCGACCCTGACGCTGAAGGTCGGCCAGACCATCGACGCCATGTACATCGGCTTCGCCAGCGACGTGCTGGCGCCGAACCAGATCACCGACTATCTGACGCGAGTGGTGCAGCCGCGGCTCCAGGCCGTGGCAGGCGTGCAGACGGCCGAGCTGCTCGGTGCCAAGAAGTTCGCGCTTCGCGCCTGGCTCGATCCCGACAAGCTCGCCGCCTATGGCCTCACCGCGAGCGAGGTGTCGACTGCGCTGTCCGGCAACGACTACATCTCGGGACTCGGCGCCACCAAGGGACGGCTGGTGCAGGTCGATCTCGCGGCCTCGACCAACCTGCATTCGCTGGAGCAGTACCGCAACCTGGTGGTCAAGACCGTCAACGGCGCCATCATCCGCCTGCGCGACGTCGCCAATGTCACGCTCGGCAACGACGACTACGACAGCGAGACGCGCTTCAACGGGAAGACCGCGGTCTATATCGGCATCCAGACTGCGCCCACCGCCAACCTGCTCGACGTCATCAACGGCGTAAAGGCGGTATTGCCGGACATCAAGGCACAATTGCCCAACGGCCTCGTCGGCGAGGTGCTCTACGACTCCACCGACTTCGTCAATTCCTCGATCAGCGAGGTCATCCATTCGCTGCTCGAGGCGGTGGTGATCGTGATCGTGGTGGTGTTCCTGTTCCTGGGGTCCTGGCGCTCGGTGCTGATCCCCGTGATCGCCATTCCGCTGTCGCTGATCGGCACCTTCGGCCTGATGCTGCTGATGGGCTTCTCCATCAACCTGTTGACCCTGCTGGCCCTGGTGCTCGCGATCGGCCTCGTCGTCGACGATGCCATCATCGTGGTCGAGAGCGTGCACCGGTTGATCGACGAGGGCGTCGCGCCGGTGGAGGCTGCGATCCAGTCCGCGCGTGCGCTGGCGAGCCCGATCGTCGCCATGACGGTCGTGCTGATCGCGGTCTACGTGCCCGTGGGATTCCAGGGCGGCCTGACCGGTGCGCTGTTCACCGAATTCGCCTTCACGCTCGCCGGCGCGGTGACGGTGTCGGCGGTGATCGCGCTGACGCTGTCGCCGATGAACTGCGCCTGGCTGTTGCGCCGGACCGAACGCGACTCCTCCGATTGGGAGGCGCGCCTGGTGCGCCGGATCGACCACCTGCTGGAGTGGCTCTCCGGCGCCTATCGCCGCCGGCTGGAGGCCGTGTTCAGGATGAAGCCGGTCGTGGCGGTGTTCGCGCTGCTGCTGCTTGCCGGCATTCCCTGGCTCTATGCGACCTCGACCAGTGAGCTTGCCCCCGATGAGGATCAGGGCGTGATCCTCAGCCTGACCACGGCGGCGCCGTCGGCGACGCTGCAGCAGCGCCAGTTCTACGGCCGGCAGCTCTACGATCTGATCGCGAAGCGGCCGGAGACCGCCACCGTGTTCCAGATCGACACCTCGACGCAGGTGATCAGCGGCTGGGTGCTGAAGCCCTGGGAGCAGCGCGCGCTGACGACGAAGTCGCTGCAGCCGGAGTTCCAGACCCTGCTCAACACCATCGCAGGTACGCGGACAGTGGCGTTCCAGCCGTCGCCGCTGCCCGGCAGCAACGGCCTTCCGATCCAGTTCGTGATCGGCACGACCGGTTCCTACACCGAGCTCGACGAGGTCTCCCGGAACTTCATGCTGCAGGCACTGAAGACCGGCCAGTTCATCTTCCTCGACACCGACCTCAAGATCGACAAGCCGCAGACCGTGGTGACCTTCGACCGGGACAAGGCTGGCGATCTCGGCCTCAAGATGAGCGACCTCGGCGGCTCGCTCGCCACCATGCTCGGTGGCAACTATCTCGACTATTTCAGCCTCGACGGCCGCTCCTACAAGGTGATCCCGCAGGCCCGCCAGAACGAGCGGCTCAACGCCGACCAGCTGCTCGGCTATTACATCAAGGCGAGCGACAATTCGATGGTGCCGCTGTCGACCGTCGCTCATCTCGAAAGCCGCACCGTCCCGCAGTCGCGCAACCACTTCCAGCAGATCAATGCGGCGACCATCTCGGGCGTCGCGATGCCGACGGTGTCGATGGGCAGTGCGCTCGCCACGCTGAAGGATCTCGCCAAGACCCTGCCCGTAGGCTATTCGGTCGATTTCGGCGGCGCCTCGCGCCAGCTCGAGCAGGAGTCCGGCGGCTTTGTCGCGACCTTCGGCTTCGCCGTCATCATCATCTTCCTGGCGCTTGCCGCGCTGTTCAACAGCTTCCTCGATCCGGTCGTCATCCTGGTCTCGGTGCCGATGTCGCTGGCCGGCGCGCTGATCTTCATCAGCCTCGGCATCGGCGGCGCCAGCCTGAACATCTACACCCAGGTCGGGCTGCTCACGCTGATGGGCCTCGTCAGCAAGCACGGCATCCTGATGGTGGAGGTCGCCAACGAATTGCGCCACGAGGGCAAGGCGGCCACGGACGCGATCATCGAGGCAGCCGCGATCCGGTTGCGGCCGATCCTGATGACGACGGCCGCGATGGTGCTGGGCGTGGTTCCGCTGATCACCGCGAGCGGGGCGGGCGCCGTGTCGCGCTTCAACATGGGTCTCGTGATCGCGACCGGGTTGTCGATCGGCACGCTGTTCACGCTGTTCGTGGTGCCGGTGGCCTACGCGCTGATCGCACGGCACGACACGGCGCGGGCGGTATCGACCGAGACGGCGCCGGCGCAATAGCCCCCAAAAAAGTTGCGGCCAGGCTTTGGGGGAAGCCTGGCCGCGCGCGAACCGGTCTGGGACGGGGAGGGGTGGGGATGTGACCGGGTCGCGTAACCTGTTCGTTCGTTCCTGTTAATCTCTGGCGCTGGCGGTGGAGACCGCCGGCTTGGTATCGCCGAGCGAGACCCAGACGTTGGGGTCGCTCTGCGACTGGCGCTTGACGAAGCGGTAGCCGGTCTCCGTCCAGGCAACGACGCTCTCGTTCTGGTTGTCGAGAACGAACTCGCCCTTGTCGGTCTTCACCGTCAGCACCGCGTGGCCTTCACCCTTCTTGTCGCGCACCACGGTGATGAGCAGGGCCTCGCGCGGCCAACCGGCATCCATCAGCATCTTGCGCTTCAACAGCACGTAGTCTTCGCAGTCGCCGTAACCGTCGGTCGGCAGCGACCATTTCTCGATCACGCCCCAGTGCTCCTGGTCGGTCAAAGGCTTGACGGTCTCGTTGACCCAGCGATTGACCTTGACGAGGTCGCGCCATGCGGCCTGCGACATCACGATGTCGCGCGGCTGCGTCGGTGCGCCGTGGCACTGGGCGGCATTGTCTGCGCAGAATTCGACCCAGCCGATCGGCGCACGCGTGGTGTCACCGAGGCTCGCGTAGAGCAGACGGCCTTCGCCCGCCTGCGCTGCCGCGCTGATCCCGAAGAGCATGGCGGCCAGCGCCAGCCCCTTCCCCTGTCCCCTGAAGTCAAACATTGCGGCCCCCGTTTCTTGTTGGGACCACATTTCGCACGGAGCTTTTGCGTTGCCGCTAAGTCAGCCAAGTCAAGTCGAGACGAATACAAGTAAAAGCTGCGGCGAATTCGATCTATACTTGAATCGAATTCTCGTAAAATTTGAAACAACTGCAATTGATTCAAATTTTAGCTGTTAACGCGCAAAGGCTGGCGGAACCGCTATTTCCACATCCAAACGGGCCGCGCGTTAACCCGCGCACGCCCCCTCACGGCGCGCGAAAAAGGCGGCGTCCGCATCGCGGAGGCCGCCTTCGAGGCTTGAATTCCCTGGGTTTTGGCGTCCTCGCGCTTTACCGCGCGGTAACGCTCTCTTCGAGAGTCTCGATCGGCTGCTCGTGCAGGAACTCCAGCGCGAAGCCGTCTTCGATGTTTCGGACCACGCGGCCCTGCACCCGGCCGAGCAGAACCGTCGATTTCAGCGGCGGCCGGTTCTCGGCGGCAATGGCAGCGCCGGACAACGAAAGGTCGATGATGCGGCAGGTCATCTTGGTGCCGTCCTCGAGCGTCAGCACCGCGATCGGGTTGCGCGGCACGATACGGTCGTGACGGCGATCCTCCGGCAGGTTGAGGATGTCGCGGTTGGCGAGCCAGGTCAGCTGCGCGGCGAGCTTGTCGCGCTTCCGGGGTGTTGCCCCGATCGTCATGGCGAAGCCGTTGTCGATGATACGGGTGATCTTGCCCTCGACGCGGCCGATATGGTCGAGATAGGCGACCACACGGTCGCCGACATTGCCGATGCCGGGGGCGAGCAGCGCAAGCCCGCCGGGCGACATGTTGATCACCTGGCAGGGGAATTCCCGACGGTCGGGCAGCATATAGCGACCGAGCAGGTGCACTTTCACCCGCTGGAAGCGCCGACGCTCCTCGGCGGCCGGAAGAAATTTTTTGTTCGCCAACGCCATTTTCAACACCCGACCCCCCGCCCGGGCGGAGTCCGGAACGACCCTAAGGTGCATAGGGTTAATGCCGCGTTAGGATTGGGCCTTGCGGCAACGGACAGACACAATGCGCTGGAAAAGCCACACTCCAAAAAGCCCTGCTCAAGCCGGCCGCGTCGCCCGTTGCTGCAGCAGCACCAGCAGCGCCAGCAGCAGCGCGGCGGAGAGCCCGAGCGACCAGTGAATGCCGATCGCCGCGCCAAACAGCCCGACCGTGATGCCGCTGAAGGCCCGCATTCCGAGCCCCGCCATATTATAAAGACCAACGACGCGGCCGCGGATGTCGGCCGGCGCGTTCAACTGCACCAGCGCCTGCGCCATGGTGTTGAACGACAGCTCGAAGAAGCCGGCGCAGAACAGCAGCACGATCGCGACCGGATAGATCCGCACCGCGGCAAAGCCGAGCAGCGCCACGCTCCAGAGCATCGCGAGCAGGATCGCGGTGCGCGGCGTGCCCTTGAGGCGTCCCCAGGATTCCAGCGCGATGCCGGCCAGCAGCGCGCCGGCGGCGTCCGCCGCAAGCAGCACGCTGTAGGAGACGCCGGGATCGCCATGGCCGAGATCGCCGGCATAGCCCGGCATCTGGGCGTGGTAGGCATTGCCGATCATGAAGGAGGTCAGGCCGGCAAGCCAGGTCATCGCCGTCAGCACCGGCTGGGTGCCGATGGCGCGGATCGTCAGCGCGATGTCGGCAAGGCCGCGCACGGCAAAGCGCCGCGCCGCCACGCTTCTGTCGCGCACCGGTGCCCAGAACAGCCACAGCAGCATCGGCAGGTAGAACAGCGTATTGAAGATGATGCCGTGCGAGGGGCCGAGCGTCAGCATGATCACGCCGCCGACGGCGGGTCCGACCAAAATGCCGAGATAGCGCGCCATCGCGTTCAGCCGCACCGCGCTCGGCAGGTCCGCAGGTCCCACGAGGTCGTAGAGCAGGAGCTGGTTCGGCGTCTGCCACAGCACGCCGGCGCAGCCGTGGATCACCAGGAGCAGCATCGCGTGCCACATCTGGATCGTGTCGGTGAGGAAGAAGAAGCCCCATCCGCTCGAGGCCACGATGAACAGCAGCATGCCGCACTGGATGATGCGGCGCGGATCGATGCGGTCGGCGAGCCCGCCGACGGCGACCGAGAACAAGAGGAAAGGCAGCCAGTGCGACAGCACCGCAAAGCCCGCCAGCGCCGGCGAATGGAATTTCTGGAACACGACCCAATAGCTGATCACATGCTCGATATTGTCGGCCATCATCGCCAGCACGTAGGCGATGAACTGGAGGCGATACGGCACCGACTTCATCGCCGCGAACGAGCCGGACGCGGCGAGGGGATTTTGGGGCAGGGGATTCAAGGGGGCGTTACCTAGGTGATTATTGGCGCCTTACACGTTCGCTAATCGGCGCTCAAGAAAATTGGATACATGGGCATCTGCCATGCGCTGCTGCCACACGCTCAGTCGTCTGAGGTGCGCGCTCTTGCGTGCCTCGAAGGATGGGCCGCCAGCGCCTCTAGCCCATCCTTCGAGGCTCGCCTTGCTTCGCAAGACGAGCACCTCAGGATGACGGCGGAATGTGGGGCAGGTTGCGTAGCCCGGATGGAGCGCAGCGCAATCCGGGACCGCCGCTCCCGCGTTCCGATTTGCTCCCTACGGGCTAAGAGACTTCGGCTTGGCACGGCTACGCATCTCACATACGCTTCGCCTTACGCCCGCACCAATCAATCATAACAGACGGGCCATGAGGAAACCGCCATGCAACAGATCCGCGTCTGCACCCACTCTGGTCCCGGCTCGGAGCCCGTGATCAAAACCGTGCCGTGGCCGAAGGTCGGCAGCAAGGCCGCGCTGATCAAGGTCGGCGCCTGCGGCGTCTGCGGCACCGACCTGCATATTCTCAAGGGCCATTGGCCGAAGCCGCTGCCCTGGCCGTTCACGCTGGGGCACGAGCTTGGCGGCGTTATCGTCGAATGCGGCGATGAGTTCACCGAAGACTTCATGAGCAAGCCGCTGGCCGTCGGCTCCAAGGTGATGATCCCGCCGCTGATGCCTTGCGGCCGGTGCTATTACTGCATCCACTATCCGCAAACCGCCAACAAGTGCCTGACGCCGGTCTATTACGGCCGCTATCTCGGTTTCGACAAGGCGCCGCACATGTGGGGCGGCTGGGCCGAATATGTCTATGTCGATCTCGACATGCTGCCGGGCACCAAGATCTACAAGCTGCCCGACGACATGTCGCTGCGGCTGGGCGCGCTGTCCGAGCCGCTGACCTCCTGCATCCGCGCCTTCAACCGCGCCAGCCGCGCCGGCGGTTTTTCCTGGAGCGACACGGTGGTGATCCAGGGCTCCGGTCCGATCGGCATCTTGGCGGTCGCCGCCGCCAAGGAGATGGGGGCAGGGCGCGTGATCTGCGTCGGCGCGCCGGAGGAGCCGCGGCTCAAGCTCGCCCGCGAGTTCGGCGCCGAGGCGACCGTGAACATCGAGGAGCTGAAGTCGCCGCAGGAGCGCATCGCGCGCGTCCGCGAGATCGTCGGCGGCTTCGGCGCCGATCTCGTGATGGACTGCTCGGGCCACCCCACCGCCGGCCCAGAAGGCATCGAGATGCTGCGCGACGGCGGCACCTATGTCGAGATGGGCCAATTCACCGACGCCGGCTCGATCGACACCTCCTGGCATCGCATCTGCACCAAGGACCTCAACGTATTGGGCTCCTGGGGCTTCACCGGAAACGACCTGCCGCTCGGCGTCGACATGCTCTACCGCACGGCTAACAAATATCCCTGGCTGAAGATGCAGACGATCTATCCGTTCACGGAGGAGGGCGTCGCGCAGGCGGTGAAGGACGCGATGGCGATGAAGACGGTGAAGTCGACCATCGTGCCGTGGCCGGAACTGGTGGAGTAGGAGATGCCGCTGATCCCGCATGATCTCGCGGCGTTCCTGGCAGGATGGAGCAATTCTGTATGAGCTGCGCTACAGCGTCGGTCTGCTGCGATGACCTTCCGGCTCTCGTGACCCAGGCCTCAATTCTCCGCGAAGACGTCCCTCATCTGTTTCTATTTGAAGTTGCCGTGGCTATGATGCGCGCATCATAAACATTGCGGGTGCCATGGACATTTCCGCCGACAGCCCACATCCCACGCTCGCCTCTCTCATTCCCGACATCGATCGGCTTGCCGCGGAAGCGCTCGCGGTCTGGAAGGTGCCGGGTGCCGCGCTCGCCATCGTGCAGGACGGCCGGGTCGCGCTCACGCGCAGCTATGGCCAGCGCGACGTCGAGGCCGATCTGCCGGTGACGCCACGCACCCAGTTCGTGATCTGCTCGATCACGAAATCCTTCACGGCAACCGCGGTCGCACTGCTGCATAACGAGGGCCTGCTCGACTGGGGCAAGCCGGTGCGCGACTATCTTCCGGAGTTCCGGCTCCACGACGCAATTGCCACCGAGCGCGTCACCATTCGCGACCTGCTGACCCACCAAACGGGGTTGCCGCGGCACGATTGGCTTCACTTGCCGGGCGATCTTGCGCCGGCTCAAATGCTGCCGCTCATGCGACACCTCGAATTGAGCCGCGACATCCGCACCAGCTGGCAATACAACAATCTCTGCTACAATGCTGCCGGTCTCTTGATCGAGCGGCTGAGCGGAAAGAGCTTTGAAGCCTTTGTGCGCGAGCGCCTGACCGATCGGCTCGGCATGACGGTGGGCTTCTCGCTTGACGAGCTCGAGGCTGAGGCCGATGCGGCGCGGCCGTACATGATTCACGTCGACACACGGCTGCCGGGACTACGTTTGCCGATCCACGTCACGGCCGCAGGTGCGATCAACACGTCGGCGACTGATCTCGCGAGCTGGATGCGCCTGCATCTTGGCAAGGGCGAGTTTGAGGGTGAGCGCCTGCTGCCGGCCGCAATCGTGGAGCAATTGCATGCGCCGTTGGCACATGTCGGCAAGTCGGAATTCCCCGAATTCGGCCATGGTCACTACGCATTGGGGTTTCAGTCCAACACTTATCGCGGCGATCGCTTGTTGTGGCACGGCGGGGGCTGGAATGGCTGGGGTTCGCTGATGACCCTGGTGCCGGATGCCGGCATCGGGATTGCCGTGTTGACCAATCGCAGTCCGAGCGCGGTACCGCAGATATTGACGTGGTACATTGCCGACCGGCTGCGGGGGCGCGAGCCCGTGGACTGGTTCGCGCGCTTTCACAGGATTCGTGATGAGTTTATCGCCCATATTCCGGCCGACAAGGACGCGCGGGAAGAGGCGCGCCACAAGGATACGCAACCTGCGCATCCGCTCTCCGCTTACGCCGCCGACTATGCGCATCCGGCTTACGGCGTGATGTCGATCCGCGTGCAGGATGGCGCGCTGCATTGGGCGTGGCGCGGCATGAGCGCACCGCTCGCGCATCGGCATTTCGAGACATTCGTGACGCCCGAGGTCGTCGATCGGCTTCTGCCTGACAATCTTCCGATCACGTTCCACACCGATCGCGAGGGCAATATCGTACATCTGTCGGCGCCGCTGGAGCCGATGGTCAAGGATATCGTATTCGAGCGGCGGGCTGCGGGCGATTGCACCGACCCCGCCTTTCGTGCCCGCTGCACCGGGCATTTCAGGAGCGGTGGCGTGAACCACCACGTGTCCCTCGACGCCGACGGCAGGTTGATTCTGAAGCCCGACTTCCAGCCGGCCTACCGTCTGGAGCCGCAGCAGGGGCGCAGGTTTCAAATCGTCGAGCTGGACGGATTTGCGGTCGAGTTTCGCGGAGACGACGGCAAGATCGACCAGATCGTCTTTCACCAGCCCAACGGCATCTTCGTCGCTGATCGCGTCGTGGAGCAGAAATGATGTCGCCGATGCCGCCGCAACCGGCCCAGCCGCGTTCCCCCTTCCACGCCATCCGCGCGATCGACTACACCGTCATTTTCGTGCGCGACATGGCGGCGATGCGCCGCTTCTATGAGGACATCCTCGCCTTCCCGCTGCTGCGCGAGCTGTCGCCCAACTGGATCGAGTACGGCCTCGGCAGCAACACGCTGGCGCTGGCGAGGCCAGGCCGAACTGCGGCCGATGCGCCGACGCCGCCAGGCAGCGCCGCGCTGCAGCTGGCCTTCAAGGTCTCCGCAGCCGAGGTCGATGCCTGCGCCGACGAGCTTGTGCGGCAAGGCGTGGCGCTGGTTTCGCCGCCCACGAACCAATCCTTCGGCCACCGCACGCTGTTCTTCCGCGACCCCGACGGCAATCTGCTGGAGATCTATGCGGAGATCTGACCGGGAGCCGATGACCAAAAAGTTCCACCTGATTTCCCCGAACTATTCACGCCGAGGTGAAACTTAGGCCCAAGTTCCCGCTTTCACTTGGCGGGAGAGGTGCCGTGAAGCGAATCCTGAAACCCGTCACATATATCCTGGCCGCGATCTACTTTCTGATCGATGCGGTCTTCATGACCGTGGCGCGGCCGATTTCGCGTTGGATCGAGCGACATTTCGTATTCGAGCGACTGCGAACCTGGATCAGATCGCTGCCGCCATATGCGTCGCTCGCTCTGTTTTCCGTCCCCGTGATCATTCTGGAGCCGGTCAAGCCCGTGGCGGCGTACCTCGCCGCAACCGGTCAGGTCCTGAGCGGCGCCGTGACCTTCGTCGTCGGCGAGCTGCTCAAGCTCGTGCTGGTCGAGCGTCTGTTTCACCTGACGCGCGAAAAGCTGATGCGGATTCCGGCGTTCGCCTGGGGGTATGGGAGGTTTACCGAGCTGAAGGCCTGGCTACTGGCAACTGAAGCCTGGCGCGCCATCCGCGCTGTGAGCCGCGCGGCGAGGGACAGTGTTGCGCGGGCAAGAGCAAGGCTCGTCAATGGCTTCAGCAGGTTGGCGACCTCTCGGGATTAGAGAGCGGCTGCGCAAACTTTTCTCATATCGCGTACGATCCGCTATGACAGTCTCATGCGCCCACGGGGATCGGGCGTGGACATGATCTGATCAGGGGATATAGGGACCGTGGGAAGCGACACGAACGTTCAAACCGGCCAGTGCCATTGTGGCGCGGTGCGCTTCGAGGTGACACTCAGCGACGGCTTCAATTCGATCCGCCGCTGCACTTGCTCCTATTGTCGCATGCGAGGCGCCGTCGTCGCCATGGCGGCAAT
>RXJC01000019.1:11905-12697 GCA_003963435.1 Bradyrhizobiaceae bacterium | reverse complement strand
CCGTGCTCGGCGACCAGTTCCACCAGCACGACGACCGCCTGATGGCGGGCGCCAACATCTCGCGCACGCTGAATGGCACGCTGGCCGGCTTGCCGACGCAGACCACCTTCGGACTGCAGTCGCGCTATGATGCGATCGATCTCGCGCTTACCAACACCTTCCAACGCGGCTTCCTGTCCAACATTCGCAGCGACAAGGTCGGCGAGGGCAGCGTCGGCCTCTTCGCCGAGAACACCGTGCGATGGACGGACTGGCTCAGGACGACGGTGGGATGGCGCGGCGATTATTATGCCGCGGACGTCACGTCGCGGTTCAACGCCAACAACTCCGGCCGCGCCGACGCCGCGCTCGGCAGTCCGAAATTCAGGATGGTGCTCGGGCCGTTCAACCAGACCGAGTTCTTCCTCGGCGCCGGCTACGGCATGCACTCGAACGACGCGCGCGGTGCGACCACGACCGAAGACCCCCGCGATCCCGCAACGCGACTGACGCCGTCGCCGCTGCTGGTGCGCACCAAGGGGGCCGAGGTCGGCGTGCGCAGCAGGATCGTTCCCGGCCTCGACACTTCGCTCAGCCTCTTCATCCTCGACCAGGATTCCGAGATCCTGTTCTCCGGCGATGCCGGCGACACCTCTGCAACCCGCGCCAGCCGCCGCTACGGTTTCGAATGGACCAACCACTACCGGCCGCGGTCATGGATCGACGTCGATGCCGATCTCGCCATGACACATGCGCGCTTCCGCGGTTACGACAGCGCGCAGGCGGAGGTCTATGCCTCGCTCGCCGGCTATC
>RXJC01000019.1:0-11855 GCA_003963435.1 Bradyrhizobiaceae bacterium | reverse complement strand
TATGCCTCGCTCGCCGGCTATCCCGAGGCGCAGATCGGCAACGCGCCCGGCAATTACATTCCGAACGCGCCGGCGATGGTGGCATCAGCCGGCGTTACGCTGGGCGAGGAGACCGGCTGGTTCGGAACCTTGCGCTGGCGCTATCTGGCATCGAGCCCGCTGACGGAGGACAATGCGTTCCGCTCCTCCGCCACCAGCATCTTCAACGGCCGCCTCGGCTACCGCATCGACAATGGCTGGCGCGTTCAGCTCGACGTGCTCAACCTCCTCAATACGAAGGCCAGCCAGATCACCTATGCCTACGGCTCGCTGCTCAAGACCGACACGCTCTACAACCTCTGCACCTCGGGCACCGCGCCGGCGGCCGTCTGTCAGAACGGGGTGATGGACTACGTGCTCCACCCCGTGGAGCCGCTGACGTTCCGGCTCACCATCGCCGGGACATTCTAATTTGAATATGGGTTTCCGCCCCCGGGATTGCGGGACCATGGGTGTGTTGTGGTAGTGAACGACCGGGTTTGCGGCACGTCGCCGCCTGAAAGCGCAGCAGGGGACCGCCAGTGAACCGTGACCTCGATCTCGCCGGCTTTGAAATGCATCCGCAGCGGGGTGCGGTGCTGGCCGAGGTGCACGCTCGCCCGTTCACCCGGTTGACGGCGCCGGTCACCGTGCTCCGCTTCGCGTTTCTCGGCCAGGGCGAGGTTGCCGCCGCGGACCGCCAGAACTTCGTGGCCTTCTGTTTGTCGCACGGACAGGCGCCGCCGGAGGACGGGACCAAACATCATCAGGTGACGATCGGTGATACCCAGCTGCGCTGGGAGCAGCACTCGGAATTCAGCACCTTCACCTGGATCCTGGCCGGTTCCGAGGCGTCCGCGCGCCGGTTCGGAGAGATCCGCGCCGATTCGACCGCGCTGATCCGGTCGCTGCGCCAGTCCGGTCAATTGCTGGTCGCGGTCAAGCTCGAGGTCGAGCAGACTTCGGCGGCCCTGGAGCGTGCGCAGCAGCTGTTCGAACGCGCCAGCCTCGCGGTCGCCGCGGTCCGCAGCGGGCCCGCCGTCGTCGCATCCGACTTTCGCACCGACGATCAGGGCTTCGTTCGTATTCTCGTTTGCAACGACGGTCTGTCGCCGGGCCGGCTCGGAGCCCTCGTGCAGCGCGTGCTGGAGATCGAGACCTATCGCACGCTGGCGCTGCTCGGCCTTCCCGCCGCGCTCGAGCTTGCGCCGTCTGTCGATCATATCGGCCGGCGGCTCGTCGAAGTGCTCGAGGAGATGCAGGGCGCCGAAGACCTCAAGCTCAACAATCATCTCCTGACGGAACTGACCGCATTGGCGGCTTCCCTCGAAAGAGGAGCTGCCGGCAGCTCGTTTCGGTTCGGCGCCAGCCGGGCCTACAACGACATCGTGCAGGCCCGCCTCGCCGTGATCGAGGGCGGCGAGATCGCGGGCTATCCGACCTGGTCCTCCTTCCTTGCCCGCCGGATGGCGCCTGCGATGCGCACCTGCGCGACCATGGAGGACCGGCAGGCCGATCTGTCGATCAAGCTCGCGCGCGCGGCCGACCTGTTGCGCACACGCGTCGACGTCGAGCTCGAGGAGCAGAACCGCGATCTGCTGCGCTCGATGAACGACCGCACCCGGCTGCAACTACGGCTTCAAAGCACGGTCGAAGGCTTGTCGGTCGCGGCGATCGGCTACTACGTCGTCAGCCTGTTCAGTTATCTCGCCAAGGGCGCCCACGACGGCGGCCTGCATGTCGAGCCGTCGCTGGCCACCGCGATCTTCGTGCCGGTCGCCGTGGCCGTGATCTGGATCATCACGCGCAATATCCGCAGGCGGCATTTGAAGCACGATGAAATGCCCGGCGACCACGGCTGAACACGCCAACGAGCCTCTTGCGCTTCGCCCGTGAGCGGTCGAAGCTAGGGCGACCGGGAGATACGAGATGGGCCGATCCGAGGAAATGACCAACGTGCTCTGGCTGCAAGGCGCCAGTTGCGGTGGCTGCACCATGTCGATCCTCGAAAGCGGCGCCTCCGGCTGGTTCGACGAGCTGCGTCAGTTCGGCGTCAACCTGCTGTGGCATCCCTCCGTCAGCGAAGAAACGGGCGAGGAGGCGGTCGAGATCCTGCAGTCCGTGCTCGAGGGCAAGGTACGGCTCGACCTTCTCCTGCTCGAAGGTTCCGTCGCCCGCGGCCCGAACGATACCGGCCGCTTCAACATGCTCGCGGGCACCAACCGCTCCGTCTACCGCTGGATGCTCGATCTTGCGCCGCACGCCGGCTATGTGATCGCGGTTGGAAGCTGCGCGGCCTATGGCGGCGTGCCGGCCGCCGGATCGAATCCGACCGATGCCGTGGGCTTGCAGTTCGAGGGGACCGACAGCGGCGGCGCGTTGGGCGCGGCGTTCCGCTCCCGGCTCGGTCTTCCCGTCATCAACGTCGCGGGCTGTGCGCCGCATCCGGGCTGGATAATGGAAACCATCCTGGCGCTGACCACCGGGGATATCGCAGCGGGCGATCTCGACGGATACGGGCGACCGAAATTCGTCGCCAATCATCTCGCCCATCATGGCTGCTCCCGCAACGAGTTCTACGAGTTCAAGGCCAGCGCCGAGACCATGTCGGAGCGCGGCTGCCTGATGGAACATCTCGGCTGCAAGGCGACACAGGCGGTGGGCGACTGCAACCAGCGCTCCTGGAACGGCGGCGGCTCCTGCACCAAGGGCGGCTATGCCTGCATCGCCTGCACCTCGCCGGGGTTCGAGGGTGCCCAGAACTTCCTGGCGACGGCGAAGCTCGCCGGCATTCCGGTCGGCCTGCCGACCGACATGCCGAAGGCCTGGTTTGTCGCGCTCGCTGCGCTGTCGAAGTCCGCGACGCCGCGGCGCGTGCGGCTGAACGCAACCGCCGATCATGTCGTGGTGCCGCCGGGCCGCGTGACGACCAAGACCAAGCCATGACCCGGATCACGATCGGCCCGTTCAACCGCGTCGAGGGCGATCTCGAAGTCCGTCTCGACGTCGAGAGCGGGCGCGTCATGCGCGCCGAGGTGACGGCGCCGCTCTACCGCGGGTTCGAGCAGATTCTGGAGGGGCGCCCGCCACTCGACGCGCTGGCGCTGGCGCCGCGGATCTGCGGCATCTGCTCGGTCTCGCAATCGGTTGCCGCAGCCGCAGCGCTGCGCGACGCCATGGCGATCGAGGCCGCGCCCAATGGGTTGCTCGCCACCAACATCGCGCACGCCGCGGAGAACGCGGCCGACCATCTCACCCATTTCTACATCTTCTTCATGCCGGACTTTGCCCGCGAGGCCTATGCCGCGCATGATTGGCACGCCGCGACGCACGAGCGCTTTGCCGCGACTCGCGGCAGCGCGGCGCGCGATGCCCTGCCGGCCCGGGCACGGCTGCTCGAGACCATGGGCATCATCGCCGGAAAATGGCCGCACAGCCTCGCGTTCCAGCCGGGCGGCACGACACGGGCCATCGATCTCGGCGAGCGCGTCCGGCTGCTGTCGATCACGACGGCCTTTCGAAGCTTTCTCGAGCGTATCGTCTTTGCGGATTCGCTGGAGAATGTGCTGGCGATTGCGAGCGCCGACGAGCTCGATCGCTGGCGTGACGGCCGCGGCGGCGACTTCGCCCATTTCCTGCGGCTTGCGGAGTGTCTGGCGCTAAGCGGGCTCGGCAGGGGTACGGGCCTGATGATGAGCTACGGCGCCTATCATGGCGTCGAGGGCGAGCTGTTTCCACGCGGCCTGTTCGGCCCGCGCGCCGCGATCGAGCCGTTGCCGCTGGCGCAGATCACGGAGGATGTCTCGCATGCCTGGATGCGGGATTCCTCCGTGGACCCCGCCCACAGCAGCACGATTCCGGATCCCGACAAGCCGGCCGCCTATAGCTGGTGCAAGGCGCCGCGGCTGTCCGGCCAGCCGATCGAGGTCGGCGCCATCGCGCGGCAGACGGTGGCGGGGCAGGCGCTGATCGCGGATCTGGTGTCGGTCAGCGGGACCAATGTGCGCAACCGCGTGATCGCGCGGCTGATCGAGACCGCGCGCATCGCGCTTGCCATGGAGCAGTGGACGCGCGCGCTACGCCTGTCGGAGCCGTTCTGCCACAATTCGCGTGACGTCCCTAACGGCAGCTATGTCGGATTGGTGGAGGCCGCGCGCGGCAGTCTCGGCCACTGGATGGCGGTACGGGACGGCAGGATCGAGCGCTACCAGATCATCGCACCGACCACCTGGAATTTCTCGCCGCGCGATTCGTTCGACGTCGGAGGACCGCTGGAGCAGGCGCTGGTCGGCACCGATGTTGGCGATGCCGGCGCGCGCGCGGTCGCGATCCAGCACATCGTGCGTTCGTTCGACCCCTGCATGGTGTGCACTGCGCACTAGAGCAAGATCCGGAAAAGTGCAACGCGGTTTTCCCTCGCGACAAACGCGGAGCGCGTTTGCGCGGAGATCATGCTCAAACATCCGGAAACTTCGTTGCCGACTGCAAATCGAGTTGTTTCCGCTTCTCGTCCTTTTGGTCCCTTCCGCGCCATCCACGAGAGCAATTCAAATACGTAACATTTTGGAATCTCTCCACATTTGAATCGGTCCAGGCTGTTGGCCTGCTTCTTGCTGTCTTTGGCGTCATCGAAAAGTCAAAGCCGAAGACGGGAGGATTCATGGGCACGGCGACGGAAACGTTTTACAGCGTGATCAGGCGGCAAGGCATCACGCGTCGGAGCTTTCACAAGTTCTGCAGCCTGACGGCGACGAGCCTCGGGCTCGGACCGCTGGCGGCAAGCCGTATCGCAAACGCGCTCGAGACCAAGCCGCGCGTGCCTGTCATCTGGATGCACGGGCTCGAATGCACCTGCTGCTCCGAGAGCTTCATCCGGTCTGCGCACCCGCTCGTCAAGGATGCCGTGCTGTCGATGATCTCGCTCGACTATGACGACACCATCATGGCGGCGGCGGGCCATCAGGCGGAAGCCATTCTCGACGAGACTCGCGCCAAGCACAAAGGCCAGTACATTCTGGCCGTGGAAGGCAATCCGCCGCTGAACGAGGGTGGCATGTTCTGCATCGACGGCGGCAAGCCGTTCGTCGAGAAGCTGAAGATGATGGCCGAGGACGCGATGGCGATCATCGCCTGGGGCGCCTGCGCCTCCTGGGGCTGCGTGCAGGCAGCAAAGCCGAATCCGACGCAGGCGACCCCGATCGACAAGGTGATCACCAACAAGCCGATCATCAAGGTGCCGGGATGCCCCCCGATCGCCGAGGTGATGACCGGTGTCGTCACCTTCATCACCACCTTCGGCAAGCTGCCCGAGCTCGACCGCCAGGGCCGGCCGAAAATGTTCTACTCGCAGCGCATTCACGACAAATGCTACCGGCGGCCGCATTTCGACGCCGGCCAGTTCGTCGAGGAGTGGGACGACGAGGCTGCGCGCAAGGGCTACTGCCTTTACAAGATGGGCTGCAAGGGCCCGACCACCTACAACGCCTGCTCGACCGTGCGCTGGAACGGCGGCGTCTCGTTCCCGATCCAGTCCGGACATGGCTGCATCGGCTGCTCGGAGGACGGCTTCTGGGACAAGGGCTCGTTCTACGACCGGCTCACCACCATCAAGCAGTTCGGCATCGAGAAGAACGCCGATCAGGTCGGCATGGTGGCCGCCGGCGCGGTCGGTGCCGCGGTGGCCGCACATGCGGCGGTAACGGCGGTGAAGCGGCTCGCGTCGAAGCGCGAAGACGTCGACCACAACAGCTGATCAAAGCGACAGACTAGGGTAGGGCAACCATGGGCATCCAGACTCCCAACGGCTTCAAACTCGACAATTCCGGCAAGCGCATCGTCGTCGATCCCGTGACCCGTATCGAAGGTCACATGCGGGTCGAGGTCAACGTCGATGCCGACAACGTCATCCGCAACGCGGTCTCGACCGGCACGATGTGGCGCGGCATCGAAGTGATCCTGAAGAACCGCGACCCGCGCGACGCCTGGGCGTTCACCGAACGGATCTGCGGCGTCTGCACCGGCACGCACGCGCTGACGTCGGTGCGGGCGGTCGAGAACGCACTCGGAATCACCATTCCCGAGAACGCCAACTCGATCCGCAATCTGATGCAGCTTGCGTTGCAGGTGCACGACCACGTCGTCCATTTCTATCATCTTCATGCGCTGGACTGGGTCGACGTCGTCTCCGCGCTCTCGGCCGATCCGCGCGCGACCTCGACGTTGGCGCAGTCGATCTCGAGCTGGCCGCTGTCCTCGCCCGGCTATTTCAAGGATCTGCAGACCCGACTGAAGAAGTTCGTGGAGTCCGGACAGCTCGGTCCGTTCAAGAACGGCTACTGGGGCAGCAAGGCCTACAAGCTGCCGCCGGAGGCCAACCTGATGGCGGTGGCGCATTATCTCGAAGCGCTCGATTTCCAGAAGGAGATCGTCAAGATCCACACCATCTTCGGCGGCAAGAACCCGCATCCGAACTGGCTCGTCGGCGGCGTGCCCTGTCCAATCAATGTCGACGGCACGGGCGCGGTCGGCGCCATCAACATGGAGCGGTTGAACCTGATCTCCTCGATCATCGATCGGCTGATCGAGTTCAACGAGCAGGTCTATCTGCCCGACGTCGCGGCCATCGGCTCGTTCTACAAGGACTGGCTCTATGGCGGCGGCTTGTCGGGTCAGAGCGTGCTTGCCTATGGCGACGTGCCTGAGCACGCCAACGATTATTCCGCCAAGAGCCTGAAACTGCCGCAGGGCGCCATCATCAACGGCAATCTGTCCGAGGTGTTTCCGGTCGATCATACCAATCCGGATGAGATCCAGGAGTTCGTGGTGCACTCCTGGTACAAATACCCCGATGAGACCAAGGGCCTGCACCCCTGGGACGGCGTCACCGAGCCGAACTACGTGCTGGGCGCCAATGCCAAGGGCACCAAGACCGCGATCGAGCAGCTCGACGAGGCCGGTAAATATTCGTGGATCAAGGCGCCGCGCTGGAGAGGGCACGCCATGGAGGTCGGCCCCTTGGCGCGCTGGATCGTCGGTTACGCGCAGAACAAGGCCGAGTTCAAGGATCCCGTCGACAAGTTCTTGAAGGATCTGGACCTGCCGACGTCGGCGCTGTTCTCGACGCTCGGCCGCACCGCTGCGCGGGCGCTCGAGTCGGTCTGGGCCGGCCGGCAGATGCGCTACTTCCAGGACAAGCTCATCGCTAACATCAAGGCCGGCGACAGTTCCACCGCCAATGTCGACAAGTGGAAGCCGGAGAGCTGGCCCAAGGAGGCCAAGGGCGTCGGCTTCACCGAGGCTCCCCGTGGCGCGCTCGCGCACTGGATCAAGATCAAGGACACCAAGATCGACAACTACCAATGCGTGGTGCCGACCACCTGGAACGGCTCGCCCAGGGATCCCAAGGGCAACATCGGCGCCTTCGAGGCCTCGTTGATGAACACGCCGATGGTCAATCCCGAGCAGCCCCTGGAGATCCTGCGCACGATCCATTCCTTCGATCCGTGCCTTGCCTGTTCGACGCATGTCATGAGTCCGGACGGTCAGGAGCTCGCCAAGGTCAAGGTCAGGTAGGAGGTCGTCATGATGGATGCAGTAGCGCCCGCCTCGGACGCCAGGCCCGATCTCGCGGCGATCGCGTCCGACGCTTCCGGAGAGCGCGCGGTGGGCCGACCCACCGTCTATGTCTACGAAGCGCCGGTACGGATCTGCCACTGGGTGAATGCGTTCGCGATCATCGTGCTGATGGTGACCGGCTATTTCATCGGATCGCCGCTGCCGACGGTCGCGGGCGAAGCTTCCGACCACTTCGTGATGGGCTATATCCGCTTCGCCCATTTCGCTGCCGGACAGGTGCTCGCGGTGTTCTTCCTCACGCGAATTCTGTGGGCCTTCGTCGGCAATCACCACTCCCGGCAGATCTTCTACATTCCGGTTCACCGCAAGCAGTTCTGGAAGGAAGTGCTGCACGAGATCCGCTGGTACGCGTTCCTGGAGCGCGAGCCGAAGATGTATGTCGGCCACAATCCGCTGGCGCAAACCGCGATGTTCACGGGCTTCACGCTGTTCGTGGCCTTCATGATCATCACCGGCTTTGCGCTCTATTCGGAGGGCGCGGGCATCGACAGCTGGCAGCACAAGCTGTTCGGCTGGGTGTTTGCGATCTGGCCGAACAGCCAGGACGTTCACACCTGGCATCATCTCGGCATGTGGGCGCTGGTGACGTTCGTCATGGTGCACATCTACGCGGCGATCCGCGAAGACATCATGTCGCGCCAGAGCATCATCTCCTCGATGGTCTCCGGCGAGCGGCAATTCCGCGATTGAAAACGGGAACGTGACCGATGCCGACATCTTCGCAAGACGATCGCATCCTGGTACTCGGCATCGGCAACATCCTGTGGGCCGACGAAGGCTTCGGCGTGCGTACAGTGGAAGAGTTCCACCGCCGCTACGCCGTGCCTGACAACGTCACCATCCTCGACGGCGGCACGCAGGGGCTCTACCTCGTCAACTATCTCGAAGAAGCCGACCGCCTGATCGTGTTCGACGCCATCGACTATGGCCTCGAGCCCGGCCAGTTGAAGCTGGTGCGCGACGACGAGGTGCCGCGTTTCACCGGCGCCAAGAAGATGAGCCTGCACCAGACCGGCTTCCAGGAAGTGATCAGTGCGGCTGATCTGCTCGGCAGATGCCCGAAGCATCTGGTGCTGATCGGCTGCCAGCCGCTCGATCTCGAAGACTGGGGCGGACCTCTGACGTCTCCGGTGCGCGATCAGATCGCGCCCGCGATTGATCTGGCCTGCCGGATACTCGCCGAGTGGGGCGTGACGGTGAGCCGCCGCAGCGTGCCGTTGGCGGACACCGAGCGGTTGCTCGCCAATGACATCGACCACACCAGTTACGAGATGCGGCCGGCCTGACCGGCGCAGCCATTTGGAGAGCGCGCGATGTGCCTCGGCCTGCCGATGACGATCGTCGAGTCTGACGGAATGTCGGCGCTGTGCGAATTTCGCGGCGAGCTGCGCCGCGTCTCCATGCTGCTGCTCTCCAATCCGCCAGTCGGCGCCCATGTCCTCGTCTATATCGATACCGCGATCCGGCTTCTGGATGAGGACGAGGCGCGGCTGATTGGTGCTGCGATCGACGGGCTTGGCGCAGCGCTCGACGGCGAGGATTGCGACCGCTTCTTCGCCGATTTGATCGACCGCGAGCCGCAATTGCCGGCACATCTTCGGTCTGAATAAGCGCCCCTCCTGCAGCTGCGATCATCGTGCCCGCCGCCGGGGTCGGCCTCGCGCGGCATGTTGTCTGGAAGCCGTCTTATCATCTGCAAATATAGATTCCATCCAGATTGGAAAGTATCTTATCATTGCTGGACGGCTGGCTCCGGGCATTCAAGAATACATGAGAGATATCAATTAATTACGTGGAGTGCGTTGCTGGCGTATCCTGGCATGTGCCTTGCTAAACCCTATCCCGAGCAAATCATAAGCTTGTCAGGGGAGGTCTGATGGAATTCCAGGTGGGGAAGCACGATCTGACGCGGCACGGCCTGCCCGAGGTCGATGCCGCGACGGTCGATCATTTTCTCGGCGCGGCCGATGAGGCCGGCGCGGTCGCGGTGCTGCTGTCGGCAGGCGACCCCAACCGTTTCCCAGAGGCGATCGACGTCGCCGTGGTGCTGCCGGAGTTGATCGCCGCGTTCGACGGCCGGCTGCGCGGCGCGATCATCGCGCGCGGTGACGAAAGCGCGCTCGGCCAGCGCTTTGGCGTGCGCGTGCAGCCGACGCTGATCCTCGTTGCGAAGAGCGAGACGCTGGGTCTGATCGCCAAGATCCAGGACTGGTCGGTCTATATCGATCGCATCAAAACCCTGATCGACCGGCCGCGCGGAGAAACCGCCGCAGTTGCCGTCACCATCGTTCCCCAGCATCGCGCGCAAGGTGTCGAGCTATGAAGGTCGGATTCTGGGATGCGCCGGAAGGCGCCGAGCAACCGGTCAGCGTGTTTCCGATCGGTGAGGAGAGTCTCAATGCGTCGAAAGGCAGCCTCACGGCGGCCGGAGCGCTGGCAAAGCTTGCAACGCTCGACAGCGCCGAATTGGCCAAGAGCTGCCCGAATGCGGTGGCGCTGCTCTCGAAAATCGCCGAGGCCATCGCGGGCCAGAAGGCGGATGGGCCGACGCAGCTGTTCCGGCTTGCCAATCTCAACGAGCTCGAGAGCAAGCTCATCGCCGACGTGCTCGGCGAAGGCGAAGTCGGCGGGGTCGTGGCGTTGCCGGACGGATCGCTGGCCCAGATCCAGGAATCGGTCCTGGCCGGGATCTGGCGCGTGCGGCTCGAGACCGACGCCACATCCGAATATCTCGAGATCGGCGCCATCCCGGAGATCGTTAGGCGCGCGGCCGCCGACCTTACTTCCGCAGATTTCGAGATCGGAGAGGTGCCGGAAGGCGCCATGAACGTGCTGCCGGTGCTCGCCGAAATCCGCGAGCGCGCGCTGGCGTGGCAGCCCGGTATTCGCTCCCAGATCATCAATTTCACGCTGTTGCCGATGAGCCCGGTCGACATGAGCTTCCTGCAGGACACGATCCGCAACGGTCCGATCCAGCTCGTGTCGCGCGGCTATGGCACCTGCCGGGTGCTGTCGACGGGCATCCGCAATGTCTGGTCGGTGCAGTTTTTCAACGCCATGGACACCATCATTCTCGATACGCTCGAGGTCGGCGGCGTGCCGACCGTCGCGCTTGCCGCGGACGAGGATTTCGAGGATTCCGCTGAACGGCTGCAGGAAATCATCGAGGCCTATTTCAAATGAGTGCCTTCGAGAATTTCGGCGTACGCCAGGACGTCACCGAAGCGACGCGGCTGGAATGCGGTATCTGTTGGACGGTGTACGATCCCGCCGACGGCGACGACGTCGCGCAGATCGCGCCCGGCACGCCGTTCGCGGCGTTGCCGGAGGAGTGGCACTGCCCGAACTGCGACGCTCCGAAATCCAAATTCATGGCGATCGAAGCATGACCGGCAGCGCGCCAAATCCAGAGGCCGACGCCGCGGCGTGGGGCGAGCTTCTGGCCGAAGGCTACCGGGAGATCGGCGATCGCGCGATGCGCGATCTGCCGATCTACAACGATGCGCTCGGCGTCGAGGCGGTTGGGTTCCGCCGGTTCAACGGCTCGTTCGTCGGCATCATGGTCACGCCATGGTTCATGAACGTGGTGATGCCGGCGAGCGCGGCGCCGGAGACGTCGGGCACGAGCTTGCGAATCCGCTTTCCCGCCGGCGATATCGAGTTCACCCTCGGCGAGGTCGGACAGATGGGCAGGATTGCAAGCTGCTCGCTGTTCTCGCCGATGTTCGAGTTCGTCGACATGGGCGCGGCGCGGGCAACGGCCGAAGCGGCACTTGTCGAGCTGATGCTGCCGGCGGATAGCGAGGAGGCGGTTCGCCGCCGCGAGCCCGCGACAACCCCGATCGATCGGCGTAACTTCCTGCGCGGTTCCTTGACGGAGCGGCGTGAATGAGCCTGGCTTTCCGCAATGAGATCGACATTACGGTGTGGCTCGCCGGCGGCGTGATCGCCGACGTCGCGATCCAGCCGCGCAGCCGGCCGCCGCTGACGCGGTTGTTTGCGGGAAAGCCCGCGGCGTCCCTGCTTCCGGTGCTGCCGCGGTTGTTCTCGCTCTGCTCGGTCGCCCATCAGGTCGCGTTCCTGTCGGCGATCGAGGCCGCGCGAGGCGACCAGACGGCGCCGGCGACGGCGCGCTGCCGCCTCACGGCCGTCGTTGCCGAGCGATTGACCGAGTTGCTGCGGAGCCTGTTCATCGGACGGCT
>RXJC01000211.1 GCA_003963435.1 Bradyrhizobiaceae bacterium | reverse complement strand
CTCCGTCATTGCGAGCGCAGCGAAGCAATCCAGAATCCCTCGGCTGAAAGACTCTGGATTGCTTCGTCGCAAGAGCTCCTCGCAATGACGAGCCTGGGGCGACGTTTCGCCCGTCAAGCGCCATTCAGCGCGCCGCTACGCCTTCTCTTCCAGCGCCCGGCGCAGGCGGCGGATGATGACGCCGCGGGCGCGGTCGTCGGCGGCGGCGCCGATCCGATCGTTGATGTCGAGCATGAGCTCGGACATCTCGTTGTGCCAGTCGAGACGGGTTACGGCCTCCGGCGCAAGGCGGCGGCGGTGATCGACGTCGAGCACGCGCGGCTCGGGCGCGGCGAGCTCGTAGATGTCGTCCAGCGTCGGCTGATAGACCTTCGCTGCCGGAATGATGCGCTCGGCGACGCGTTCGGCGAGGCCTGCGATGGCGCCTTCTTCCCCATGGACCAGGAACAGCCCGCGCGAGATCGGCCGGCGCGCCGCGATCCAGCTGGCGATGCCGGGGCCGTCGGCGTGACCCGAATATTCGTCGATCATGCGGATGCGGGCCGCGACCTTGATCTCCTCGCCCTGGATCCGCACCGCCTTGGCGCCGTTTTGCAGGAAGCGGCCGAGCGTGCCGTTGGCCTGGAAGCCGGCGAGCAGCACGGTCGCGCGCTCGTTCCACAGCCAGCGCTTCAGATGATGGCGGATGCGGCCGGCGTCGCACATGCCGCTCGCGGCGATGATGATATGGAATCCGGACAGGCGCATGATCGCCTTGCTCTCGTCCGCGGTCTCGGTGAACTTGAGATGCGGCGAATTGAGCAGGCGTGTCGCGTCGACCGACGGGTCGAGGCTCTCGGCATGCCGGCGAAACACTTCGGTGGCGCGGATCGCCAGGGGCGAGTCGAGGAAGATCGGTGCCGTCGGAATCTCGCCGTGCTCCATCAAATCGACGAGATCGACGATCAGCTCCTGGGTGCGCTCGACCGCGAAGGCCGGGATCAGCAGCGCGCCGTCGGCCGCAGCCGCCTCGCGCACCTCGGCCGCGAGGTGCTTGCGGCGGAGCGCGGGTGTGGTGGCCTCGCGCACCCGGTCGCCATAGGTCGATTCCGAGATGACGTAGTCGAGATCGCTCGGCGCCTCGGGATCGGGCTGCAGCAGCTTGGCCTCCGGCCCGACGTCGCCGGACAGCAGCACCCGCAGCGGACGTGGCGCGCCTTGCTCGGCGATCTCCAGTTCGATCGAGGCGGAGCCGAGCAGATGGCCGGCGTTCCAGTAGCGCGCGCGGACACCCGGAATCACGTCGGTCCAGCTTTCGTAATCGACGGCGCGAAACGACTGCAGGGATGCGATCGCGTCGGCCTGCGTATAGATCGGCTGAACCTCCTTGCGTCCGCGCGAGGCGTTGCGCCGGTTGAGCTGCGTGACTTCCGATTCCTGGATGCTGCCGGCGTCGGGCAGCATGTAGGAGCAGAGGTCGATGGTGCCGCGCGTCGCCAGGATCGGTCCCTCGAAGCCCGCACGCACCAGTTTCGGCAACAGGCCGCTATGGTCGATATGGGCATGCGTGAGCAGCACGGCATCGATGTCGGCGGGACGGAACGGAAAGGCGCCGTAGTTGAGCTCCTTCAGCGTCTTCTGGCCCTGGAACAGGCCGCAATCGACCAGGAAGCGGCCGCTTGCGGTCTGGAACAGGTAGCTCGACCCGGTCACGGTGCGGGCGGCGCCGCAGAATCGAACGGTGATGCTCATGGAATCGTCTCCGGAAGCTGTGTCGTCGTCAGTTCGCGCCGCAATGCGGCTGCGAGAGTTTCGTCGAGCGCGATCGCGTTGGTCGGATGCGGCACGCTGTCGGTCGAGCGAACCGACCGGATGCCGGCCTCGGTGAAGGCAGCGAGCATCGCGGGTGGAAACAACGCATGCGTCACGACCGCATCGACGGCGGTCGCGCCCATCGCCGTCAGCGCCTTTGCTGCGGCGATCAGCGTCGTCCCCGAGGAGACGATGTCGTCCACCAGCAGCGCCGGGCGTCCCGAGAGCAGGCCGGGATCGGCGAAGCTGATCGCCACGGAGCGATCGCCGTGCCGCGTCTTGTTCGCCACCGTGTGCTGCAATCCGAGCCGGTGCGCGATCTCGCTGACCCAGGGCTCGGACTCCATGTCGGGCCCGATCACGACGCTGGCGGGGGCGATGCCGCCCGCCAGCGCGTTCGCGATGGCCGGCATTGCGGACAGGTTCTCCGCTTCGATGCCCGGAAAGACCGACCTGATGTCGGGGGTGCGATGCAAATGCGCATCCACGGTGACGATGCGGTCGACGGTCGTTGCAAGCAGGGCGCCCATGGCGCGCTGGCTGATGGCTTCGCCCGCATGAAATGCAGCATCCTGCCGCATGTAGCAGAGATAGGGCGCGACCAGCACCAGCCGCTTGGCGCCGCCACGTCGCAGGGCTTCCGCAGCAAACAGCAGGGTGATCAGCTTGTCGTTGGGTTGATCGAGCGGGATGTAGAGGATCGTGGTGTCGGTCGCCGGCGCGACGGCGACGCGCAGCTCGCCGTCCGGAAAGCGATGCACCGCGATCTCGGCGCAGGAAAGCCCAAGCCGCGCCGCAAGGCGCTTCGCCGCATCGCTGCCGCCGGACAATGTCTGGAGCGCGATCGTGCTCACGGCGCGGTCTTGCCTTGCGGGGCGTCATGACCGTTGACGACGTAACCGCTCTCCTCGGCGGCGGCATCAGCCGCCAGATCGTGCTCGGAACGGGCGAAGGTGTAGACCCGATAGAGCGGCTCGCCCTGCTCGACGCGATCGCCGATCTTCCTGAACAGGCGGATGCCGGCGCCCTTGTCGAGCGGCGCGCCGGCGGTGCGGGCGAGGCGGTTCAGACGCAGGCAGTCGATCGCGGACACGGTGCCGTCACGCGCCGCCTTGACGTCGAAGCTGAGCGATCCCAGCTCGTTGCCGCAGGTCGACGGACCCTGGGCGTCGATGATCTTCTGCATCTGCTTCAGCGCCGCGCCGCTGTCGAGCAATTCGCGCGCCCGTGCGTAGCCGGCGCCGCCGCGCAGCTTCGGGTCGTATTCCAGCAGGTGCGCGGCGAGCCGCAGCGATTTCTCGCGCAGATCGCGCGGTGCATTCGGTTCGTTGCCGAGCACGGCCATGACGTCGTTGGCCTCGAGCACCGGCCCGATGCCGTTGCCGATCGGCTGGCTGCCGTCGGTCATGATCACTTCGACCGAGCGGCCGAAGCGGTCGCCGACGAACTCGAACAGCTTGCGCAGCCGCATCGCCTCGACGCCGCTGGTGACCTTCGCGGTCGGCCCGACCGGGATGTCGATCAGCAGATGGGTCGAGCCCGCCGCGATCTTCTTGGACATGATGGAGGCGACCATCTGCTCCCTCGTATCGAGGCTCAGCGGACGCTCGACCGAGATCAGCACGTCGTCGGCCGGCGACAGATTGACGTGGCCGCCCCAGATCAGGCAGCCGTTGCATGCCGAGACGATCGCCTTCATCTCCTCGACGCCGACATTCACCCGCGCCAGGACCTCCATCGTGTCGGCGGTGCCGGCAGGCGAGGTGATGGCGCGGGAGGAGGTCTTGGGGATCGGCAGGCCGTGCGCGGCGACGATCGGCACCACCACCATCGAGGTGCGGTTGCCGGGAATGCCGCCGATGCAATGCTTGTCGACGACGACGGGCGTCGGCCACACCAGTTGCGTGCCGGCCTGGGCCATTGCTCCGGTGAGGGCGAGCAACTCGTCGCTGGTGATGAAGCTCGCCGAGCCGATCAGGAAGGCGGCGATCTCCATGTCGGAGTAACGATAATGCGCGAGGTCGTTGATGATCGCGCCGATCTCGGCCTGGCTCAGAATTCGCCCGCGGATCTTCGCGCGCACCGCTTCCAGGCTCTCCGGAGGTGCGGCAGGCCTGACCGTGACAAGTGTGCCGGCGCCTTGCCCAAAGCGGCGCAGCGCCGGTTCAGAGAGGCCGATCTCGTCCGGGGCCACCAGCGTATCGTCGTCGGTGATCAGCAAGGTCGCGAGCAGGACCTTGCCGCCCTGGCTCAGCTCGACGCGGCTGAAGCCGCGGAAGATCTCGGCGCGCAGCGCCTTCGACTGCCTGGAGATGATGACGACGTTCTCGCGGCCGGTATCGAGCCGGACGCGGCGGATTTTCAGATGGGAGTGTGGAAGGTCTGGATGCATGGACAGGCCGGCAGGGAGGAAACTCGGCCTCCATGCTTAGACGTCGCGGTCCCGGTGCTGTTGACCCAGATCATGGCCCGCGCGACCGGCGGGCCTGCGCGCCATGGCGATGTCGCCGATGCCGAATGGCCGTATCCGGCCGGTTACTTCACTGCGGCGTCGATCGAGTTGAACTTGTTATTGAGCAGGGCGCCGCCCGTGTTGTTCACGATGGTGACGATGGCGAGCGCGATCCCCGCGGCAATCAGGCCGTACTCGATCGCGGTTGCACCATTCTCATCGGCAAGGAACGACCGAAGCAAACGCATTGCCAACTCCTCTTCATCCGATCCAACGCATGGTCCCGTCGTGATCGAACTCGCAAATCGATCGAATAAGTCTTTATGCGCGCCAAAAGAATTAAGCCCGGGCGATCGCGCGTCCGTTGATACGACGCCATCCATTAAATTTGGGTTCCATCGGTACATTCAAATGGATTCAAATCGGCGGCCCCCGCCGGCAGGGTTGGCGGAGCGTGCCGATCAGGCCTGTGGGAGCCACGGGGCCAGGTCGCAGCGGGGGAGAGCCGTGCCGCTTAACGAATTGTTGAGGCTGTTGGTCGGGCCGTCGCGCTCATCCGCGCCGGCCACGCGCGTTCAGCGCCCGCAACATGGCGATGCGGGCGAACATCACCCAGCCGCCGCCGGTCTCGGCCGCCTTGATCAGGGTCTCGATTGCGGTCTGCCAGTGCGCCTCGCGCTGGGCGTCCTCGGGCAGCTGCATGATGTAGTCCGCCGCCTGTTGAAGCGTGAGGAGCTGGTGCCTGCTGCTCACGGGAACGGGATCGTCGAATGCCGTCGACCAGGGCATGTCAGGCCGCCCGATCCGGAAGGAGGGACATCACCGCGTGATTGCAGAAGCGATGCTCAGCCCGCCTTCTTGGTCCGCGCCGGCGCGCGCACCGGCTTGTCGGCGGCCTTCTTCGTGGCCTCCTTCGCGGTCTTCGCCGCTGCGTCCTTGCCGCCCTTGCCTGATATCGGCAGCAGCATCTCGCGCTGGCCCTCGACGCGCTTCTTGGCCTTCTTGGCCTTGGTCTCCTTGGCGACCTTGACCGCGGGCGCGGTGTCCTTCTCGTTCGCGATGCTCTTCTTCAGCGCGTCCATCAAATTGATGACGTTGCCGCTGCTCTTCGGCGCCGCCTTGGCCGCGATCGGCATGCCCGAGCGCTTCTTGTTGATGAGATCGATCAGGGCGGTCTCGTAATGGTCCTCGAACAGCTCGGGCTCGAACGCGCCGGACTTCTTCTCGACGATGTGTCTGGCGAGGTCGAGCATGTCCTTGGTCAGCTTCACGTCCTGGATGTCGTCGAAATACTCGGTCTCGCTGCGCACCTCGTAGGGGTAGCGCAGCAGCGTGCCCATCAGCCCGCTCCCCAGCGGCTCGAGCGCGATGATGTGCTCGCGATTGGTCAGCACCACGCGGCCGATCGCCACCTTGTCCATGCTGCGGATGGTCTCGCGGATCACCGCATAGGCGTCGTGGCCGACCTTGCCGTCCGGCACGAGATAATAGGGGCGGATAAGATAGCGGATGTCGATGTCGGCCTTCGGCACGAACTCGTCGATCTCGATCGTATGCGTGGAGTCGAGCGCAATGTCGTCGAGCTCGTCCTTGGTGACCTCGATATAGGTGTCGGTGTCGACCTTGTAGCCCTTGACGATGTCCTCGGAGGTGACCTCGTCACCGGTCTCGGCGTCGACCTTGAGGTACTTGATCCGGTGCCCGGTCTTGCGGTTGATCTGGTTGAAGGAGACCTTCTCGGTATCCGAAGTGGCCGGATAGAGCGCGACCGGACAGGTCACGAGCGACAACCGCAGAAAACCCTTCCAATTGGCGCGGGGGGCCATGGGCTACTCCAAACGCAACAGAGGACAACGTCCCAGAATACCACCGGGGAACAGCGAATCATAGCAAGGCCGATCGCTGAATCCGCCAACTGCGTTAACTGGCCGCCGGCCGCGGGCGGCCCGACCGGGGGCTAAGCGCCGGAACATCGTATCGGATCGGGCGTTGGCTCCGGACACACGGCTGCGAGGACGTCGCGGTCATCGGAGGCGACACGCAGAGATTGAGGGCATCATGGCAACCACGCGAGACCAGCATCAGATCGTGGAAACTGCGACCGAGGCACGTCAGGGCGAGCCAGGACCTTCGGTGGCGGCGCTGCTCGCCATCTCGACCGGGCTTGCGATCCTGATCCTCGCCGTCATCTGGTTCGTGTTCTTCCGGACCTGACGGCCGGCTTCACGGGAAGGGCGGACCTTCCAGGGCGCCGCGTCACGCGGCAGATTGCGCCCGTCCTGCTGCCGGCTCGTCCGGCCGCAGGGCGGGCGCAGTCGCGTTGGCTGCCAACACAGCGTATATGACCAAAAAGTAACGCAGCCGGTTCCCGGCGTTCATATTCAGTTCACGCCGGAATTGCTCATCTGGCGCGGTGTTGATGCGTCTTATTTCTGGAGAGAAGCGTGCGCCTGCTCGTTGTTGAGGACGACCCCGATCTCAATCGCCAGCTCACCAAGGCGCTGACCGACGCCGGCTATGTCGTCGATCGGGCGTTCGACGGGGAAGAGGGGCATTATCTCGGCGACAACGAGCCTTATGATGCCGTCGTGCTCGACATCGGCCTGCCGAAGAAGGACGGCATCTCGGTGCTGGAGGCCTGGCGCCGCAACGGCCGCACCATGCCGGTGCTGATCCTCACCGCGCGCGACCGCTGGAGCGACAAGGTGCAGGGCTTCGACGCCGGCGCCGACGACTATGTCGCAAAACCGTTCCACCTCGAGGAGGTGCTGGCCCGCATCCGCGCGCTGCTGCGCCGCTCGACCGGTCATGCCCAGAGCGAGCTCAGCTGCGGCCCTGTGACCCTCGACACCAGGACCGGCCGGGTCAGCGTGTCGGGCAATCCGGTCAAGATGACCTCGCACGAATATCGGCTTCTGGCCTACCTCATGCACCATTCCGGGCGGGTGGTGTCGCGTACCGAACTGGTCGAGCACCTCTACGACCAGGACTTCGACCGCGACTCCAACACGATCGAGGTGTTCGTCGGCCGCATCCGCAAGAAGCTCGACGTCGACATCATCCAGACCGTCCGCGGCCTCGGTTATCTCCTGACCCCGCCGGCCGCTTGACGCGTCCCGGGGCTTGACGGGCCGCCCGACAGGGGCCTTGGTCCGGTCATGACCTCCGACGCCCTGCCATCCTGCGCCTTCCGGGATCGTTCCGATGGCCGCTAGCTCACTTGCCAACCGACTGTTCCTGTCGGCGACCGCCTGGCTCGTGGTGATCCTGGCCATCACCGGCGTGGTGTTGTCGTCGGTCTACAAGAACGCCACCGAGCGCGCCTTCGACCGCCGGCTCAACCTCTATCTGCGCACCCTCATCGCCGAAGTCGCCACCCCCGACGAGCCGCCGGACCGCCAGTTCCAGTCGCTGGGCGAGCCGCTGTTCGAGCTGCCGCTGTCGGGCTGGTACTGGCAGATCACGCGGACCGACACCGAGAAGCCGGAGGTGCGCTCCTCGCGCTCGCTCTGGGACAAGAAGCTGCCGAAGCTGGAAGAGCAGGGCGCCGAGCTCACCGCCGCCGGCATTCGGCTCGCTTATGTCGATGGGCCCGAGGGACAGAACCTGCGCATGGTCGAACGTCCCGTCGATCTCGGCGCCGACGGCAAGTTTCTGGTCAGCGTCGCGGGCGACGACACCGAGATCTTCGACGAGACCCGCAGCTTCGACTATTACCTCGGCGGCACCTTCACCGCGCTCGGCATTGTCTTGCTGCTCACGACTGTGTTCCAGGTCCGCTTCGGCCTCGCGCCGCTCAAGCGCATCTCGGAGTCCATTGCCGACATTCGTTCGGGACGGGCGGAGCGGCTTGAGGGCGAATTCCCGGTCGAGATCGCGCCCTTGGCGCGCGAGACCAACGCGCTGATCGATGCCAACCGCGAGATCGTCGAGCGCGCACGCACCCATGTCGGCAATCTCGCCCATGCGATCAAGACGCCGCTCTCGGTCATCGTCAACGAGGCCGGCGCCCATGCGGCGGACCCGTTCGCGGCCAAGGTGATGGAGCAGGCGGATGTGATGCGCGACCAGGTCGCCCACCATCTGGAGCGTGCTCGCATCGCCGCGCGGGTCTCGGTGGTCGCGACCGTGACGGAGGTGGCGCCCGCCATCGAGGCGCTGCGGCGGACCATGGAGAAGATCCATCGCGACCGCGGCATCGCGGTCGAGGCCAAGGCCGATCCGACGGCGAAATTCCGCGGCGAGCGCCAGGACCTGGAGGAGATGGTCGGCAATCTCGTCGACAACGCCTGCAAATGGGCGACTTCGCGCGTCTTCATCGAGGTGATGGTCGAGCCGCCGCACCAGGCGGGCGCCGGCCCGCGGCTGCGGATCGTCGTCGACGACGACGGCCGCGGCCTGTCAGAGGCCGAGCGCGCCCAGGTCTCCCGGCGCGGCCAGCGGCTCGACGAGTCCAAGCCCGGATCGGGACTGGGGCTGTCGATCGTGACGGACCTTGCCGCGCTCTACGGCGGCAGCCTCTCGCTCGGCGGCGCGCCGACCGGCGGCCTGCGGGCCGAGCTGGTTCTTCCGGGAGTGTAACGCATTGCCGGAACTTCACTTTTCGTCCTCCGCATGGCCCGCCTCAAGCCAACTGCGGGGGATTCGGTCCCACGTGCTAAACGGCTTCTTAAGTGGGGCCCTCCTATGATCGGGTCGGACACATCCCATGTCCGCCATTTTACCGTGCATTACCCGGGCGCATGAGCCAGACATCGATCGAGCGGCTGAGGGAATATCTCGCGCAGCTCCCGCCGCAGTCGCAGGCGCTGCTGATGCGGGAGTTCGAGCGTGCGCTCGAGCGCGGCCAGGACACGGCCGTGGCTACGCTCGTGCTCGATCAATTGCGCAAGATCGTCCGCAAGACCGAGGCCGATGAGGCCCCGCCGCCGCGCACGGACGATCTGTCGCGGCTGCTGTTCCAGGTGCTGGAGCCATTCCTGGTCGAAGCGGGCGTCCCGATCCGCGTCGGCCAGATCC
>RXJC01000176.1 GCA_003963435.1 Bradyrhizobiaceae bacterium | reverse complement strand
ACGTCCTTGTCGGCCACGATCATCATGGCCTCCAGCCGGCGCAAATAGCGGTCGGTGCGCCAGTCCTTGGCGAGCTCCACGGCCGCCCGGGTGAGCTGCCCCGGATATTGATCGAGCTTGGCCTCCAACCGCTCGAACAGGGTGAAGGCATCGGCGGTCGCACCGGCAAAGCCGCCGATCACGTCGCCCTTGCCGAGCTTTCGGACCTTCTTGGCGTTGGATTTGATCACGGTCTGGCCGATCGAGACCTGGCCGTCGCCGCCGACTACCACCCTGCCGCCCTTGCGGACCGTCAAAATCGTGGTGCCGTGCCAGCCCGGCGAGCTGCGTTGGGAATCCTGCATGAATGATCCTCGTTGTCCGGCCTGATTTAGGCGGTCAGGACTAAGGGCACAACGGGCCGTTCCGGGCCGAATTTCGCTCACCATAGGCAGAAGTAGAGGCCCCGCCAGCCGTTCCCGCAGTAGCGAAGGTGTCATTTGGCTGTTAAAAGACCGCCGTTTCGGCTCTCTAGCCAGGATGAAAGCCAGCTTTCAATGCGCACCGCGACGATCAAGCGCAAGACCAAGGAAACCGACATCGAGGTCTCCGTGAACCTCGATGGCACCGGCGTGGCCAATATCGCGACCGGCATCGGCTTTTTCGACCATATGCTCGATCTCCTCGCCCGCCATTCCCGCATCGACCTCACGGTCAAGGCGGTGGGCGATTTGCACATTGACTATCACCATACCACCGAAGATACCGGCATCGCGCTCGGCCAGGCGGTCAAGCAGGCGCTCGGCAACATGGCGGGCATCACCCGCT
Source organism: Bradyrhizobiaceae bacterium (assembly GCA_003963435.1). GTDB lineage: Bacteria > Pseudomonadota > Alphaproteobacteria > Rhizobiales > Xanthobacteraceae > Bradyrhizobium. The sequence goes on along the minus strand of RXJC01000176.1, from coordinate 15,325 downwards.
ATGCCGGCGTGCACATGCCCATGGACGAGACGCTGTCGCGCGTGGTCATCGACATCTCGGGCCGCCCGTTCCTGGTGTTCAAGGCCGACTTCCCCCGCGACAAAATCGGTGAGTTCGACACCGAGCTGGTGCGCGAATGGTTCCAGGCCTTTGCCATGAACGCCGGCGTGACTCTCCACGTCGAGACCCTATATGGCGATAACAGCCACCATATCGCCGAGTCCTGCTTCAAGGGTCTGGCGCGGGCGCTGCGCACGGCGGTCGCGATCGACCCGAAGGCTGTGGGCGAGATCCCGTCCACCAAGGGCTCGCTCGGCGGCTGACGTCTTTCGGCCGGTGGCGGCACGCGCCGCTTGCGGTATCACTGAATCCCTGGGAACGAGGCATCACCATGCCTGTCTACACAGTTCATGCTCCCTCCCCCGCCGGAGCCGATCTGCGCGCGACCGACAAATTCGTGTTCGTGCGCGACGGTTTTCATTTCTGGGCCATGATCTTCGGACCGTTCTGGCTGCTCTGGAATCGGCTGTGGCTGGCGCTGGTCGGCTATCTGATCTTCGTGGCTGCGTTCAACGCGGGGCTGTCGAGCCTTGGTGTCGGGCGCTCGTCGATCTTCCTCGCCGATCTCATCGTCGCGCTGCTGACGGGCCTTGAAGCCTCGAGCCTGCGTCGCTGGACGCTGTCGCGCGGCAAATGGCGCCAGCTCGACGTGGTGGTTGCCGACGACGAGGACACCGCCGAGCGCCGCTTCTTCGAGCGCTGGAGCAAGTCACAGCGCGGCATCGCCAACGATCAATGGGCCGTCGATCGCGGCGGCCCGCCGCCGACCCGCAGCGTGCCGGGTCAGCCATTCTCGAATCCGCCGCCGGTTCCGGCCGGCGGCATCATTGGATTGTTTCCAGAACCGGGAGGGTCAAGATGAGCGTCGCCATCATCGATTACGGTTCCGGCAATCTGCATTCCGCCGCGAAGGCTTTCGAGCGCGCCGCGCGCAGCCTGGAGAACCCGCAAAAGGTCTTTGTCACCAGCGATCCGGACCGGGCTTACGAGGCCGATCGCCTGGTGCTGCCGGGCGTCGGCGCCTTTGCCGATTGCCGGCGCGGGCTCGATGCCGTCAACGGCATGGTCGAGGCGATCACCGAGGCGGTGCGGGTCAAGGCGCGGCCGTTCTTCGGCATCTGCGTCGGCATGCAGCTGATGGCGAGCCGCGGCAAGGAGCATGTCATCACCGAAGGCCTCAACTGGATCGGCGGTGACGTCGAGAAGATCACGCCGCGCGACGAGAGCCTGAAGATCCCGCACATGGGCTGGAACACGCTCGAGCTGCTGCAGGAGCATCCGGTGCTGAACAGGCTGCCGCTCGGCCCCAAGGGCCAGCACGCCTATTTCGTGCACTCCTACCACCTCAACGCCGCCAACGAGGCGGACGTGCTGGCGCGCGCCGATTACGGCGGGCCCGTCACCGCAATCGTCGGCAAGGACACCGCGATCGGCACGCAATTTCACCCCGAGAAGAGCCAGCGCTTTGGCCTCGCCCTGATCTCGAACTTTCTGCGATGGAAACCGTGATTCTCTTTCCCGCGATCGATCTCAAGAACGGCCAGTGCGTGCGCCTCGAGCAAGGCGACATGGCGCGCGCGACGGTGTTCAACCTCAATCCTGCGGCGCAGGCGCAAAGCTTCGTCGAGCAAGGCTTTGAATATCTCCATGTCGTCGACCTCGACGGTGCCTTCGCCGGCAAGCCGGTGAACGCCGAGGCCGTCGAGGCGATGCTGAAGACGATTCCGATCCCGGTGCAGCTCGGTGGCGGCATTCGCGATCTCAAGACCGTCGAAGCCTGGCTCGACAAGGGCATCACCCGCGTCATCATTGGCACCGCCGCGGTGCGCGATCCGGAATTGGTGAAGGCGGCGGCAAAGAAATTCCCCGGCCGCGTCGCGGTCGGGCTCGATGCCCGCGACGGCAAGGTCGCGGTCGAAGGCTGGGCCGAAACCTCGCAGGTGACGGTGCTGGAGATCGCCAGGCGGTTCGAGGATGCCGGCGTCGCGGCGATCATCTTCACCGACATCGCACGCGATGGCCTGCTTAGGGGCCTGAACCTGGACGCGACCATCGCGCTGGCGGACGCCATCTCGATTCCGGTGATCGCCTCGGGCGGCCTCGCCTCGATCGAGGACGTCAAGGCCATGCTGACGCCGCGCGCGAAGAAGCTCGCCGGCGCCATCGCCGGCCGCGCGCTTTACGATGGCCGGCTCGATCCCGCCGCCGCCCTCACCTTGATCCGCGACGCGCGCAGGAGCTGACACATGTTCAAGGTGCGCGTGATCCCCTGCCTCGACGTCAAGGACGGCCGCGTCGTCAAGGGTGTCAACTTCGTTGATCTCAGGGATGCCGGCGATCCCGTCGAAGCCGCGATCGCCTATGACGCGGCCGGTGCCGACGAGCTCACCTTCCTCGATATCACCGCAACCCATGAGAACCGCGGCATCATGCTGGACGTGGTCCGCCGCACCGCGGAGGCCTGCTTCATGCCTGTCACCGTCGGTGGCGGCGTGCGTGAAGTCAACGACATCAAGACGCTGCTGCGTGCCGGCGCCGACAAGGTGTCGATCAACAGCGCGGCGGTGTCGCGGCGCGAGTTCGTCAAGGAAGCTGCCGAAAAATTCGGCGAACAGTGCGTCGTGGTCGCGATCGACGCCAAGCGGGTCAAGCGTCCGGGCGGCGACCGCTGGGAGATTTTTACGCATGGCGGGCGCAATTCGACCGGTATCGATGCGATCGAATATGCCCAGGAAGTCGTCGCGCTCGGCGCCGGCGAAATCCTGCTCACCTCGATGGATCGGGACGGCACACGGCAGGGTTTCGACATCCCGCTGACCCGGGCGATCGCAGATAGCGTTCCCGTGCCCGTGATCGCCTCGGGCGGCGTCGGCAATCTCGACCATCTCGTCGACGGCATCCGCGACGGACACGCCACGGCTGTGCTGGCGGCCTCGATCTTCCATTTCGGGGAATTCACCATCCGGCAAGCCAAGGAGCACATGGCCCGGCGCGGGCTGCCGATGCGCCTCGATGCCTGACGACTCCGCTTCATAGAAATGCTACACATGCCGGCAGGGATTGGCCTCTGGCCGGGTGCGTTTTCCGAGTAATTCCGATGCCGCGTTTCACGATCCACGATCTGGCCGAGACCATCGATGCCCGCGCCGCGGCCGGCGGCGAGGCCTCCTATACCCGTAAGCTGCTCGACAAGGGCGCCGAGCATTGCGCCAAGAAGTTCGGCGAGGAGGCAGTCGAAACCGTAATCGCTGCAGTCGAAAACGACCGCGCGCATCTGATCGCCGAGAGCGCGGACCTGCTCTATCATTTCCTTGTGCTTTTGAAGGCACGCGGCGTAAAGCTGGACGAGGTCGAGGCCGCGCTTGGCAAGCGTACCTCGATGTCAGGGTTGGAAGAAAAGGCGTCGCGCAAAAGCGATTGAGGTTATTGTTTGAGCATGATCTTTTCGGAAAACCGCTTCACACTTTGCGCTGACGCGGCCTTCGGCTCCGGATCATGCGCTAGAGCAACGGAAAGGCGGCGTCATGGATATCCGCGCACCCGAGCAGCAGTATAATCCGTATCGCATCTATACGCGCGAAGAATGGGCGCGTCTGCGCGACGACACGCCGATGACGCTGGAGCCGGGCGAGTTCGACCGGCTGCGCTCGCTGCACGACCGCCTCGACCTCAAGGAGGTCGAGGACATCTATCTACCGCTGTCGCGTCTGCTTTCGATCTATGTCGATGCGATGCAGCGCCTGTATTACGCCGAGCGCCAGTTCCTCAACATCCGCGACCGCAAGGTGCCATACATCATCGGCGTCGCCGGGTCGGTCGCCGTCGGAAAATCGACCACGGCCCGCGTGCTCCAGGCCCTGCTGGCGCGCTGGTCGCCGCGCCCGAAGGTCGAGCTGATCACGACCGACGGATTTCTTTATCCGAACGCCGTGCTCGATCGGCAGGGCATCATGCAGAAGAAGGGTTTCCCCGAGAGTTACGACCTGCCGCTGCTGCTGAGCTTCCTCTCCGATATCAAGTCCGGTCGCCGTCATGTGCGCGCCCCGGTCTATTCGCATCTGACCTACGACATCGTGCCGAACCAGTGGGCCGAGATCGACCAGCCCGACATCTTGATCGTCGAGGGCGTCAACGTGCTGCAGACCGGCAAGCTGCCGCGCGACGGCAAGGCGGTGCCTGTCGTCTCCGACTTCTTCGATTTCTCGGTCTATATCGACGCCGACGAGGCGGCGCTGCGACAATGGTACATCAAGCGCTTCCTGGCGCTGCGCGACACCGCGTTCACCAATCCCAAATCCTATTTCAACCGCTACGCGCTGCTGTCGGACGAGGAAGCCACCGCTACGGCCATCGCGATCTGGGAGCGCACCAACCTCGCCAACCTCGAGGACAACATCCTGCCGACCCGCCCGCGCGCGACGCTGATCCTGAAGAAGGGCGCCGACCACACGGTGGAAAGCGTGGCGCTCAGGCGGCTTTAGTCCGCCGATCGACGGTTCACCTGTTCGGCGACGTATCTTTTGTTGCAGACCGCCAAGCGGTATTCGGCTATGACGTCCGAAACGCGAGGGCTCCATGGTTGATCGTCTGAGAAGCGCCGCGGAGCAGCTCGAAGCACCGACCTGCCCCGATTGTCACATCGAGATGAGATGGTACCGCTCGGAGCTGCTCGCGGATGAGCCGGTTCCGATCATCGCCCATCTCTTCGTGTGCCCGCATTGCAAGCGCGCCGCAAAGACGGACACCATCTTCAAGGGAACTCTCGGCCCGCCTGATAAACTCTCCGCGCCGCGTTTCGTTGCTCACGCGGCGTAACAGGTCACTTACGGAGCTCCTGTCGCTCTTTTGCGCCGACGAAGATGTTCCACGCCGTCAGAAACATGGCGGCGACGAGCGGACCGATGACGAAGCCGTTCGCTCCGAGCGTCGCAAGGCCGCCCAAGGTCGCGAGGAGCACGACATAGCTTGGCATCTGGATCGACTGGCCGACCAGGATGGGGCGAAGAAAATTGTCGGCGAGACCGATCACGAAGGTTCCGAACGCCAGCAGGATGATCCCTTTCGTGGCTGAGCCGGCCACCAGCAAATAGAGACCGACCGGAGCCCAGACCAGGGCGGAGCCGAGCACGGGCAGCAGCGAAAGCAGCGCCATGATGGCTCCCGCCAGCAGCGGCGCCGTCAGGCCGAGCAGCCAGAAAATCACCCCGCCAAGCGCGCCCTGGATCAGGGCAACCAGGATGATACCCTTGATCGTCCCGCGAACCGCCAGGGTGAACGCATCCATGATTTCGGCGGTGTGGCTCTCGCGCAGCGGCAGCGCGTTGCGGATGCGCAGGCTCAGCTCGTCGCCATCGCGCAGGAAGAAGAACAGCAGGTACAGCATCACGAGCAGGCTCGCGACGAACTCCAGCGTCAGCTGGCCGATGTTGATCGCGTGCCCCGCGAGCTGCTGGCCGGCCGGAACCACCAGGCTCGACAGGCGCTCCTTCAGGGGCGTCAGATCGATGCCGGCGAGGCGATCCGACATCGACGCGGCCCAGTCCGGCAGCGCGGCTTTCAGCTGCTGCAGGGGATGAGCCAGATTGATCTCGCCGCTCTGAACGCGCTGAACCAGCTCGCCTCCCTGGTCAATGAGCGAAGCGATCACGACCCCGACGGGGATCAGGACCATGACGACCACGACCAAGACGGTGAAAAGCGCGGCAAGGTTGCGCCATTCCGGAAGCGTTTCCAGGCAGCGTCGATAGAACGGCGCGAAGATGATCGCCAGCAGCATGGCCCACAACAAGGCGCCGGAGAATGGCCAAAGCAGCCAGCCGAAGGCGAGGGTGATGATGCCCAGCCAGATCAGGAATGAGCGGTCTTCCGATGTTCTCACGTGTCGCCGGCCTCCAGTCGCGCCTTTAGGGGACGTTGGTAGCACAGGACCGTGGCGGAGCGGCAAGTCGCGCCCCGCCTCTGCCGCGCTGGCGGCGGGTTGTCGAGCACTGGCGGCGATGAGGGTTCCCGCGACGTCCGGATCAGACGGCAAGCCGCCGCGACGCCGCGAGGCTAGCCAGCGCTTCTTCCAGCTTCTCCCGGTCGAGCGGCTTGATCAGAAATCCGTTCATGCCTGCCTCGAAGCAGGCATAGCGATCCTCCACCAGCGTATTGGCGGTGAGCGCGAGGATCGGCGTGTGGTGGCTGCCCTTGGCGGCCTCATGCGCGCGGATCCGCTTCGTCGCCTCGATGCCGTCGAGCTGCGGCATCTGGATGTCCATCAGCACGAGGTCATAGGGCGTGCCGGCCGACGACGCTGCGAGCCAGGATTCCAGCGCGGCCTCGCCGTTGACGGCGATGACGACGCGGTGGCCGAGCTTCGTCAGCAGCGAGCGCATCAACAGCGCGTTGATCTCGTTGTCCTCGGCGACGAGGATCGACAGGCCTTTTGCTTCCGTCGCGCCGGCCGCTTCAGCCGGCGGTTCCGGCGCGAGCTCGGGCGAGGCGACCTCCGGCGTCAGCGAGAGGCGCGCGGCAAGCGAGGCGGCCCGCAGCGGCTTCACCAGAAAGCCGGTGAAGGCCGGCGACAGCTTTTCATGGCGCGAGCTCGACGTCAGCAGCACAAGCCGTGTTGGCGCATGCGCGCGGGCCATTTCGCCGAGATGGTCGGCCACGGCGGGGCCGATCGCACGATCGATCAGCACCGCGTGCCATGAGCGTTCTGGCAGCAGCGCTTCGGCGACCGTCGCGTCGGCGACCAGGCAGGTCTGGCCAGCCCAACGCTCCAGGCGCCGCGCGACCAGCGAGGCCTCGATGCCGTCGGCGACGAGGAGGATCGACTTGCCGGTGAGATCAGGACTTGGAAAGGCGGTCTGCCCCGCGCTGGCCTGCGACGGCGGAAGCGGCACCGCGATCTCGAAGGTCGAGCCTTTGCCGGGCTCGCTCGTAAGCGTGATCCGGCCGCCCATGCGCTTGACGATGCGCTCGCTGATGGCAAGGCCGAGTCCGGTGCCGCCATAGGTGCGCGCGACGCGCTCGTCGGCCTGCTCGAATTCGCGGAAGATGCGTTGCTGCGCCTCCGGCGCGATGCCGATGCCGGTGTCGCGGACGAGGAAGCTGATCTCGCTCGGCCAGATGCCGGGCTCGACGATCAGCGCCACGCCGCCGCTCGCCGTGAACTTGATGGCGTTGCCGGCGAGATTGAGCAGCACCTGGCGCAGCCGTGCGGCGTCGCCGACCACTTCCAGCGGCAGGCGCTCGTCGACATAGGCGGCGATCTCGAGCTGCTTTGCCTGCGCGCGGGGCGCGAGCAGCTCGGTGATCTCCTCGACCAGGGTCGAGAGCGCGAACGGGCGCTGCTCGAGGTCGAGCTTGCCGGCCTCGATCTTGGAATAGTCGAGCAGTTCCTCGATCAGCGCCATCAAGGCCTCGCCCGAGGTCTTCACCGCCTTCGCGTAGGTCGTCTGCTCCGGCGTCAGATGGGTGTCGAGCAAGAGACCACCCATGCCGATGATGCCGTTCAGCGGCGTGCGGATCTCGTGCGAGGCCATCGCCAGGAAGCGCGATTTGGCGCGGTTGGCGGCGTCGGCCTGGTCGCGCGCATCGGACAAGGCGCGTTCGGTCTCGGTGCGGTCGGTGACGTCGCGTCCCACGCTCTGCAATTCGGCGGGCTGGCCGGCATCGAGACGGACATAGCCCTCGCGCCAGGCAATCCAGCGCGCGCCGAGCGGGGTTGCGATCTTCTGGTCGTGGATGCGCGTGCCGTTGCTCTCGCGCGCGCTGTCGCCCTGCTCCAGAACGTCGAAGTCGAAGCGGGTGCCGACCAGCGCGCTGCGCGGCTGGCCCGCGAGCGCGCAATAGGCCTCGTTGGCGAAGGTGATGCGGCCATCGGTGTCGCGCAGCACGATGAGGTCGCCCTGCTGTTCGAACAGGCTGCGGGCGCGTTCTTCCGCTTCCTTCAGCTCCCAATTGCGGTCGATCAGCGTCTCGTTGTGGGCGGCGAGCGTGCGCAGCCGTTTGCTCACGAAGCGCAGCCGCATGCTCAGCGTTGCAAGGCCGAGGCAGGCAAGCGCGAACAGGAAGCTCGCGCCGATCGCAAAGGCGTAGGGATCGTAGCCCGAATTCTCGGACCGGCTGCCGGAGACGAAACCATAGGCGCCGCCGAACGTCGCCGAGAAGATCATGAAGGAGCGGATCGCAAAGGCGATGCGGGGATGCTGTCGCCTGAAGCGGCGCATGCGCACCTTGATCCGGAACGTCCGACCCATCGCCACCCCGACTCTTGTCCGAAACCCCACCACTGCCGCACGCGACGATGGCGCCCCGACCTTGCGAACAGTTTGAGGCTTTGTGGATGCCTTCAAACAGGACTAACGAGGTGTTAACGGCCTAAAGCGAGGCGGCCTGGAGCGGCAGCGGGCGATGACCGCCATGAGGATCGCCATGAGTATCGCCATGGGCGCCGACGATCAGCGCCGCCGCCTCGCGCTGCGAGAACGATCTTGAGCGCACATAGATGCGGTAATCCGCCGGCCCGTCGGTGGAGAGATAGATCACCTGGCCGCCATCGACGGGCTGCGCGGCAATCGAGACGAGGCGCGTTGCGGGATTGGCCTGACAGGAGTCCGGCTCGGAACCGAGGCCGTCGTCGACCAATGCGAAGTCCGCAGCGTCGGCATCGTCGGTGATCTGAACCCGCACCGTGGCCCGCTCGGGATCCTCGGTGAAGGCGACATGCACGCCTGCGGTCCAGAACAGCGAGGTGAGCTCGACCGAGGTGTCGCCCAGCGCGATGCAGGGATGCGAGACGGATCCGATCTCCGCGCGGGCAAAGACCGCAGCCGCCAGCAGGGGGACAACCGAAGCCAGGATCTTGAGACGCAACATGACACTCTACTCGCCGGGCCCTCGGGAACTCTGAACGCAAAGATGACCGGGCCTTATGGTTTGCAGAGCGTAAAGGAAACTCGTTACCGCCGGGTTGATGCGCTCGATCATCAAGCCGGCTGCCGCACATCCTCTGCGAGTGCGCGATAGGACAGCGCCTCGGCCAGATGCAGCCGGCCGATCTGTTGCGCGGAATCGAGGTCGGCCAGCGTGCGCGCCACCCGCAGCACGCGGTGATAGCCGCGCGCCGACAGCCGCATCGTCTCGGCGGCCTCGCGCAGCAGTTTTTGTCCCTGCGCGTCCGGCTTGGCGATCTCCTCCAGCACCGAGGCCGGCGCTTCGGCATTGGTTCGGACTTTTGGCAGACCGGCGTCGGCATAGCGCGCGAGCTGGATGTCGCGCGCCGCCGCCACGCGCGCGGCGACCTCGGCCGATCCCTCCGCCGGCGGCGGCAGGATCAGATCGGCCGCGGTCACGGCCGGCACCTCGATGCGCAAATCGATGCGGTCCATCAGGGGACCGGAGATGCGCGCCTGGTAATCGCCGGTGCAGCGGTCGACGCGGCCGCGCTTGCAGGAATAGCCGGGCTCGAACGCGTTGCCGCAGCGGCAGGGATTCATCGCCGCGACCAGCATGAAGCGGGCAGGGTAGGTGACACGGTGATTGGCGCGCGACACCGCGACCTCGCCGTTCTCCAGCGGTTGCCGCAGCGAATCCAGCACGCGCGGATCGAACTCCGGCAGCTCGTCGAGGAACAACACGCCCTGATGCGCCAGCGAGATCTCGCCGGGCTTCGCGCGCATGCCGCCGCCGGTGAGCGCGGCCATGCTCGCGGAATGATGCGGCGAGCGGAACGGCCGCCGCGCCGTCAACGCGCCGCCTTCGATCTCGCCGGCGACGGAGGCGATCATCGAGACCTCGAGCAACTCGCTGGGCGACAGCGGCGGCAGGATCGAGGGCAGCCGCGCCGCCAGCATCGATTTGCCGGCACCGGGCGCGCCGATCATGAGCAGGTGATGTCCGCCGGCGGCCGCGATCTCCAGCGCCCGCTTGGCGCTTTCCTGACCCTTGATGTCGCGCAGGTCGAGCGTGGATGCGGCGGCCTCGTGCACCTTCGGCGAGGGCCGCGACAGCACCTGCGTGCCCTTGAAATGGTTGGCGATCTGGATCAGCGAGTGTGCTGCGATGATCTGGATGTCCGGGCTCGCCCAGGCCGCTTCGGAGCCGCAAGAGGCCGGACAGATCAGCCCTTCCTCGCGCATATTGGCGCCCATCGCGGCGGGAAGAACGCCGGCCACGGGCGCGATCGAGCCGTCGAGGCCGAGCTCGCCGAGCACGGTGAACCCGGTCAGCGCATCCGGCGGAATCGCCCCGATCGCCGCCATCAGGCCGAGCGCGATCGGCAGATCGTAATGGCTGCCTTCCTTCGGCAGGTCCGCCGGGGCCAGATTGACGATGATCCGGCGCGCGGGCAGTGCGAGTCCCGAGGCGATCAGCGCCGAGCGCACCCGCTCCCGTGCCTCCGACACCGCCTTGTCCGGCAGGCCGACGATGGCGAAGGCCGGCAGGCCCGGCGCGACCTGCACCTGCACGTCGACCGCACGGGCCTCGATCCCCTCAAAGGCGACGGTGGAAACCCGCTGAACCATGCTCAAACCAGCCTGCCCCTCTCGTACAATTAGGGGTAGCAGAGCCCGGCTCTCTCCGCAAGAACAATAGGGGAACATTTGCGGAGGGCGCGCAAGCCCTAATGGGGCGTAAACGCCAAGCCGACACTACGCCTCGAATGCCGGCTTCTGTCCTCAGCACATTCCAACGAATGTCCGCTACTCCTAGGCCTGCGGGATGGGCCGTGGTCTAACGGGTGAACAGTTCAATGCTTGCAAATCGCCGGAGAAGCGAACGTCGGGTGTGCAGCCGGCTCGCCAAGATCCATTTTGGCGCGGGTTCGCTGCCACGGGACTGCACGATCACGGATATTTCGGATGGTGGCGTGAAGGTGGTGGCCGAGTTTCTCGAAGTGCCGCCGCAATTCACCATCATCTTCGCACCGGATTATTCCCGCCAGTGCCGCCTGCGCTGGCGCATCGGCTGCGAATTCGGCGCTGAATTCGTCGATTGAGACGCGAGGGGCCGCGTCCTTAACGGGACTTTAGCGTTAATCGGCAAGCATCTCTGATCAGTTGCCGAGTGATCAGAGTATGTCCAAGCGTTTGTCCCTCGCCTTTTCCCCGGCGAGATATCTGTGTGCCGCCGTTCTGATCCTGGCCCTCGGCGGCTGCCAGACCACCGGCATCGAGGACGTCACCGGTGCGCTCGGCGGCAAGCAGCAATCCGCGGCCAGTTCGAACACCAAAGCCGACGCCAGGCCGGTGATGGACGCCCTGCGCGAGCGTTACCGCGCCAAGCCCAGCGATCCCGCCATTGTCGTCGAATACGGCAAGGCGCTGCGCGACAGCGGCCAGCGCGCGCAGGCGGTGGCGGTGCTGGAGCAGGCCGTGCTCGCCCATCCCAGCAACAAGGCGCTGCTCGCCGGCTACGGCCGCGCGCTCGCCGACAACGGCAATTTCCAGCAGGCCTTCGACGTCCTCAGCCGCGCGCATACGCCCGAGGATCCCGACTGGCGCATCCTGTCGGCGCAGGGCGCGGCGCTCGATCAGCTCGGCCGCAATGAGGAAGCGCAGCAATATTACGCCACGGCATTGAAGATCGTGCCGAACGAGCCGACCGTGCTGTCCAATCTCGGCCTGTCCTATATGCTGCAAAACAATCTGCCGAAGGCCGAGCAGGTGCTTGGCCGCGCCTATCAACGCGATCAAAACAATGTGCGGGTCCGCGCCAATCTCGCGCTCGTGCTGGGATTGCAGGGCCGCGAGTCCGAGGCCGAAATCCTCGTGAAGGCAGACTTGCCGCCGGATCAGGCCGCGGCCAAGGTCGCCGCGCTGCGGGAGCTGCTGGCGAAGAAGCAGCAGCGGGCGGACAAGTAATCCGCCCCTTCAGGTCCTCCGCCTACGACGCCTTGCGATGCGGGGCGGATCCACGCCCCGAGCGGCCCTTCAGCTTCTTCAGCAGCGGCTCGAGCAGCGAGCGCTTCGGCTTCTTCACCTCGCCACGGCCGGCGAGACGGTTCGCCATGTTCTGGAACAGCGCGGCGGTGCGGTGGTTCTTGGAGACCTCGGCGATCATCTGGCCATTGTTGGCCGCGGTCGAGAACAGCTTCGAATCGAACGGGATCACCGCGATCGGCTGGCTCTCCATGGTCTTGGCGAAGGCCTTGACGTCGATCTCGGCGCGTTTGTGCATGCCGACCTGGTTGAGGCAGTACAGCGGCGGCCGGTCGTTCGGCCGTGCCGCCTTCAGCACGCTCAACATGTTCTTGGTGTTGCGCAGGTTCGCCAGATCGGGCTCGGCGACGATCACGATGTCGTCGGCGTTCACCAGCGCCCGCCGCGTCCAGCCGGACCATTGGTGGGGAACGTCGAGCACGATGCAGGGCGTGGTCATGCGCAGCGTGTCGAACACGGCGTCGAAGGCTTCGGCGCCGAAATCGTAGACGCGGTCGAGGGCGGCAGGCGCCGCGAGCAGGCTGAGGCGCTCGGTGCATTTGGCGAGCAGGCGCTCCATCAGCGCCGTGTCCGGCCGGTCCTGCGACAGCACCGCGTTGGCGATGCCCTGCACCGGATCCTGGTTGTAGTCGAGGCTCGCGGTGCCGAAGGCGAGGTCGAGATCGATCACGACCGAATCCAGCGACAGGTCGCGGGCGATGGTCCAGGCCACGTTGTGGGCGACGGTGGAGGCGCCGACGCCGCCCTTGGCGCCGACCACCGCGATGACGCGGCCGGTGATGATGGCTTCCGAGGCCGAGAACAGGCTGCAGATCGAGCGGACCACATCGAGGGTTTCGACCGGGCCGACGACGTAGTCGTTGACGCCGCGACGCACCAGCTCGCGATAGGGCGCGGTGTCGTTGGGGTTGCCGATCACGACCACGCGGGTGCCGGGATCGCACACGCCGGCGAGGTCGTCGAGACCCTCGAGGATGTCGCGCGTGCCGTCGGATTCGATCACGATCACGTTCGGCGTCGGCATCGATTCATAGACTTCGATCGCCGCGGCAAGGCCGCCGTCCTTGGCGGTGAGGTGCGCCTTGGCGAGCCGGCGGTCCTGCCCGGCCGCAGTCACCGCATTGAGCGTCTGCTCGGTCTCGCAAAAGGCCTGCACCGAGATGCGAGGAACCGGCGCAATGTGTTCCTCGGGATGCCCTAGATCGTCCGCGTCGTCGTCGTGGAGCTCTGTCATTTGCCGGTGTCGCTGAGTTTGGCCTTGTCGGCGTCGGGATAGGTGGTTGCGGTCGTTGTGCCCTTGCGATAGCGGTCGAAAGCGATCTCGCGCCGTGCGGTATAGGCCGGCGTCTCGGATCGCGGCTGCTCGAGATCGGCAGGGTTGTCGATCATCGCCGCGAGATTGCGCTGGCTGGCACAGCCGAGATTGAAATAGGGCCGGTTCTCGTTGTAGCCGGGATCGAGCAGGTTGGGCCCGACGTCTTCCGGCCACAGTCCGCAGGGGCCAGCCACCGCGGTGATCTTGGAATAGCTCAGGCGAATGGTGGGCAGCAGCCCAGGATCCTCGGGGCGATAGGGATGCCGGACGATCGCACGCGACGGCACGCCGCCGGACGTGAGCACGGAGCGGATGTCCTGATAGGTCGCCGCCGCTGCGCGCGAATTCGCGGTGTCGACGGGCACGTCGACGACGACGGAGCCGGTGCCTTCGCGCACCCAGTCCCGCGCGATGCCCGCGACGTCCGAATGTTGCGCGGCCGAGAGGCCGCCCCTTGCCTTGCCGACGAAGATGACGATCGACTTCTTGCCTTCTTGCACCGCGATCGGGTGACGCTGGCGATAGTCGGTTGGCACCGTCTGGGTGACGATCTCGCCGGTGGTGTTGCAGGCGCTCAGCATGACGGACAGGCCCGTCAGTGCCAGCGCGATCTGCAGCTTGCGACGTCGATCGGCTGATGTTGTCGTCATCGCCCTGTCCCCTCTTGCCCCGTGTCTTGTCCGGTCCCCAAACCGTCCGTCTCAGTCGATGATGAACCCGAAATCACTCGGCGCGCCGTTGATCGGATCGACCCGGCGCGCGACGCCATAGAGCCGGTTCATGCGGCCGAGCAGCGCCGTCTGTGCGTCCGAGGCAGGCGCGAAGCCGTCGTCGGGCCGCGCCAATTCCTTCTGCGCGACCGCGCGCACCACGTAGGGCGTCACGATCACCATCAGCTCGGTTTCGTTGTTGACGAAGTCCTGGCTGCGGAACAGCGCGCCGATGATCGGCACCTGGTCGATGCCCGGCAGTCCGTTGACCGCCTGCTTGGTCTGCTGCTGGATCAGGCCGGCCATCGCCATCGAGCCGCCCGAGGGAATTTCGAGCGTGGTCTCGGCACGGCGGGTCTGGATCGAGGGGATGGTGATCGAGCTGGTCTGGCCCGCCGACACAGCCTGCGTCACGGAGATGGCGTTCTGGTTCGACAGCTCCGAGACTTCGGTCATCACGCGCAGGCTGATACGTCCCTCGCTGAGCACGACCGGCGTGAAGTTCAGGGAGATGCCGAACTTCTTGTAGGTGATCTGGGTGGTACAGACGTGGGTGACCGGATCGCAGGAATAGCCCGCGGGGATCGGGAATTCGCCGCCCGCGATGAAAGTGGCGGATTCGCCGGAGATCGCGGTCAGGCTCGGCTCGGCCAGCGTCCGCATCACGCCGGCGCTTTCCATCGCCCGCATCGTGGCGTTGACGGTGGCCACGCCTTTTGCAAGTCCGGTAACACCGAGCCCGTTGCTGCTGACCAGCGGACCGCCCGAGACCGAGAACGGGTTGGAGTTGTTGAAATTCACCACGGCCGTGCCGGCATTCAGGCTGGCGCTGAGATCGACGCCGAGCTGCTTGACGATGTCGCGGCGAACCTCGCCGACGACGACCTTGAGCATGACCTGATCGCGGCCGCGCACGACGATGTTGTTGACGACCTTTTCCGAGCCGCCGACCAGCTTTGCGGCGACTTCGCCGGCCTGCTGGGCTTCGACCGGGCTCGACACCGATCCGGTCAGCATCACGCTGTCGCCGACGCCTTCGATCTGCACGCCCGGCAGCGACTGACGCAGCGCCGTGCGCATGCCGTTGAGGTCGCGCTTGACGGCGATGTCATAGGCGGCGACCTGCTGGCCGTCGGCGGTGAAGAACACGACATTGGTCTGGCCGACCTGACCGCCGATGATGTAGGCCCGCTGGGCCGAGCGGATCACGGCATTGGCGATCTTGGGATCGGCCACCAGCACGTCCTTGACCTCGCGGGGCAGGTCGATGACGACGGACTTGCCGACGCCAAGCGAAAGAAAACGCGTCC
>RXJC01000406.1:19236-21557 GCA_003963435.1 Bradyrhizobiaceae bacterium | reverse complement strand
CGGCGTGCAGATTGGTCGCCACGATGGTGTCGAGGCTCTTCGGATGCAGCGTCATGCGCACCGTCATGGCATCGACCAGCATCTTGTCCCAGGTCACATCGGGGAATTCGGCCGCGACCTCCGCCGCGATCTCGTCCCACATCACCATGCCGTGGCGCTGGGCGTTCGACTTGGTCACGACGGTCAGGAATTTGCGCGGGCGCGACTGTGCGAGCTGGAACGCATAGCGCATGATGCGGGTGACGCCGACGCGGGTGAACACGGCGACCTCGGTGCCCACCTCTTCCGGCAGGCCCTTGTGGGCGCGGCCGCCCATGCCGGCATATTCGCCCTCCGAGTTCTCGCGCACGATCACCCAGTCGAGATCGCCGACGCCGACATTGCGCAGCGGCGAGGCGACACCCGGCAGGATCTTGGTCGGCCGCACATTGGCGTATTGGTCGAAGCCCTGGCAGATCGGCAGGCGCAAGCCCCACAGCGTGATGTGGTCGGGCACGTCGGGGGCGCCGACCGCGCCGAAATAGATCGCGTCGAACTTCTTCAGCTCGCTGAGGCCGTCGGCCGGCATCATGACGCCGTGCTTCTTGTAATAGTCCGAGCCCCAGTCGAATGTCTTGACGTTGAAGGCGAGGTCGCCGCTGCGTTTGGCAAGCGCCTCCAGCACGCGGATTCCGGCCGAGATCACCTCGGGGCCGATGCCGTCGGCGGGAATGGCTGCGATCGAATGGGTGCGCATGGAAATGCTCCGTTTGAGGGATCAGTGGGATTGCGGGACGGGTTCGACCGGCACGGCTTTCACGCGCGACAATAGCAGGGTGAGGACTGCGGAGAGAACAAGCAGACCGCTGACGAAATAGAGTCCGCCGACGAAGCTGCCGCTCTGGTCCTTGATCCAGCCGATCATGGCGGGACCGACGAAGCCGCCGAGATTGCCGATCGAGTTGATGGTGGCGATCCCGGCTGCGGCCGCGGGACCGGACAGGAACAGCGTCGGCATGCTCCAGAGCGGCGGCTTCGCCGAGGAGATGCCGACGTTGACCAGCGTCAGCGCGGCCAGCACGGCGACGACGCCGCCCGCAAGCCCTGCATAGGCGAGCCCGACGGCGGCAATCAGGCAGGCCCAGACGACGTGCCAGGTCCGTTCGCCGGTACGATCCGAATGCCGCGCCCACAGGATCATGGCGATGACCGCGGCGGTTGCCGGCAACGCATTGAGGAAGCCGACCTGAAGCGAGGACAGGCCGAACTGCTTGATGATCTGCGGCGCCCAGACTCCGAGCGTGTAGAGGCCGGCCGAGGTGCCGAAATAGATCAGCGACAGCGCCAGCACGCGCGGATCGGCGAGCCCGCGCCAGAGGCTGTGGCTCGCGGTCGCGGCCTTGCTGGTGGTCTCGACGTTCATGGTCTCGACCAGCCAGCGCCGCTCGTCCTCCGCGAGCCATTTCGCCTTCTCCGGGCGATCGGTCAGGAAGGCCAGCACGACGAAGCCGAGCACCACGGCTGGCAGCGCCTCCAGCGCGAACAGCCATTGCCAGCCCTTGAAGCCGAGCAGACCGTCCATCTCCAGCAGTGCGCCCGAGATCGGCGAGCCCAGCACCGTCGAGAGCGGCGCGGCGGCCATGAACAGCGCCGTTACGGCCGCGCGCTGGCGCGCCGGGAACCAGTACGAGAGATAGAGGATGATGCCGGGGAAGAAGCCGGCTTCGGCCGCGCCGAGCAGGAAGCGCAGCACGTAGAAGCTGGTCGGCCCTTGCACGAAGGCCATCGCGGCCGAGACCAGGCCCCAGCTGATCATCACCCGCGCGATCCAGATCCGCGCGCCGATCTTGTGCAGGATGATGTTGGATGGCACCTCGAACAGGAAATAGCCCCAGAAGAAGATGCCGGCGCCGAAGCCGTAGACCGCCGGCGACAGGCCGATGTCCTTGTTCATCGTCAGCGAGGCGAAGCCGATGTTGACGCGGTCGATGAAGGCCACGAAGTACAGCAGCATGATGAAGGGAACGATGCGCCAAGTGATCTTGCGCAGCACGCGCGTCTGAATCTCGCTCGCCACCTTGGCCTCCTCAGGATCCGGCTTGTTGTTGTGTGGCGGACCGGAAGGTCCCCACCGGAAGCGAGCCTAGGCGGGGGAAGGACACGGACTCAATTGGCGCTGGTTTATACAAAAAAATGATATAATTCTGACAACGCCGCCACGCGAAGGCGAGCGTTGCACGTGCCGGGAGCTTGTGCGGCGTCATGCAATGCGGTTGCGTTGGGCGAGAGAGGACTCTGGATGGAATTGCATCAGCTCCGATGCTTCGTGGCGGCAGCCGAGC
>RXJC01000406.1:0-19186 GCA_003963435.1 Bradyrhizobiaceae bacterium | reverse complement strand
CCGAGCAGCTGCATTTCGGCCATGCGGCGCAGCAACTCCAGATGCTGCCCTCCGCGCTCGGCCGGCAGATCAGGCTGCTGGAAGAGGACCTGAACACGCGGCTGTTCGCACGGACGACGCGTGCGGTGTCGCTCACCGAGGACGGTGCGACGCTGCTGCGCGATGCCCGTGCCATCCTGGCCAAGGTCGAGGCGGTCGAGAACAATCTGCGCAACCGCTCGCGCGCGGGGGCCGCGCGTCGGCTGCGGATCGGCGCCATCGACAGCGCGGCGGCGGGATTGATGCCGCCGCTGCTGCGCGATTTTCGCGGCAAGCATCCGGAGATCGCGGTGCAGCTGCTCGAGGACAAGACCGTCCGTCTGCTGCCGAAGATCCTCACCGGCGCACTCGATCTCGCCTTCGTCCGTCCGCCCGATCGCCCCGACAAGCGGCTCGAATTCCGCCTGCTGCTCCAGGAGACCGCCATCGTCGCGTTCCCGCAGCGGCACGCGCTGGCGGGGCGCAAGTCGATCACGTTGGCCGACATCGCCGACGAGGCCATGCTGGTGCCGGATCGCCGTTCGCGGCCGCACAGCCACGACCTCACCATCAAGTTGTTCGAGCAGGCGGGCCTGACACCGCGCATCGTGCAGGTCGCGGACGAGAAGCAGACCATCATCAACCTCGTCGCGACCAAGCTCGGCGCCGCGATCGTGCCGCGCTGGACGACGCGGATGGCGGTGACGGGCGTGCGCTTCGTGCCGCTGCGGCCGAGGCAGAGCGGTCCGGTCGGCCGGCTGCCGCTCGCCGCCGCATGGCTGCGCGGCTCGCGCGACCTCGCCCGCGACGCCATGCTGGCGGTGCTGGAGACGCGCCTGCGCAGCTATGCGCGGGAGGCGTGACGGTTTAAGACATTGGACCGAACAGAGGGGGACGCGATGACGGATCAAGGAGCCAGGAGCGGTCTGCGGGTGGCCATCGCGGGGCTGGGCTCGATCGGCAGCAAGGTCGCGACCGCGCTCGATCAGGGCATCGAGGGCTTGACGCTGTCGGCTGTCGCGGTGCGGGATCCCGCCAAACATCAGGCTTTCGTCGGCGGCTTGCGCCAGCCGCCGCAAATCCTGCCGGTTGACCAGCTCGGCGACGCCGCCGACATCGTGGTCGAATGTGCGCCGAGCCATCATCTGCGCTCCATCGTCGAGCCGGCGGTGAGGCGCGGCAAGGCCGCGGTCGTGGTCAGCGTCGGCGGCCTGCTCGACAATTTCGATCTCGTCGATCTCGCCCGTGCCAATGGCGGCCGCATCCTCGTGCCGACCGGCGCGCTGATCGGGCTCGACGCCGTCAACGCCGCGGCGATCGGCACGATTCACTCGGTGAAGATGGTGACGCGCAAGCCGATCGACGGGCTGAAGGGCGCGCCCTTCATCGTGCAGAACAACATCGACATCGACAATCTGCGCGAGCCGCTGAAACTGTTCGAGGGCAGCGCGCGCGAAGCGGCGAAAGGCTTTCCGGCCAACGTCAATGTCGCCGTCACTCTGTCGCTGGCGGGCATCGGGCCCGACCGCACCCGGATCCAGGTCTGGGCCGACCCGACCGTGACGCGAAATGTTCACCGCATCGAGGTGGAGGCGGATTCGGCGCGCTTCTCGATGGGCATCGAGAATGTCCCGTCCGAAAATCCCAAGACCGGGCTGATCACCGCGCTGTCCGTGATCGCGCTGCTGCGCAAGCAGCGCGCGACGTTGTGCGTGGGAACGTGAAGTTCTAAGCCCCCGTCACGCGCCAGATCACGTTGCCGACGTCGTCGGCCATCAGCAGCGATGTCTTGTCGGGACCGATCACGACGCCGACGGGGCGGCCATAGGATTCCTTCTCGTCCGGGGACAGGAAGCCCGACAGGATGTCACGGCCGGGGCCGGACGGCTTGCCGTTCGCGAACGGAATGAACACCAGCTTGTAGCCGGACAGCTTGCTGCGATTCCACGAGCCGTGCTGGCCGATCACCATGCCGTCGCCGAAGCCGGGCAGGGTGCCGGCAGGCATCCAGCACAGGCCGAGCGAGGCGGTGTGGCCGCCGAGCGCGTAGTCCGGTTGGATCGCCTTGGCGACCATCGCCGGATCCTGCGGCACGCGGTCGTCCACCGTCTTGCCCCAGTAGCAATAGGGCCAGCCGTAGAAGCCGCCGTCGCGCACCGAGGTGAGATAATCCGGCGGCGTCTCGTCGCCGAGCCCGTCGCGCTCGTTGACGACGGTCCAGAGCACGTTCGTATTCGGCTCCCAGGCAAGCCCCACGGGATTGCGCAGGCCGGCGCCGAAAATGCGATGCGTGCCGGCGACGAGGTCGAGCTCGTACACCGCGGCGCGGCCTTCCTCGACCTCCATGCCCATCTCGGCGATGTTGCTCAGCGAGCCGACGCCCGCATAGAGCTTCTTGCCGTCGGGGCTCGCCAGCAGGCTGCGCGTCCAGTGGCCGCCCGGCTTGAAATTGGTGAGCCGCTTGCCTGGCGCGGTGATGCGGTCGGCATTGGCGACGTAGGGGAAGGCCATCACGCCATCGGTGTTGCCGACGTAAAACGTGTCGCCGACCAGCGCCATGCCGAACGGTTGGCTGAGATTCTCCATGAAGGCGCCGCGCACTTCGGCGACGCCGTCACCGTCCTTGTCGCGCAACAGCGTGATGCGGTTGGCCGAGACGCCGAGCGCCGCGGCGCGCCGCATCGTCGCCTGCATCGCGTAGTGAAACACGCTGCGCGGCGCGCCCGCGATCTGCGTCGCTTCCGCGATCAGCACGTCGCCATTGGGCAGCACCTCGATCCAGCGCGGATGGTCGAGCCCGGTTGCGAACGCATTGACCTTGAGGCCGGGTGCGACCGTCGGCTTCTCGCCCTCGCGCCAGCCGCGCGCGGTCGGCATCTTCAAGGTCGGGATCGCGCCTTGCGGCTTGGCCTCGGGGATCGCGGGGGTCTGGCCCCAGGCCTGCGCGGGCTCGGTGCCCGTCATCTTGCGCCATTGCAGCGCGATGCCGCCGATGAGCGCGACGAACTGCGCGAAGATGCTGGAAAAAGTCATGACAGGCCCCTGTTTGCGCGCGCATCCAACTGGCTGACGGAGCCCGCGTCAACCTGTGCGGCGGGCCGGCAGGGGCTATTCCCGTGGAATGGCAGCCGATCGAATTTGCATGGGACGAAGGCCGATTGCCTTACACGGGCATCAACGGCCGATCTGCCGCTCGAGCTGCCGCGCCGCGCGAAAATCGTCGAGGTGATCGACGTTCGGTGTGAGCGCCGCCTCTCTGGACAACAGATGATAGACCCGCGCCACCGTGCGCTGCTTCTGCTTCGTCCGTCCCGGCGGCAGCGCCCGCGCCTTGCGGACGGCGGCGATCGCATGCGCGCGGAAATAATCGTAGGCGTCCGACATGGCTCGGTGCTCTGCGGCTGGTGAAGCTGTCGAGGAGCTAACGGGCGAGCAGAGGAGGCGGTTCCTTGGCGCTGGACTATGCGTCCGTGCCCCGGACGTAGCGCAGCGCGTCTTCGCGGTGCGCTGCAGAGCCGGGGCCCATCTCACAGCGTTTCCTACGCTGCCTTCCGGGTCCCGGCTCTGCGCAGCAGCGTTGCACGCTGCCGCGCCTCCGGGACACGCGAGTGAGGCGAGTTGCTACCCCTTACCCCGGCGACAGGAACGGGATGATCATCGGCACGCGGCGGCAGTACGCACCGTACGCGTCCTCGCCGAGCTCCTTGGAGAGGAACACCTCTTCCATCCGGCCCTTCTGCCACATGCCGAGCGAGATCAGGATGGCGCCGAGGATCGTCGTCACCAGGCCGATCGCAACGCCAGTCACCAGCATGCCGAAGATCAGCCCGGTGTAGATCGGGTGGCGCACGATGCCGTAGGGCCCGGTGTCGATGACGCGGTGGTCTTCCTTGTGGGTGATGGTGTTGGACCAGAATTTTCCGAGATGCAGCCGGCCCCACCAGGCGAAGGCAATGCCGGCGGCGGAGAGGATCGCGGCGATGGTGATGCCGGTATTGCCGAGCACCCAGAGCGGCTTCCAGCCCAGGATCTCCGCAATCCACGGCGTGTACAGGATGCCGCCGACCAGGATCGGCAGGCGATAGCGCTGCGACTCCAGCGTCATGACCTGCTTCTTCGTTCGCCCCTGCCAGAACGAGGCACCG
Source organism: Bradyrhizobiaceae bacterium (assembly GCA_003963435.1). Taxonomy (GTDB): domain Bacteria; phylum Pseudomonadota; class Alphaproteobacteria; order Rhizobiales; family Xanthobacteraceae; genus Bradyrhizobium. Next base: position 15,023 of record RXJC01000406.1, on the reverse strand, counting down.
ACCCAGCTGGCGAGAAAGGCGAGCCAGAGCAGGGCCAGGAGTTCGGTCGGCCAGGTGGTGGTCCAGCCGCCCCAGGCGACGGAGAGAAGCTTGCTGAAATCGAAGGACATGAAGGTTCTTTGCGTTGGGTGGCGGCTTCAGCTCGCGCGTGAGGAGAGCGCGCGATGCTCGATGGCGCCGGAGGGCTGCTGGCCGTTTTGGGCGAGCAGATGGGTGATGGTTTCGCGCAGGACCGGCTCGATTGGACGCGGCGAATAGCCGAGCTCGTCACGGGCCTTGCCGATCGAAAGATCGCTCGCGGCGAGCGCGATGCGCACGCCTTCGGCGGTGCCGTTGGGCGGCCGGCGCGTGACATGATCGGAGATGTATTCCAGCATGATCGCGGAGAGCTCGGCGATCTTGCCGGGCACGACGATCGGGTACTGCCGGCGGCCGCTCATCGCCGACATCATCCGCAGGATATTGCCGAGCGGGACGCAGTCGCCGCCGAGGATGTAACGCTGGCCGTGGCGGCCGCGCTCCATGGTCAGGACGAGGCCCATGGCGACGTCGCGAACGTCGACGAGATTGACCAGGAAGTTGAGATGCGGCTGCACCTTCTTCTGCAGGAAGTACCAGAGCATCGCCGTCGGCGGCGTCAGATTGTGGTCGGCCGCGCCGATCGGCATGGTCGGCGTACCGATCACGAGCGGAAAGCCGCTGGCGGCGGCCTTCGCGGCGTGATGCTCGGCGAGCGACTTCGACCGCGTATAGGCGCCCGGCATCGCGTCGGCCGGCTGCAGCGCCTCTTCGGCGGGAACGCCCTTGAGGTCGGAATAGGGGAACAGGATCGATTCCGTCGAGCAGTGCAGAAAGCGCGACACGCCGCGCTTCATTGCCGCCGCGAGCACGATCTCGGTGCCGCGGCAATTGACGTCGTGGAAGTCCTGCTTGTTGGCGACCCACATGCCGGGCAGGCCGGCGAGGTGATAGACCTGATCGACCCCGGCGATCGCAGCATCGACCGCGGCGCCGTCCAGCACCGAACCCTGGACGTGTTCGACGTCGGTGTTCGCCGCGGCCGGCGCGCGGACATCGAGAACGCGCACCCGCTGCCCACGGGCGCGGAGCGCTTCGACGAGATGATGTCCGATGAAGCCACTGCCACCGGTAACCAGTACGAGAGCCATGCAGAAGGTTGTTTTTCGCTTCTGGAAGTTATCGGGTTGAAAGGGAATTGGCCGGAAGAGGCGCCAGAATCGCGGCAAGGTCGCGACGGAAGCCCAGTGCAATGAATAATTTTGCCATCACGAACATCGGTCCCAGCAAAAGATGCGAAGGAAAAGTGAACAGCGAGGCCTCGCGGCCCTCAAAAACCTTGTGGCCGATGGTCTGCGCGGCGAGACCGAGCACCGCCAGCGTGGCGAAAATCGCCCACATCGTCGCGGTGCTGACCTGCGCCGCAATGGTCGTCGCAACCGAAAACAGCACGATGGAGACGGCCAGAATGCCGAGCCCGAGCGCCACGTCGAGCAGCAGCCAATAGATCAATACCGGCAGGGCCAGGATCACCGCTAGGCTGACGTCGAAACCGAACAGCGGAAGCTTGACCAGCGTCAGCGGCAGCACGGCGCCGGTGAACAGCAGGAGAATGCCGACAACATGCATCGCCGTGTTCCGGGGATCGCGATGGTACTCGACGTAGACGGCAAGTTGGCGCTGGAAAAAGCCACCCATTTCGGTCTCATGCGGCACGGGGTTGGGAAGGGCGAACAGAGGCTATAGCACTGGACCGGGCGGTGCACAAACCGCGCTTTTGTCGCGTGAAACCGTGCTGATGCGCCCGAGACAGGCTATAAAACGGCCGGCACTTCAAAGGGTTCCGTCGGCCGGGAAGCCCCCGTCGCTCAGCGCTTCTTGGCGGGCTTTTTCGCCGCAGGCGCAGGCGCCGCTGCCGGATGCGCAGGCGCCTCCTCAGGCAGCTTGGCATAGGTCAGGATTTGCAACTGGCCGTTGACGGCCGAGGTCGGCTTGGCCCGGTCGAGAAACTGCTCCTCGCCGAGGCCGATCGGATACAGCCGCTTGGTCGAGATCTTGAACGTGTTCACCAGCACGTCGCGGATCGCGTCTGCGCGGCGCTGGCTCAGGATCGCGTTGGCCTCGCGCGTCTTCGAATTGGATTCGACATGGCCGACGATCAGGAAGGTGTAGGGCAGCAGCGAGGAATGAACCAGCGCGTCCGCGATGCGGCCGACGGTCTGGTAGGACGCGGGCTGGATGATGGGCGTGTCGGCGTCGAACTGAATCTGCGCGTTGAAGGCGGGCAGCTTGGCGAGGTCAGGCGCGATCAGCGGCCGGTTCACCGGACCCGGATCGTTCTTGATCCTGGCCTTGGCGCGCTCCATCACCTGCTGCTTCAGCGCGGGAAGATCGACCTCGCCGGGCTCTTCGAGATGGCCCAGCTTACCGACGATGTCGTCGCGGGTCGGTGCTGCCGCCGTCTGGGCGCCGGCGGCGCCCGCGAGCACAGCGAGGCAGAAGGCGAGGGCCGGTCCGGCCATGAAGAGCCTCGTCGCGCGCATCAGCGATACCCCGCGTCGTCGACGGCCTTCAGGCAGTTGTTGCTGATGCCCTTGGGTGTCGAGACCAGGCAGGGAACCGACTTGCTGGTCTCCTTGGTCGAGCCGCCGCAGACCTTGACGATCTCGCGCTGGCAGGCGTTCGCCACCGTGACGCGCGCGGCGACGCGCTTCTGGATGGCGTCGAAGGCGCCGAGATAGTCGCTCGCGCATTGCGGCGAGAGCACGTCGCGGTTGCGCGACAGGCACTCCTTCAGCCGGGTCGAGTCCGGGTTGACGCCGCGGCAATTGGCGACGATTTCCGCACCGCAGCTCTTGGCCAGGAGCCCGAGCGAATCGCCAAAGCTCCTGGTCTCCGCCGCCGCAAGCGACGGCATTCCCAATGTCAGCAAGATCAGTGCGATGCCCCGGACCATGGTTGCATCTGATACGGGGAAGTTCGCGATGGTCAAGGGCTGTATGGGGGAGAACTGTCGAAGGCCAGGGGAGTGCGGCGAACAGTCCTCACTCGGGGGCGTCGAGGGGCGGCCATTCGATCAGGGCGACGGTGTGATTTCCGAGGTCGTCGGCCACATCAGGGTCGGCCTTGAGCTCGTCCAATGTCCGCGGCGGGGGAAGCTCGCGGCCCTCCGCGCTCAGCTCCTGCGCATAGAACGCGAGGGCCTCGGGCGCGTTCTCCAGCGCCTCGTCGACGTCGTCGCCACCGGAAATGCAGCCGGGCAGGTCGGGAAACCACAGGCTGACGGTTTCCGGATCGGTATCCTCGATGATGGCGACGTACTGAGCCATATCGGGCCTCACGCCCGCTGCACGAAGCTGTCCACGACCTTCTTTTCGCCGGCCTTGTCGAAGGCGATGGTGAGCTTGTTGCCGTCGATCTTGGTGACGCGGCCGTAGCCGAATTTCTGGTGGAAGACGCGGTCGTCGAGCGAGAAATCCGAGGTCGTGCCGGTCGATTTGGCGACCAGCTCGCCCTCGATCGTCAGCGGCCCGCGACGGCGCGAGGAGAAGCTGCCGAAATCCGGGCCTGACGACGAGGATGACGAGAACGTCGCGGCCTCTTCCTCGAAGCCGCCGCTTCGGCCGCCGCCATTGCGGCCGCCGCCGCGGTTGCGGTTGGCCTGGGCGCGCTGCCAGCCCGGCGTCGAATAGGTGGAGCCGAACGCCTCCATGTCGTCGAAGCGCGAGGCGCCGTAGCCGCCGGTGCCGCCCCAGGCTGAGCCACCCTTGGATTCGGTGATCTCGACATTGGCCGCCGGCAATTCGTCGAGGAAGCGCGACGGGATCGTGGTCGACCAGGTGCCATGAATGCGGCGGTTGGTGGCGAAATAGATCATGGCACGGCGGCGGGCGCGGGTCAGGCCGACATGGCCGAGCCGGCGTTCTTCTTCGAGGCCGGCGCGGCCCTGTTCGTCCAGCGTGCGCTGGCTCGGAAACAGCCCTTCCTCCCAGCCGGGCAGGAACACGTTGTCGAATTCGAGCCCCTTGGCCGAATGCAGCGTCATCAGCGACACCGCATCTTCCTCGGCGCCGCCCTCGCGGTCCATCACCAGCGAGATGTGCTCGAGGAATCCTTGCAGGTTCTCGAACTCCTCCATCGAGCGCACCAGCTCTTTCAGGTTCTCCAGCCGGCCCGCGGCGTCGGCGGAGCGGTCCTTCTGCCACATCTCGGTGTAGCCGCTCTCGTCGAGCACGATCTGGGCGAGATCGGTGTGGGCGGTGACCTCGCGCTGGGCGCGCCAGCGGTCGAACTGGGCGACGACGTTGCGCAAGCTGCCGCGCGCCTTCGGCTTCAGCTCGTCGGTCTCGACCACCGCGCGTGCGGCCTCGAACAGGGGAATGCGGCGCTTGCGGGCGTGGTCGTGCAGCATCTGCACGGTGGCATCGCCGAGGCCCCGCTTGGGCACGTTGACGATGCGCTCGAAGGCGAGATCGTCGGCCGGCGAGTTGATGACGCGCAAGTAAGCCAGCGCGTCGCGGATTTCGGCGCGCTCGTAGAAGCGCGGGCCGCCGATGACGCGATAGGGCAGGCCGAGCGTGACGAAGCGGTCTTCGAACTCGCGCATCTGATAGGAGGCGCGCACCAGGATCGCGATCTCGTTGAGCTTCTCGCCGCGGCGCTGGATCTGCTCGATCTCCTCGCCGATGCCGCGGGCTTCCTCCTCGGAATCCCACGATCCGGTGACCGTGACCTTCTCGCCGTCCTGGTCCTCGGTGCGCAACGTCTTGCCGAGCCGGCCTTCGTTGTGCGCGATCAGATGCGAGGCGGCGGCGAGGATGTGGCCGGTCGAGCGGTAGTTGCGCTCCAGGCGGATGACCTTGGCGCCGGGGAAATCGTGCTCGAAGCGCAGGATGTTGTCGACCTCGGCACCGCGCCAGCCATAGATCGACTGGTCGTCGTCGCCGACGCAGCAGATGTTTTTGGTGGGAGCTGCAGCAGCTACCGTCATTCCGGGATGCGCCAAGGGCGCAGACCCGGAATCTCGAGATGAGTCCTCCTCAGCTCGAGATTCCGGGTTCGCGTCTTCGACGCGCCCCGGAATGACGGCTTTGGCCGCTGCCGGTGCCTGCGACAGCAGCCGCAGCCACAGATATTGCGCGACGTTGGTGTCTTGGTACTCGTCGACCAGGATGAACTTGAAGCGCTGCTGGTACTGCCGCAAAATATCCGGGTGCTCGCGGAAGATGCGGATGTTCTCCAGCAGGAGATCGCCGAAATCCGCCGCGTTGAGGATCTTCAGCCGCTCCTGATAGCTCGCATAGAGCTTGCCGCCCTTGCCGTTGGCGAAGGTGGCGGCTTCGCCCGCGGGCACCTGCGACGGCATCAGGCCGCGGTTCTTCCAGCCGTCGATCAGTCCGGCCAGCATGCGCGCCGGCCAGCGCTTGTCGTCGATGTTCTCGGCCTGCAGCAGCTGCTTCAAGAGCCGGACCTGGTCGTCGACGTCGAGCACGGTGAAGTTCGACTTGAGCTGCGCCAGCTCGGCGTGGACGCGCAGGATGCGGCCGCCGATGGAGTGGAAGGTGCCGAGCCACGGCATGCCCTCGACGGCGTGGCCGAGCATCTGGCCGAGCCGGTGCTTCATCTCGCGCGCGGCCTTGTTGGTGAAGGTCACCGACAGGATCTCGGCGGGACGGGCACGGCCCTGGCTCAGGATATGGGCGATGCGCGTCGTCAGCACACGCGTCTTGCCGGTGCCGGCACCGGCCAGCACCAGGACCGGGCCGTCCAGCGTCTCCACCGCCTCGCGCTGCTCCGGATTGAGCCCGGAGAGGTATTTCGGGCCCACGGAGGCGCGCGCACGCGCGGCGATGCCGCCGGCTGCGGGCTGGTGGTCGGGAACGCCAGTGATCTTGCTCGGCTCGGTCATGCGAATCATGGGCCCCACGATGGCACCGCGGGGAGGCGGAAGGGAGCCTTCTAACAGGGATTAGTGCCTATATGGGGCGGCGAAAGCAGGTTTTCCACGTGCGTGGCGGGCCAATTTGTTCCCGCTCGCCTTGCGAATTTCCTCCCTGCGCGGGTCGGAACCATCGTTCCCGCCTCAGATTGTCTGGATAAGTGGCGCGGCCCACCGCGCCAGATGCAGACAACATCAAGACGAGGATTTGACCATGCTTGGCTGGGTTGTGACGTTTCTGGTTATCGCACTGATCGCCGGCATTCTGGGCTTCGGCGGTATCGCCGGCGCTTCGATCGAGATCGCCAAGATCATCTTCTTCATCGCGGTCGTCCTGTTCCTGGTCTCGGCCGTGGTCGGCCTGGCGCGCGGACGCACCAGGGTTTAGCGCTCATCGCTTCGAGGGCATCGCCACGTTCCGGCCGATGCCCTCGGGCCGCGCCACCGCGCTGTGGGCCCTTGTCACCGCAGCGATGCGCTCGCTTATGTCGGGCGGAAACGGCGCGACGCGCCGCGCGTTCATGTCCATGTGCAATGACATGTTCTCGGACGTGGCCGACAGCCAGCCTTCGTCCGCATGCCGCATCTCCTCGAACGTGTGCAGCCGCTTGTCGTCGGCCTCCAGCAGCCAGACGAAGATCTGCACGGGATCGCCGAGATGGATTTCGCGCAAATACCGCACATGGCATTCGGCGGTGAAGGTCGAGCCGCCTCGCTCCTTCATGTAGGCCGGTCCGATCCCGAGCTCGCTCCAAAGCTGGTCGATCGCGCGGTCGAACATCACGTTGTAATAGGCCATATTGAGATGGCCGTTGTAGTCGATCCATTGCGGCTCGATCTGCATGATCGAGGCGCGGAACGGTGATTCCGGCTTGGTGATTTCCATCATCTGTTTTCTGTCGTTAGTCTTGTTGATACTTCATCTTGATCGCCGCCTGTTGTAACGGGAATGGAATCTCCTGGTCTTTCAGCTGCTCGATCATGATTTCGTAGGCCAGACCAAACTCGTAATTGTCGATAAATTCTGCGACGAGAGCCGCGGCCTCCGGCTCCAGGAGAATGACCTTGGAGCTCTCCGTAAGTAGGTGTGTCAAGTCTCGTCGCAGCTGCTCCCGTTCCTTCTGCTTCACGATCCTACCTCGGGCTCTAGCTCTTGACTTGACCGGGTTTATGTCCTTTGCCACGGTTCTTCTGTCGGGAGGAATGTCCGTGGGTACGACCATCACCAATAATCCGCCGCGGCCGGAGCCGAAAGCCCTCGCGAGCACCCTGGAGCAGCTTGCCGCACGCTTCGGCAACCGCCTCATCACCTCGCAGGCCGTCCGCGAGCAGCACGGCCATACCACCACCTGGATCCCGAACCAGCCGCCTGACGGCGTGGTGATGGCGCAGGACACCGCCGACATCCAGGACGTGGTGCGGATCTGCGCCAAAAACCGCGTCCCCGTCATTGCCTTCGGCACCGGTACCTCGCTCGAGGGCCAGGTCAACGCGCCCGCCGGCGGCATCGCGATCGACCTGCGCGACATGAACAAGGTGCTCGCGGTGCATGCCGAGGACCTCGACTGCGTGATCCAGCCCGGCGTCACCCGCAAGGCACTGAACGAGCATCTGCGCGACCAGGGCCTGTTCTTCCCGATCGATCCCGGCGCCGATGCCTCGCTCGGCGGCATGGCCTCGACCCGCGCCTCCGGCACCAATGCGGTGCGCTACGGCACCATGCGCGAGAGCGTGCTGGCGCTGAAAGTGGTGCGCGGCGACGGCGAGATCATCACCACCGGCACGCGCGCCAAGAAGTCATCGGCGGGCTACGATCTGACGCACCTGTTCGTCGGCGCCGAAGGCACGCTCGGCGTCATCTCGGAATTGACCATTCGCCTGCGCGGCATCCCCGAGACGATCGCGGCCGGCGCGGTGTCGTTCGAGACCGTGCACGGGGCCTGCCAGGCCGTCATCCTGGCGATCCAGACCGGCATTCCCGTGGCGCGCATCGAGCTGCTCAATGCCGCGCAGGTCAAGGCCTGCAACGCCTATTCCAAGCTGACGCTGCCGGAGACGCCGCTGCTGCTGATGGAATTCCACGGCAGCGAGATCGAGGTCGGCGAGCAGTCCAAGGCGTTCGGCGAGATCGCCAAGGATTGCGGCGGCGGCGATTTCTCCTGGACCACCAAGCCGGAGGACCGCACGAAACTCTGGCAGGCGCGGCACGACGCCTATTGGTCCGTGAAGGCGCTGCGTCCGGGCGACAGCATCGGCGTGGTTGCGACCGACGTCTGCGTGCCGATCTCGCGGCTCGCCGATTGCGTCAGCGAGACCGAGGAGGATCTGAAGCGCCTCGACCTGCTGTCGCCGATCGTCGGCCATGTCGGCGACGGCAATTTCCACTGTTCGCTGGTCTGCGACACCAACGACGCGGGCGAGATGGCGCGCGGCGAGGAGTTCATGCATCGCCTGGTCGAGCGCGCGCAGGCGATGGACGGCACCTGCACCGGCGAGCACGGCATCGGCCAGGGCAAGCAGAAATATCTCAAGGCCGAGCTTGGCCCCGAGGCGATCGAGGCCATGCGCGCGCTGAAGAAGGCGCTCGATCCGCTCAACATCTTCAACCCCGGCAAGATCGTGCCGGAGGCGTAGCGCGCAGGCCGAGCGCCGCTTATGCTCGCTCCATCAGCTACGGAGCGGGCAATGCGCTGGTTCGCGCGAAGGACGCGACAGGACATCTGGGACGAAGCGATCGAAGGGCCGCTCGGCGACATCGAAGCCGCCGAGCGCATTCGCGCGATCTGCGCTGCCGCGGCTCCCAGCGCCACACATGCTGCGCAGGGCGACAAGCGCCAGGGCGAGCGCTACGAGCGCGCGGCCAAGGTCGCGATGGAAATCGCCATGAAGATCTCCGATGGATTGATGCGCGACGATGCGGTGCGCCGCATCGTCGATCTCTGCATGACGGCGAACGACCTCAAGACCGCGCAGATCCTGTTCCGCGCGATTCATGCCGGCTGGATCCGCGAGACGGTGCAGCGAGATCATCCGACGCTCGCGCAGTGAGCGCTCTACTTCGCCAGCTTGCGCACGGCCTCGTCCACGCTGTGGAAGACGTGCTCGCGGGGCAGGGCATCGAACAGCCTGAAGCGCTCGAACGCATCCTGCGCACGAACCGATTCCAGTCGCGCCAGCGCCACGGTGACACCTTGCCCGCTGCACACCTTGAAGACATCCAGCAGGATCTGCGCGGCGGTGAAGTCAATCTCGACCATGCCGCTCGCCTCCAACACCAGCAGTTGCGGCGTCGTCGCGAGCACCTTGGTCACGTCGCTGCGAAAAGCCGGCGCGTTGAGGAAGGACAGCGGCGCCTGCAGGCCGATCACGGCGACGCCTGCGACGCGCTCGCCGGAGATCTGCGGATGCGCCGGCCACCAGATCGTCGTGCCGGGGACGCGCTCGAACTCGACCAGCCGAGCGCGCGTCGTGCTCCAAATGCCGTGCAACAGCGACAGCACGATGCCGAGGAACGCGCCCTGCTGGATCGGCAGCACGATGATCAGAGCGGCGGTGGCGACGATCAGCAGGAACTCGCTTGGGGATTGGCGGTAGATCGTGACGATCTGTTTGACGCGGATGATCCTGAGTGCCACGAACAGCAGGATGCCGCCGAGCGCCGCGTCGGGAACGTGTCTCAACAGGCCGGTGCCGTACGCGAGCAGCGCCAGCACGATAGCCGCCGCTGCAAGGCCCGCGAGCTGCGATTGTCCGCCGGTCTCGGCGACGATCCCCGTTCGCGGCGGGCTGGCATTGACCGGAAACGCGCCGAACAGGCCGGACAACACGCTGCCGGCGCCCGCGCCGAGGAAGTCGCGGTCGACATCGGCGGGCTTTTCGGGATCGGACGGGAACGACCGCGTCGTGGCCGCCGTCTGCACCATCACCACGATGGTGACCACGAAGGCGAGTGGTACCAGGCGGACCCATTGCTCCGGCGCGAGGTCCGGCAAGGTCGGCCGCGGCAGCGTGCCGGGCACCGCGCCGACGACACTGACGCCCTTGCTCTCGAGGCCGAGCGCGATCACGGCCAGCGTCGCGGCGACGAGCCCGATCAGCGCGCCCGGAATTTTGGCGCTGATCGTCTCGGAGACGAAGACTACCGCCAGCACGCCGAAGCCGATGCAGAATGTCAGTGGATTGATGCGGCCGAGCTCGCTTGCGAGCGCGCCGATGCGGTCGAGCGTCGGCCCGCTCGGCGATTGAAGCCCGAGCACGCCCGGCAATTGCGAGACGATGATGTGGACGGAGATGCCGGCGAGGAAGCCGACCATCACGGGCACTGACAAGAGATTGGCAATGCCGCCAAGGCGGAAGACACCGCCCGCGAGCATCATTGCGCCGACCATCAGGGCAAGTGCGATCGCAAGGCCCTGATATTCGGGCGTGCCGGTGGCGGCCAGCGCCGCGAGCCCGCCGGCAAAGATCGGGGTGATCGTGGAATCGGCGCCGCATGACAGGAAGCGGTTGCCGCCGAGCAGTGCGAAGCCGAGCGATCCCGCCATGAATGCGAAGAAGCCGATCTGCGGCGCGAAGCCGCCGAGCCGAGCTGTGGCCATCTGCTCGGGAATCGCAATCGCCGCCAGCGTCAGCCCCGCCATGAGGTCGCCGGGCAGGGAATAGGAGGCGAGCGAGCGGAATAGCGGCCAAGAGCCCTTGGCGCGAGAGTCGTGCGGCATCGACGAGAAATCCCCGGAAAGGCTGGCGCTGGCCGATCAGACTACAGCATTTCCGGATGGGAAGGAGGCGCATGACATTGTCCGCAACACTCGCGTCCCCGACGCGGTGCGGCACGAAGTGCCGCTCCGCAGAGCCGGGAGCCATCGTGCCGCGCAGTACGTCGCCGCTTGGGTCCCGGTCCTGCAGCGCACCGCAAGAGCGCTGCGCTGCGTCCGGGGCACAAGAGCTGCGGATTCCTCAGTACCTGCTGCGATAGTTGTCGCCGCGCCCGTAGCCGCCACCGCCGTAACCGCCGCGGCCCATGCCGATTCCGATCCCGATGCCGACCCCCACGGCTGCGGGCGGCGGTGGCGGCGGGGCGCGCTCGTAGACGATCACTTCCTCGGGCGGCGGCCGTCGCTTTTTGGGAGGCGTCTCGACCACCTTGCGCTTCGGCGGGGTGTCGTCGACGCGCTTCTTGATGACGGGCGCGACGCTCGGATTGACCGGCGTTGCCGGCGGCTGCGGCGCCGAGCACGGGCAGGTTGGCGCCATCGCGACCGCGACCGGGGTCGCCGCTGCGGCGACAGGCACGCCATAATTGCGGTTCTGCACGCGCAGCAGCAGCCGGCGCGCGGTCGCGGCGAGGTCGCTGTTGTCCCAGTTGGCGAGATAGGCCTCGAACGAAGCGCGGGTGTTGATCGCGGTGGCGCGCTCCCAGGCCAGCATCTGGCGCCGCCGTTCCAGCACCGTACGGACGCGCGGCGTCCGGGTGTCCTGGGCGTACAGCTCGATATAGGCCTGGTACGCCTCCACAGTGTCCTCGGTGATCACGAGCTCATAGGCGGCCATGGCAGGCTTGCCCTGCAAAGTCTTGCGCCAGTCCTCGACGCTGCGCGTGCCGCCGGCGAGCGCCATCGCCGATGCGCCGGGAAGGGCGGGCGTGCTGCCGCTGCTCTCGCCGAAGAACTTGAAGTCGGTGGTCAGCGACGAGCTTTCCCACGGGATCTGCCGGCCGTCCGTCGATTGCGCGACGGCGACGCGGATGCGCTTGAACACCTCCTCGATCGGCAGATTGGGCTGTTTGGCAACGGTCAGCGCCGCCGCGGTGTAGGGGCTGTCGATTCCGTTGCCGTCCTCGGCTTCGGCGCCGGGTGAGGTCGAATAGGAAATGAACGAGCCGGGCGCGCCGGCCTTGGTGTCGACGATCGCCAGGCCGTGGCCGGCGCCGCTCAGCGCCGGGAACGGATTGTTGCGGCAGGCGTCGAGCATGAAGATGCGCGCCCGCGTCGGCAGCGCGCCGAGCGTGTTGAGCAGGTCGTTCAGCCGCACGCCCTGGAGCGGAATGTCGGCCTCGCGCTTGGGATCGAGGTCGACCGGCACCAGATAGTTCTCGCCGTCGATCTGCAGGCCGTGGCCGGCATAGAACACCAGCGCGACGGTGTCGGGGCCGCTGGCGCTGACCTTGCCGGCGAAATCCGAGATCGCCGCGCGCATGTCGTTCTGTGCCAGGTTTGCGGCCGTGGTGACGCTGAAACCGGCGTTGCCGAGCAGCTCGGTCATGCCCTTGGCGTCGTTGGCGGCGTTGGGCAGTTCCGGCACCGTGCGATAGGCGGATTGGCCGATCACCAGCGCAAGCCGCGCTTCGGCCGCGGCCTCCGTCGGTATCGTCAATTGCGCGAGGGCAAGAAGGCCTGATGCAAGAAACAAACTGGAAAACATTGGGCGGCGCATGACGTCACCTCCATGGCAATGCGAGCGATGATGGCACTTTTTGTAAAGGGCCGCCATGCGTCAGTCTGTGCGCTGGATCACGCTGCGCGCTGCGGCAAATTGTGACAGGATGTCTGCCGAAGCTGTCGCTATGCCGTGGCTGAGCGCACTGCTGCCGCGGTCGTTCGGTTGCTGAAGGAGTTCCGCCGTGAAGGTCCTGCTCGCGCACACGCCGGAGATGCGGCGCAACTACTACGGCAACCGCAGTCTCAATGGCTTGCGCGAGGCCGCCGAAGTGATCCTGCATGAGGGGGGCGATCCGCTCGATGCGGCCGGGCTCGTGCGCGCCGCGAAGGATGTCGACATCGTCGTCGCCGATCGTATGACGGAAGGCCGCGGCGAGATCTTTGCGCAATTGCCGCGCCTGCGGGCCTTCGTCCGCTGCGCCGTCGATATCCGCAACGTCAATGTGGGCGCGGCCTCGGAAGCCGGCGTGCTGGTGACGCGCGCCGGGCCCGGTTTCGTACAGGCGGTCGCCGAGCTTGCGCTCGGCTTCATGGTGGATCTCTCCCGCGGCGTGTCGCGGACGACGGCGGACTACCAGGCCGGCCGCAAGCCGGAGGCACGGATGGGCCGCCAGCTTGCCGGCAGCAGGATCGGCATCATCGGTTATGGCAGCATCGGGCATTATCTCGCCGAGATCGCAAAGGTGCTGCGCATGGAGGTGCTGGTCTCCGATCCCTTTGCTGAAGTCAGCGACAGTGCGATCCGGCAGGTCGGTCTCGATGAGCTGCTCGCCGCGTCGGACTATGTCGTCTGCCTCGCCATCGCCAACGAGCAGACCGAGAATTTGATCGGCGCGGCGGCGCTGGCGCGCATGCAGCGGCACGCCGTCTTCATCAACCTCTCGCGCGGCAATCTCGTCGACGAGCCGGCGCTGACGCGGGCGCTATTGGAAAACCGCATCGCCGGCGCGGCGATGGACGTCGGCCGCGCGCCCGACCAGATGCCGACGCCCGAACTGGCGAAGCTTCCCAACGTGATCGCGACGCCGCATGTCGGCGGGCTAACGCCGCAGGCGATCGAATACCAGTCGCTGGAAACCGTGCGGCAAGTCGAGGCGATCGTGAAGGGCGAGATCCCGCAGGGCGCTGTCAACCCCGATCATTGGACGCGGCGGTCTTGAAGCGGCCCTAGAGCCGGTCCACCGCCTTGAACGTTCCGTCCTTCTGGATCACCGTCAAGAACACTTTTGGCGGAGCATCGAACATGCGGATACCGACGGTGACGATGCTGCCGCTGATGTCGAAACGGCCGACATCGTTGATGGCGCGGAGCAGGCTGGCGCGGGTCGGTTGCGGCCCGGCCTTTTCCAGCGCCGCCGCCGCGAGGCGACCGGAGAGATAGCCTTCCAGCGACACGAAGTCCGGCGTCAGCGTCGGGTCGAACGCCTTCTGCGCCGCCTGGTAGTCGGCAACCAGCTTGAGCGAGCGATCCCAGGGAAACGGCACGACCTGGGAGACGATGACGCCCTCACCGTCGGGGCCGAGCTCCTTGGCGAGCGCGTTGGCGCCGACGAAGGAGATGTTGACGAAGGTCGGATAGAAGCCGCTGCGGTGCGCCAGCTTGATGAACTCGGCGCAGGGACCATAGGTCCCGACCATTACGACGGCTTCGGGCTCGGCGCGCTTGATCATGCGCCAGGCGGCCTTGACCGCGCGGGTGTTGCGCTCGAACGTGCCTTCGGCGGCGAGCTCGAGGCCGCGCCTGGCGAGCGCGCGCTTCACACCGGTCAGACCGTCGCGGCCGAAGGAATCGTCCTGGTAGAAGATGCCGATGCGGGTGAAGTGGCGATCCTCAGTGAGGTGCTTGATCCACGCTTCAGCCTCCGCGCCATAGCTCGCGCGGATGTTGACTACGTTCGCAAGCTCGAGGTCGCGTAGAAATTCGGCGCCGCTGAACGGGCCGATGAAGGGAATGTTCCTGGCGCTGGTGATCGGAATCGTCGCCATCGCGGTCGGCGTGCCCACCGCGCCGATCAGCGCGAACACCTTGTCGTCTTCGATCAGGTGCAGGGTCTGCGCCACCGAACGGTCGGGATCGTAGCCGTCGTCACGGCTGATGAGCTGGAGCTTGCGGCCGTGGACGCCGCCCTTGGCGTTGATCTCGGTGAACGCCGCGACGATGCCTTGCCGCATGCGCTGCCCGAGCGCGGAGGAGGGGCCTTCCAGCGCGGCGGCCTGGCCGAACAGGACCGCATCCTCGCTGACGCCGGCCTCGTCGCCATTCGCCGGGAGCATCGCTGTGGCCAGCAATGCGATGGTCAAGGCGACATATGTCGCGGATCGCGATCGTGTCATGAGAAGGGATGCCGAAGGCTGGACGCCGTTGCAGGAACGATATGTCTGCGAGGCTGAACAGGACGCTAACTCCGTGCCGCGCGGACGCTCCGTAAGACTTCGGGGAAAACCGGCAGATTATCTCCAGAATCCGGTAATTTGCAGGGCAATCGTTAACTAAGCCGCGCAATGCGGAACGACCCGGTTCCGAAATTGTGCAGTTCTTAACCGCGGTCTTGTTCCGATAGCCGCGCCGACACCTCAACCAGAGGTTCGGTTCGTCGCGAATAGGGGGACGGCGGCTTCAAGATGGGCGG
>RXJC01000072.1:1015-3047 GCA_003963435.1 Bradyrhizobiaceae bacterium | reverse complement strand
CTGGCGGTTCGAGAGCACGACGTCACTCAGGTTGCGGTCTGTGCCCGGCCTAGCATGGCGGCAGGAACAGTGTCGACCCGCAACATTGTTACGTCCCGGGAACAATTGCCGCAGCGCTGCGTCGTGGCCTCTCACTGCGGGGTGATGACGCGTCGCTGCGCGCGGCAGTTTGCGTCGCGAAAATGCCCCAGCCGGAACTCGCCGGCTGAGGCCTGTGCTCACAATCTCTTCCTCGGGACTTGGGCAGACAATGCGCATCTCGCCGGTTCGTTCCCACGTATTTTCGAATTTGGAACGTTCCTCAAACATCGCGATTAGCGACCAGAAGAAACGGAGGAGGACGGACAATGGACGGACTGATTTATCTGATCGGCTTGATCGTCGTCATCATGGCGATCCTGTCGTTCTTCGGCCTGCGCTGAGAGCGCCGCGATGACGGTCGAAACGCTCATGCGGGAAGAAATCATCGAGGGCGGCCTGGCGGGTGAAGCACCTCGAACGATCCAGTGGAGTTCGGTGTTCGCCGGCGCGCTCGCCGCCGGCGCAATGTCGTTCATCCTGGTCGGCTTTGGTGTCGCGGTCGGCCTGGGGGTCAGTTCGGCTTCGCCGACCTGGCGCGATGCGTCGGCAGCGCTGGCACTGCTCTCAGGGTTGTATCTGATCATCCAGGCGATCATCAGCTTCGGCTTCGGCGGTTATATCGCCGGCCGAACGACCCGGCCGGCGCCCGCGCTCGCAACGATTGAGGACGACGGCGAGCGGCGTGACGGGCTTCACGGGCTGACCTCCTGGGCTCTGGCCGTGCTGGCCGGCGCGGCTCTGCTCGCGCTGCTCGGCGCTGCCGCGATCGAGCGCTCGCCGATGCGCAGCTCGGCCAGCAATAGTTCGGCCGCCGAGCCCCTGTTGAGCTACGAGCTGGACAAGCTGTTCCGCGCGCCGCGTCGCGCGCCGAACATCGACCTGAGGGAAGAGCGTGCTGAAGCAGGACGAATCCTGATGACCTCGTCCGGTCATAGCGGCGTCAGCACCGACGACCGGACCTACCTTGTGCAACAGGTTGCAGGTCTCACCGGGCTGGCCGCGCCTGACGCCGAACGGCGCGTCGATGCGCTGATCGCGGACTCGAAGACGGCGATCAATCGTGCGCGGCGCAACTCGATCATCGTCGCTTTCTCGGTCGCAGCCGCGACCCTGATCGGCGCCGCAGTAGCCTGGGCTGCAGCCGTAGCAGGCGGACGACACCGCGATGGCGAGCCGTTGCCGAACTGGATGGCGAGCTCAAACCGCTTCCATCGCAATCCGCGTGCGATGCCGGTGCCGTAATCTTTGATATCGGCCGGGCGCAAGCCCGGCCGAGGCCTCAGGCCTTCTCCTCCCAGATCATCGCGAGATGCACGATGGTCTGCACGGCTTTCTCCATGTCCTGTCGGCTGACCCATTCGAGCCGCGAATGAAATGCGTGCTCGCCGGCGAAGATGTTGGGGCAGGGCAGGCCCATGAAGGACAGGCGCGAGCCGTCGGTGCCGCCGCGGATCGCGGTGCGCATCGGTCGCAGCCCGGCACGGCGGATCGCCTCGATGGCGTATTCGAGCACGTGCGGGTGACGGTCGATCACCTGCTTCATGTTGCGATACTGCTCCTTCACCTCGAAGGTGTAGGTCGAGCGCGGATAGTCCTTCATCACGTCCTTGACGATGGTCTCGAGCAGGACCTCCTTCTCCTTCAAGCCTTCCTCGGTGAAGTCGCGCACGATGAAGGAGAGCGTTGCCTGCTCCAGCGCGCCCTCGATGCCGATCGGATGCAGAAAGCCCTGCTTGCCCGAGGTCGTCTCCGGCGAGCAGCCTTCCCTGGGCAGCCGCTCGACGATGGCGGCCGCGATCTTGATGGCGTGCTCCATCTTGCTCTTGGCGTAGCCGGGATGTGCGCTGACGCCGTTGATGGTGATGGTGGCGCCATCGGCCGAAAAGGTCTCGTCCTCGACGCAGCCGGCACTTTCGCCGTCCATGGTGTAGCCGAAATCGGCGCCCAGCTT
>RXJC01000072.1:0-965 GCA_003963435.1 Bradyrhizobiaceae bacterium | reverse complement strand
TCCATGGTGTAGCCGAAATCGGCGCCCAGCTTCTTCAGGTCGACATTGTCGACGCCGCGGCCGATCTCCTCGTCCGGGGTGAACAGGATCTTGATGGTGCCGTGCTTCACGTCGGGGTTGTTGATGAAGAAATGCGCGGCATCCATGATCTCGGCGACGCCGGCCTTGTTGTCGGCGCCGAGCAGCGTGGTGCCGTCGGTGGTGATGATGTCGTTGCCGATCTGGTGCTTCAGCGCGGGGTGTTCGTTGAAGCGGATCACCTGGCTGGTGTCGCCCGGCAGCGTGATGTCGCCGCCGCGATAGTTCTTCCAGACCTGCGGCTTGACGTCCTTGCCGGTCACGTCCGGCGAGGTGTCCATGTGCGAGCAGAAGCAGATCACCGGCACCTTCTTGTCGGTATTGGCCGGGATCGTGCCGTAGACATAGCCGTAATCGTCGAGATGCGCGTCCGCGACGCCCATGGCCTGGAGCTCGGCGGCGAGGACGCGGCCGAGATCCTTCTGCTTCTCGGTCGAAGGCGAGCGAGGGGAGTCTGGATCGGACTGGGTGTCGATGGTGACGTAGCGCAGGAAGCGTTCGGTCACGGTATGCGAAAAGGTGAGGGAGGACATTTCTGGTCAAACCGCCGGGTCAGGGGACGACAGGCGGTATACCAGAAAGCGGGCCGGGTTGCGGCCGGAACGCGATGAGATCAGGCTTAACGAAACCTTGGCTCAGATCGCCTCTTTCAGTTCCTTGACCGGACGGAACGTGACCTTCTTGCTGGCCTTGATGTGGATGGCCTCGCCGGTTGAGGGATTGCGGCCGGTGCGGGCGGCGCGCTTGCGGACCTGGAGGATGCCGAGCCCGACAATGCGGACGCGGTCACCCTTCCTAAGGTGCTTGGCGATGAGGTCGACCATGTCGGTCAGGACGGCCTCGGCGTGCTTTTTCGACAGGTCCTGGCTCTCGGCGATATCGGCGGC
>RXJC01000379.1 GCA_003963435.1 Bradyrhizobiaceae bacterium | reverse complement strand
TCAAGACCAACAAGGTCGCGAACGCGCTTGTAGCGATGGGCGTCCGACACGGCGACCGCATCGCCTATCTCGGCAAGAACAGCGATCTCTACTTCGAGCTGCTGATGGGCGCGATGAAGGCCGGCGTGGTGATGGCGCCCGTAAACTGGCGGCTCGCCGGCCCCGAGGTCGCTTTCATCGTCGCCGATTGCAAGGCGCCCGTGCTGTTCGTCGGGCCGGAGTTCATCGCGCTTGTTCGCCAGATCAAGGACCAGATTCCAGGCGTTCGCACCATCATCACCACCGAAGGCGGTGCGCCGGAATGGCAGGATTTCGCCGCCTGGCGTGATGCGCAGAGCGGCGACGATCCAAAAGTGCCGATCGACCCGAAAGACATCGCCATCCAGCTCTACACCTCAGGCACCACAGGCAAGCCGAAAGGAGCAATGCTGAGCCACGCGAACTTCCTCAACCTCGTTCAATCCGGCAATGCCGAGGATAAGCCGGAATGGAACCGGTGGTCGACCGATGACGTCTCGCTGGTGGCGATGCCGATCTTCCACATCGGCGGCTCCGGCTGGGGCGTGATGGGACTCTATCACGGCGCCCGCGGCGTGATCGCGCGCGAGTTCGATCCGACCAAGGTGCTGGACTTCTTCGAGCAGTCGGGCATCACGAAACTGTTCATGGTGCCGGCGGCGATGCAGTTCGTGGTGAGGCAGCCGCGCGCGAAGACGATGGACTTTTCGCGATTGAAATACATGCTCTATGGCGCCTCGCCCATTCCGGCGGCGCTGTTGAAGGAGTGCATCGAGGTCTTCAAATGCGGCTTCGTGCAGATGTACGGCATGACCGAGACGACAGGCACCATCGTCGCGCTGCCGCCGGAGGATCACGTCGAGGGGCTGGAGCGGATGCGCTCGGCCGGTAAGGCGCTGCCCGGCGTCGATATCGCGATCCTCGATGCGGACGGCAAGCCGCTGCCGCCGCGGCAGGTCGGCGAGATTGCAACGCGCTCGGGCTCCAACATGGCGGGCTATTGGAACCTGCCGGAGGCGACCGCATCGACGCTGCGCGGCGACGGCTGGCTGCGCACCGGCGATGCCGGCTACATGGACGAGGACGGCTATCTCTACATCCACGACCGCATCAAGGACATGATCATCTCCGGCGGCGAGAACATCTACCCCGCCGAGGTCGAGAGTGCGCTGTGCGATCATCCTGACGTCGCCGAGGCCGTCGTGGTGATGAAGCCCGGCAAGGAGGCGACCGCCACCGACATCATCAACTTCACCCGGACGCGCATCGCCGGCTTCAAGACGCCGAAGAGCGTGGAGTTCTTGCCGGCGCTGCCGCGGAACCCCTCAGGCAAGATTTTGCGGCGGCAGTTGCGCGAGCCGTATTGGGCGGGCAAGGATCGGCGGGTGAATTAGCCTCGAGGCGAATGGATCGAGACTGCCTTCTTTGAGAGATGCTGGATTGCTTCGCTACGCTCGCAATGACGGTGGAGGCACTGCTCGCCTCTCTCCGCGTCATTGCGAGGAGCCCTCGCGACGAAGCAATCCAGACTGCCACCGCAAGAGGCGGTGCCGTAGGGTGGGCAAAGGCGCAACGCGCCGTGCCCACGACCTCTCTGAAGCCGTTGACGGGTGGTGGGCACGCTTCGCTTTGCCCACCCTACAAGAGCGGCGCAAGCCTCAATGCTTCCCCGGCCCCATATAGCCGAACAGGAATCCTGCCACCTTGCGCATCTGGATCTCCTCGCTGCCCTCCGTGATGCGATAGCGGCGGTGATGCCGATAAATATGCTCGAACGGCTTGTGGCGTGAGTAGCCCATGCCGCCGTGGACCTGCATGGCGCGGTCGGCGGATTCGCAGCAGAGACGGTTTGCCCAATAGTTGCACATGGAGACGCGATCGGAGAGCGTGCGCTCGATCTGCTCCTCGGTGAGCTGGTCCATCTCCCACGCGGTCTTGCGGATCAAAAGTCGCAGCATCTCGGCCTGGGTGGCGAGTTCGACCAGCGGGAACTGGATCGCCTGGTTCTCGGCCAGCGCCTTCCCGAACGGTTTTCGCTCGCGCGCATATTTCACGCTCTCGTTGATGCAGTAAACGGCAGCGCCGAGCGAGCTTGCCGCCTGGCGGATGCGATTCTGGTGCACGAAGCACTGCGCCAGCGACAGGCCGCGACCGACCTCGCCGAACAGCGCATCCTCGGGCACGAACACGTCGGTGAAGCTGACGCGCGGATGATCGGTCGGCATGTTGAAGGTCCACATGTACTCCTCGACCTTCACGCCGTGGCTCTTGGCCGGCACCAGGAAGCAGGTGATGCCGCGGGCATCGCCGTCATTGCCGCTGGTGCGCGCAAACAGCGCGCAATGCGTGGCGACGTGCATGCCGGTCGTCCACATCTTCTCGCCGTTGATGATCCAGCCCTTGACGTTGTCGCGGGTGGCCGGCACCGCGCGCGTCTCCATGTGGGTGGCGTCGGAGCCATGATGCGGCTCGGTGAGCCCGAAGGTGATGCGGTACTTGCCCTTGATCGAGCCGTCGATCATCGCCTTCTGATCGTCGCGGCCATAGCGGTCGAGCATGGTGACAACGGGGAAGTTGCCGACGACGGAGTGCTCGTTCTGGAGGTCGTTGTGCAGGCCGAGGCCCTTCGCGGCAAAGTGCTCGCGGATCACGGCCATCCAGAGATTGGAGCCATCCTTGCCGCCATATTGCCTGGGCACCGGAAAGCGCAGATGCCCGGCGGCGTCCGCGATGTCCTTGGCCTTGCGCAGCAGCGCTTCCCATTCGTGCCGCGGCAGGCCGCCATTCTCGAAATCGGTGCGCGCCCATTCGCGGCGATGATCGAAAAAGCGGATGTTGTCGTCGGCCTGTTCCAGCGGCTTGATCTCGCGTTCGATGAAACGGTCGAGCTCTCCGAGATAGGCGACGAGATCGGCAGGCAATGAGAAATCCAAGGGTTCTCTCCCGGAGTAATTTTATCGTTTTGCGTTAAGGCGCTAGGCGCGTTTCTGCTTCGCACGATTAAGCGGAGAAGAGCGCGGCCAAGTCAAGCAAGGTGAGACGCGACGGGCGCGCAAGGCGCCTTGCGCAATTCGATGGTGCGCAGGCATGGGCGCGCGGTAGTATGGCGTCAATAGTCCTTCACGAGAAAATGCGGGGAGCGCGCGATGGAGCTGAAATTTTCCAAGGTGGAACGCAAGGGACCGATCACGATCGTGACGCTGTCGCGGCCTGAGGTCTACAACGCGCTGCACACCGACGCGCATTTCGAGCTGCAGAAAGTGTTCGACGATTTCTCCGGAGATCCCGAGCAGTGGATCGCGATCGTCACCGGTGCCGGCGACAAGGCATTCTGCGCCGGCAACGATCTGAAATGGCAGGCGGCCGGCGGAAAGCGCGGCTGGGACAAGGGCGGCTTTGCCGGCCTCACCTCGCGCTTCGACTGCGACAAGCCGATCATCGCTGCCGTGAACGGCGTTGCCATGGGCGGCGGCTTCGAGATCGCCCTCGCCTGCGATCTCATCATCGCCTCGGAGAATGCAACCTTCGCCCTGCCCGAGCCGCGCGTCGGACTCGCCGCACTTGCCGGCGGCCTGCACCGGCTGCCGCGGCAGATCGGGCTGAAGCGCGCCATGGGCATGATCCTCACTGCGCGCCATGTCGGCGCCAAGGAAGGGCTCGAGCTCGGCTTCGTCAACGAGGTGGTGCCGCAGGGCGAGGCGCTCGCCGCCGCGCTGCGCTGGGCGGAGACGATCGCCAAGAACTCGCCGATGTCGATCC
>RXJC01000351.1 GCA_003963435.1 Bradyrhizobiaceae bacterium | reverse complement strand
ACCACGTCGAGGACGCCGGGATCGTCGTCAACAACCAGGACAGTGTGGCTCATCGCGGCAACGTTCCTTTGCAAGACACCAACGCAGCCGTCGTCTGGGAAGTTCCTGCGCGGCTAATCGTCCTTGGACAAATCGCCGGGCTTTTCCGGCGAGCTGATGGGGCCGCCTTCGCCGCGCGCCCTGTCGATGCGCCGCCTGTCATCGTTGCGCGAGATCTCTCGATAGGTCTTGGGTGTCATCGACGATCCTCCCGATCGACCAACTTCGACTGGACGCATTGGTTCGTTTGACTCGTCGGGCAAAACACCGGCAGAATGACATCATCGAGACGAGTTTGGTTGGACCCGCGCGGACACATCCGCTGCGGGTTTTTTCGTCCCGATTTGCAGACTCGGACGGTGGCCGCGCATCCGGCCACGCACTCGTCAAACCTGGAGCGCCGATCGGCGCGCCGCCGTCCGAACCATTGCTGGCCGTGCACGCGCGAACGTGCCGGCCCGCGGCGCAAGGGCCGATCGCCCGCGCCGCTGCGGTCTCCGGACAACACGGAGATAGGGTTCGCGCCCGAAACGATCGCGCCTCGCTTGACCGCGATCTGCCGCGCATTTTCTTCGGATGGAGGATCGATGACTGCTTATCTGATTTCGCTCGCGCTCGCGGGCCTTGTCGCCATCGTGCTGTGGGAGATGGTGGCATGAGCGAAGACGTCGTACATGAGCTCGCGAGCGAGCCGGCCGCGCTGCGGGCGCCGAAGGCAAAGCCGAGGGCGCGCACGCCGACCGAAATCCGCGCGCTGGCACGGCGCCAGACCAAGACGGCGCTGAAGGTGCTCGTCGGCATCATGCGCAGCGACGATGCGACGCCGGCCGTGCGCCTCTCCGCGGCCAACGCCGTCCTCGATCGCGGCTGGGGCAAGTCGGCGCAGCCGATCGAGAGCGGCGAAGAGGGCGTGGAAACGGTCCACCGGGTCGAGCGCATCATCGTGCGCCCGGAGGATGGCGTCGACGGCGCGGCCGGTGCTTAAGGCCGAGTGAGCGCAGCCATTGTCGATCCTGAAAATTCCGACCGCGAAGATCTTCGAGCCACTGCTGAAACCTGCGCGCTACAAGGGCGTTTATGGCGGACGCGGTTCGGGCAAATCGCATTTCTTCGGCGAGCTGCTGGTCGAGACCTGCCAGGCCGAGCGCGGCACGCTCGCGGTCTGCATTCGCGAGGCGCAGCGGTCGCTGGCGCAATCGTCCAAGCGTCTGATCGAAGGCAAGATCGCGAGCCTTCGTCTCGGCCACGGCTTCAAGCTGTTCAGCGACAAGATCGAGACGCCGGGCGACGGGCTCATCATCTTCCGCGGACTTCAGGATCACACGGCCGAGTCGATCAAATCCTTGGAGGGGTTTCGCATCGCCTGGATCGACGAGGCGCAATCCCTGAGCGCACGCAGCCTTGCGCTGCTGCGGCCGACCATCCGCGTCAAGGATTCCGAGCTGTGGGCGAGCTGATCGACGAGGCGCAATCCCTGAGCGCACGCAGCCTTGCGCTGCTGCGGCCGACCATCCGCGTCAAGGATTCCGAGCTGTGGGCGAGCTGGAATCCGAGGCGCAAGAGCGATGCGATCGACGATTTTCTGCGCGGGCGCAAGCCAGACGGCGCCGTGGTGGTCAAGGCGAACTGGCGCGACAATCCCTGGTTTCCTGACGTGCTCTCGGAGGAGCGGCTGTTGGATCAGAAGCTCTATCCCGAGCGCTACGATCACATCTGGGAGGGCGAGTATGCCCGCGCCTTCGAGGGCGCCTATTTCGCCTCGCTGCTGTCGGATGCGCGCGCGCAGGGGCGGATCGGCAAGGTCTCCGCCGATCCGCTGTTGCCGCTGCGCGCCTTCATCGACATCGGCGGCGCCGGCGCTGCGGCGGACGCCTTCACGATGTGGATCGTGCAGTGGGTCGGGAGCGAGATCCGCGTGCTGGACTACTACGAGAGCGTCGGCCAGGTGCTGGCGTTTCACGTCAACTGGCTGCGTTCGCGCGGCTATGACAACGCGGTGCTCTATCTCCCGCACGACGGCATGGCCGCCAACAACGTCACCGGCAAGCGTTATGAGGATCATCTGCGCGAGGCCGGCTTCAAGGTCGAGCCGCCGGTGAAGAACCAGGGTCCGGGGGCTGCGATGATGCGCATCGAGGCGCTGCGCCGGCTCGGCCCGCAACTCTGGTTCAACGCGGAGACCACCGAGCCCGGCCGCGAAGCACTCGGCTTCTATCACGAGCGCAAGGACGAAACGCGCAACATCGGCCTCGGCCCCGAGCACGACTGGTCGAGCCATGCTGCTGATGCGCTCGGGCTGATGGCGATCTGCTACGAGCAGCCGGGTAGGGTGGCCGCGTTCAACCGGCCGATCCGGTATGCCGCACAGGGCTGGATGTGAGGGGATGAGGGCCCTTCGATAAAACCTCCGGTTGACAATTGTTCCTGTTATGTTCTAAGACGCGCAATCTCTACCGCTGCGTGAGTTTTGCGATGTCGGCGCTACGAATGCTGGTTGAGCTGATCGGGTACACCGCGGCGCGAGCTGCTTTGCCGTTCCTTTCATCTGGCCGGATCTATGTCGAACCGTTCGGCGCATCGACGCCGTCACCGCGCCGGCCATGGTACCGCCGCAACGCGGATGGACGGATCGAATTGCGGCAGGACGCTGCGGGTTGGATCGGGTTCGCAATGTGCCTCCTGGTGTTGCTGGCGGTGGCGGCCATTTTTCACGGCATGTCGTTCTGAGAACGGAGAGCGTGGCAAATGGAATACTTGCCGTATTGGCTCTTCCTTGAATCCATCGGATGTTCGATCGCAGCAAGTCCACGGTGTGGCTTGATTCCGTGGCTGAGATCGTGACCAAGCAGAAGCTGTGCACGGTCGAAGAGGTCCGGCAGGCGATCCGAACTTTCGTCCGTGGACAGATGGCGACACTCACGTCGCAGCAGTGAGCATTTTGAGGTTTGCAAATGGCGAAGGCGGTATCCGCATCTCAGAAGGGTCTGACGCGCGTGTACACGAACGACGACGCGCCTCCCTGGTGCCGTACCTGTCGCGCTGGTGAAGCTGCCTCACTGCGCGATGCGGTGAATGAATTTTGACCAAAGGTATCTCATGACAAAGATGTCGATCTCCGAAGTGAAGGCAATGCTCGCCTCCGAGAAAGCCAACGCGCTCGCCGCCATGTCGGCGGCGCGGCTCGCCGAGGAGCGGGCGGATGCGATGGACTATTATCTCGGCGACATGAGCAAGGACATGCCGGCGCAGGATGGCCGCTCGCGCGCGGTATCGACCGACGTCGCCGACACCATCGAAGGCCTGATGCCGCAATTGATGGACATTTTCGTCGGCTCCGACGAGGTGGTGCGCTTCGAGCCGGTCGGCCCCGAGGACGTCGCCGCCGCGCAGCAGGAGACGGACTACGTCAACCACGTCTTCATGCAGCAGAACGGCGGCTTCATGGTGCTCTATTCCTTCATCAAGGACGCGCTGCTCTCGAAAGCCGGAATCGTCAAGGTCTGGTGGGAAGAGCGGGAGGAGGAGAGCCGCGAGACCTATTACGATCTCACCGACGACCAGTTCGCGCTGCTGGCCCAGGACGTCGCAGAATCGAACGGGGCCATGAGGATCGTCGCGCACACCGCGCATAATGGGACCGATGAGAGAGATACATCTCGGGTTACGATTAAAGGCCTCTGACGTTAGCCGTCCCTCGCTTTGGCTGGCCACCGACCGGACATCCCTCGGCGGGGCCGCTCGGCATGATCCTAGACACCATACGTCGCGGCATGGACGAGGTTTGGCCAGGCTGGCTTGTCGACAAACAGCGAGGCGCATACGCTTCTCGCGTAAAGCATGGTTCAACGAAAGCACATCATGGTCGCTCTCTTCACAGTTTTGGCGGGGTTCGCCGTCATCTGGTTGGGCCTCGCGTACATGCGGGTTTTCAATGCCGCACGCGAGCATCTTCCGCCGCAGTTTCAGGACTATGAAAATGCACGTTATGCACTCGATGTGTGGGCGTTGCAGCATCCGATGCCACTGACTGTGCAGGCAGACTATATCCGACTTGTCAGAGGATACCCCTATTTGGCGCTCGCCGGCGCGTTGGCCTGCCTGTCATCCGGTCGCGCGGATGCGATGGTCTTTGGCGTGCTGCTATTGGCGGCCTTTGTTTACAGCGTGTTTTACGCAATCAAATGTTCGAGGATCTACGAGCAGAATTGCAAAAGGGCCGAGGCCCAGAGTGATGAGGAAAGCCAATGAGCGACAAGGGGACCTATGGCGGATTCACTGCTGCAATTCCGACGTCGGCGGGAGGAATGGGCGTCGGGGCCTACATAGACAATTCCGGCAGACTTTATCCGCAGCTCTACTACGGTACGCCGGGGTTCAGTCTGTCGGCGGGATACACCAATGATCTGGGGGCTCTGCTGACGGGGCCATCGGCAGCGGGGACTCTCGGGAGGGGACGGATCGGGGCCAACGTGGCGACAGTGGGCAGCGAGACTGGTGTCGGGTTTGGCACGCCGGGCGTCGGCGTCACCTACGGATATGGTCCCCTCGATTTCTCTGAGGACTACTCGCAGCCGTGGATCAAGCAGCTGATCAGAGATTCCGCCGTCGGAGCGGGTGTGCCAAGCCGCCGAAACGTGTGGGAATATGGCTATCCGGAGCCGGACGCGGAGAGGAGCCCCGAAACCAGCACCGTTCCCGTTCGACGTCTTACGCGCGTGGATTCCGGAGATGCTGAACCTGTTTTGGCCTCGGGAAGCGCTCCAGCTCGTTATCCATCGACTTTCAACGAACGATTTGGCGATTGGCGCGGACTGCCTGGCGGGCGGCAATCGTTGCAAGCCAGCCGGCCGATCGGCGTGTTCGCAAATGAGCCAAGCGCGTCCATGGCATCCTCAATGCGAGGCTTTGATAAACGCGGTGACGCGACGAGCGCGGCAAGCGGTACGGCCGGTGGACTGCTCGGCATGATCCAGGACTACATGCGCAACAACGGCTATTAGGCCGCTGCTGCCCTTCTGCCGCCCATCTTCACGCGGAATCAAGACATGCCCAATCCCTTGCTGGTCCCGGCCAACTCGCGCCGATGGGGTTCTCTTGTCATGCATGACGTCACCATCGACGCCAATGCGGCGGCGCGGCTGTCGCATCACCGAGCACTATGGCCGGATGGACTATGAAAGCTCGGGTCGGCCAAGTCTTGCTTGATGAAGTAAGTCTTGCTTGATGAAGTTCCTTGTTTGTTCTATTGGTGCCACGGATCGACAGGGCGAATGGCCAATATTGGACTCGATGATGAAACGTTTCGATCGCATCTGTCTGGCCGCGCTGACGATGGTTTTGTCAAACCCGTCCTACGCGGCCCAGAAAACCATCCAGTGGGAGGACAGAGCTTTTTGCCAATTCGAGACCAGGTTCGAGCCGACGAAGGATGACGAAGCAAGGCTGCGGAACACCATCAACGTCGTCTTCGTCGATGGAAAGTTCTATCCTTACATATCTTCGTTCGTTCTGCCCTACGAGCCAGGTGGACCGCGCCAGTTGACGACGGCGGAATTTGAGCGGAAGTGCCAGCTCGCCAAGGAGAGGGTGGCCAGTCTTCCTGTCATCGCGCTTCCCGGGATCGAGGAGTACCGAAGACTGAATATAGAGGCACTGGAAGACAGTTGCTGGTTCGACACCATTCTGATCCGCGCGAAGTCCGGTGAAACGGCCGCACTTAGGGAGTATACGCCGTCAGTAGCCGCCTGTTCGGCCTACATCGATGTGCTCGAGGGAAAAACGGATCTTCGGGCCTTCTGGCGAGAAATGACCGACGCTAAATGCCGCACCTACGCGGATCCTGAGAGATGCAGGATTGACTCTCAGAAGGGGCACGGTGATCCCGATGCAGACGAGCGGAGAAGATCCGACGTGCTTGGATTTGGATGGAACAACTGCTCGACCCGTTATCTGAAGATGAACGTGTGGGCCGCGAAGTTGGAATCGATGCGAAAGGCGCTCGCGGCAAGTTTCCGTCGGCGCTTCAAGATCAAGGCGTTTCCCTGCGCCGACTAGCCGATTCCGTTCGCGGGTGACCCGGCTTCTCAAAGCTCAACACATTTCTGGTTGGTGATCGGGTGCGGGCATCGTCCGCCCCCGATCCCGGCGCATGTCGTGACGGAGTCATCCGCGTGCCTATTGATCCCGTAGTTCAGAGCCTCATCGACCTGATCGAGCCGCCGGAAGAGGGCCATCGGGCCGGCGGCACCAGCGACTTCGGTGCCGACAGGGACGTCGGTACGACGCCACATGTAGGGGTCGACATGAACCGTGGGCGAGGCGTGCTGCCACATGGCAGCGTCAGGTCGCCTGTCTTTGGCAAGGTTACGGAAGTTCACCCGCATCTTGGTCGTATCGTCATCGAAGAGTGGGATCCGATCCGCAAGGAGCCCACGGGCTACCATGTCGAGATACTTCACACGCAGACGCAGAGTGTGAAGCCGACAGATCTCGTGGAGCCAAGACAGCAGATCGGCACCCAAGGCGACGTCGGAGCCCGTGGCGCCTTCCATGCGCATATCCAGATTCTTCACGGGGCGGAAAGAACACCGATCAACCCGCTGAGGCACCTGTTCGAGTACCACAATCCCGGCAAACCCGTGCCGCCGCTGCGTCAATTCCAGCCGGAGCGCTTGCCGCCCCGAAACCAAGGTGGTTCTGCCGCGCAGTCTGCCAATCAGCGGCAGCCTCCGCCGGGTATCGCGCCGAGCGATCCGCCTGCAGGCGCAACGCCGTCGCAATTTCCGTTCGGCAGGGCAATTCCCGGCGCAGAAGGGCCGACGTCGATTGGCGGGCCCGCCGGCCCAACGCCTTTGGAATCTCCTGGGCTTTCGCGTTCGCGAGCCCCGTTCAGTCCGGCACCGGTTGTCGATCCGACGCTGCCACCGCTGCATTTTGCTCCCGAGGCGCCTCGGAGTTCTGATCCGTTCGCCGTGCCGGGAGCATTTCGCCCCGATGTCTCCGGCGGGTCAGGTGTTGAGTCGGGAACAAATCCACCAAGTCTACTGACGCCTTCATTCGCTGCCTCACGTGTGTCTCCCGAGGCGACACCACCTGCCGTGCTCAGAGGGGCCGGGCCGATGGGTGACGGCAACGGCATCGGCGACTGGTGGGGCAGCCTTGCATCTGTGCCATCCTCGGACGCTGCGCCAGATTCGGTTCGCAAGGCTTAGCTCTTTCATTCGCGGGACTGCCGAGACCGATCCGAGTTCGTCAGTCCCGTCGTCCCGATCGGCTGCGCTCACGGGAGCCGCATCGCGTCAGACCAATTCACCTGCGTTTCCACCAGGTTTCCGTTCGAGGCGCTGCTGGCGCCCGATCACGATCGCGCACTGGATCAATGGGCCTCGTCTTCGTGGAGAGACGCATTTTCACCCATGCAGCGCGCTTCCACCGGCCTGCGAGACCAGATCGTCCCCTTGATCGCACGGGACGATCCCTCCAATCCCGATCGGCCGCCGGCCGGCGGACTGCTCGGCATGATTCAGGAATACAGGCGCAACAACGGCGAGTAGTCGCTTTGCCAGGCACCAAGTCAGATCGAAAAATCCGAAATTGGCTTGACGCGTCGGGCAAAACACCTCTAAAGTGGCATCATCGAAAGAGTTCACGTCAACCCGTGCCGGGAAATCCGGTTTTGGTTTTTCGGAAAAGTCCAGGTTGGGACTGCTCGCGACTCCAGCGGATGTGGTTGGCTTGGTTTGCGAAGCATCGAGAATGGGCGACTTGAAGTCGAGGCCACTTTCGCGGCCCTGCTCGGCCTGGTGATTTTCTGCGCCGGGCTTGCCGCGGTTCTGTATTCTATCCACTAGCGAACGTACTTTAGTTCCTCGTATCAGCAACGAGCGGTGCTCCTTGGGGTATGCTGTGCCTCGGCTGTCTGACGCGCCCGCTACACCGCGTGTACCAATTTTAAGATACCCCACGATCCTCGATCGACGCTGCCCTTACGATCCCTCTGATCGTCCAGGTGCCCAATGGCAGTAACGTCCCGTCAGCCGCCGGAGCGTCAAGGGGCGCGCCAATTCCTTTTGTGGAACGTTACGGGCCCAGCAGGCGCTCGACAACTCGCTTCCGGCGCCCAGTGCGGCGCCTTGGGATCTCTCGGACCGCTTCGGCAGTTGGAACGGCCTTGGTGGTGTGTTCGGACCCCTGAAATAGATCAGTGAACGTCCGCCCCTGTCTGTGCGGCGCCGCTTTGGTGTACGACCCGCAGATGCTCTTCCGGTCTGAAGCTATAGCGCGGCAGCGCTGACGAAATTGGCGGCCCGCCGCACATTGCGGCCGGCGCAACCGAAAGTTCAAACATGCCCATTCCCTTGCTGGCCCCGGCGCCTCCCGCGCCGATGGGCTCTCCTGTCACGCATGACGTCACCATCGTCACCACGCGCAAGCTCGCGCAGGCGCGGGTGATGGGGGTGCCGCCCGAAGAGTTCGGCATCGAGCGCGGTGCGCGCAGCATCCGCGACTGCAATTACTGCTTCCACGAGGTCGTCACCAAGACCGAGGCGCAACTGATCGCGGAAGGCTTTGACGCCGGCCAGATCAGAGCCTTGCTGCCGCACAATGGCACGAGCGAGATCGAGACGCTGGCGCGCGACACGGTGGAGGAGCATCTGTCCGCGACATCAGGCGGCGGCAGCGCCAACGCTGCGGCGCGGCTGGTGCGCATCACCGAGCACTATGTCCGGATGGACTATGAGGGCTCGGGCCGTCCGTGCCTCTACCAGGTCATCACCGGCGGCGACCAGGCCGAGATCCTGCGCAAGGACGGCAAGGACTGCATCACGCCGTTCGACGAGATGCCGTTTGCCGCGACCACGCCGGTGCCGGTGACGCATCGCTTCTTCGGCCGCTCGATCGCCGATCTCGTGATGCCCTTGCAGCGCGAGAAGACGGCGCTGAAGCGCGGCGCGCTCGACAATCTCTATCTGCATAACAACCCGCGTGTCGAGGTCGCTGAGCAGAATGCCGGGCCGAACACGCTGGACGATCTCCTGGTATCGCGGCCGGGCGGCGTGGTCCGTACCAAGACCGCGGGCGGGCTGAACTGGCAGGTGGTCCCCGACATCACCACGTCGATCTACCCGATGCTGCAATATCTCGACGCCGAGCTCGAGATCCGCACCGGGCTGGCCAAGCAGACCCAAGGCATCGACGCCAACGCGCTGCAGAACCAGTCGGCGACCGCAGTCGCGCAGGTGTTCTCGGCCTCGCAGATGCGCATCAAGCTGATTGCGCGCATCATGGCCGAAGGCGTGCGCGACATCTTCGCGCTGCTGCACGGCACGATTCGCAAGCATGGCCAGCGCGAGGAGACGGTGCGGCTGCGCAACGCCTGGGTCGAGGTCAACCCGCGCAATTGGAAGACGCGCGACGACATGACCATCAATGTCGGCCTCGGCGCCGGCGGCAAGGCCCAGCAATTCGCCCAGACGATGGCGATCGCCAACGTGCAGAAGGAGCTGCTGGCCGGCGGCAAGCTCAACCTGGTCGGCGACCGTCAGCTCTACAACACCGCGGCCGAGCTGACGCGGATCATGGGGCACCGCAATCCCGACCAGTTCTTCAATGATCCCGTGGCGGTCAATCCACAGACCGGACAGCTCCTCAATCCGCCGCCGGCGCCGCCGCAACCGCCGCCAGATCCGAAGCTGATGGCGCTGCAGGCGCGCCTCCAGGCTGACCAGCTCGCCGCAGCGCACAGGGTTCAGGTCGAGCGCGAGAAGGCGCACGCGGACGCGATCCATCTCCAGGTCAAGACGCAAGGAGAGATCGAGCTCGCCAAGATCAAAGCTGCACTCGAGGCCAAGATGACGGTGCTCGAGACGCATCTGAAGGCGGCGATCGAGGCAGGGAAAGTGCAGCGCTCATACCCGCCGGGGGCGCGCAAGGCGAGAGACGGCCACCACTACGTGCCGGACCCGAGCCGTCCCGGAAAGCATCTGCTGGTCGTTCATCATGGCTGATTATTCTCTGGTGCCGGTCGAGCATCAGCCGGACTTCGAGAATGTCACTCTCGTTCCTGTTGAGCACGATCCGTTCAGCGCCGATGACGTAACGCTGCGGGCGCAAAGCCCGCAAGCGCAGACTCAACACCCTACGATGGGAGCAGGCCAATCCAGCGCACCCACGCATGGCGGAGCAACAACAGACTCCACCGGATCAGCTCTCACGGCAGGGACCGGTGACTTCTTCAGGTCCATCCCTCGCGGGGTCGTGTCTGGCTTCAATAGCGCGGCGAGCGCATTGGGACGCGCCACGCAGGCCGAGATGGGGCAAGACGTTGACGCGCCGACTCCAGAACAGGGAATGCAGATTCTTGAGAAGGAAGTCACCGGACCAATGTACAGGCCGGAAGGGCGGGCGGGCCAATTCGGCGCATCAGTCGGGGAATTTCTCGGCAATCCCGCTTCCTATATGGCGGCTGGAGGCATGCCTCTCAAAGTCGGAGCGGCTGTGCTGGGAGGCCTGGGAAGCGAAGCCGGAGGCCAACTTGGCGAGGGGACTCCTTGGGAAGGGCCTCTCCGATTCGCCGGCGGCGTGCTCGGTCCGCTCGGTGCAGTCAGGTTAGGAACTGGGGCGCGCGCCGCAGAACAAGCGAGCGCAGGGCTTGGACCAGCGGCAGAATATGCGCCACGAACTTTCTATAGAGGCGATCAAGCCGGCCTTACGGAATTCCAGTCGCATGCCGCAAAAGTGGGAGGCCAAGCCTACTCCGAAGCGGTCTTGGCAAAAGGGAATAAGAATGACTTGATGGCGAAGCACACGTTTGACAGCAGCGATCCGCCGTCTCCATATATCTCCGTAACTCCCGATCCTGGCGTTGCCCGAAGATTTGCGCTTAGGTCGAACGGCACAGTATACCAATTGCAATTGGCACCGGGCCGCGCAATTCCAAACCCATTCAATCTATTGGAAGAAAGCGAATACCTTGTTCCGCACTACATCTCACCGGACGAAATCAAAGGTACGCTTCCATAGATCAAAGGTGCGACATGCAGGCCGTTCGAAATCCTCTATTTCCAGCGATCATTCCGACGAAAAGTCTCAAACTGTCTGATGTGCCAAACGAATCGGAGCCTTGGCGACCGGTCATCTTACGCTTCGCGCTGACTTTTGATCCATCGGAGGACAACCCATACAAGCTCGACGGGGACTTGGAGTCCTTGTCAACCGAGAGCGGCTTGGTGCAGCTTCGAGCGCACCTGTTTTTGGAGCAACGGGCATGGAACCATATGAGCCGCGACCCGGATGCCAGCACCATGTTAGCCATCCGAAGGGTTGTTGCTCTCATTCGCGCGATATTGTCTGAGCAAGAAAAAGATATATCGGAAACCAAAGCATGAAATATCCTGCTCCCACTTGGCAAGGACTCATCCGCGCGGAAGCGCCAGGCTGGTTTTTGGATCGGATGGCGCATTACACGGACCGGCAGAAGAGCTTCCTGGTCTACGAGCACGGAACGGCAGTCTTTGACGATAGTTCCCCAGTGCCGGACATTGCCAAATGCAATGCGGCGTTGTTGGACGTTGTGACACATATGCCTGACTTTTCGGTCAGGCCGATGCGCGATGGTAACTTCATCGTCGAGTTCAGAGGGCCGGTGTACGGCCTCGTCGATGGTGCGTTCTTCAAGCAAAATCGACAGCAGCTATCGCTAGACGTGAAGAAGCATGGTCTGTTTCCTAGCGAGAAGCTTTTGCCTCCGAGTGAAGACAGCGTCAAAGCTGGTCATCATGTCATCGGTCTTTACGCACGCGCAAATCTGTATCTGGATGTCAAGTTCCCGGTTGTTCTAGGACGGTTTACTCCGTCCATTTGAACCTTGCCGGAGAGATGCTGGGCGCAAGTCGACGCCGCGCTCGCAGCGCATCAGGCGCAGCTCCAGCAACAAAAGGCGCAGAACGACGCCATCCATCTCCCGGTCAAGACCCAAGGAGAGATCGAGCTCGCCAAGATCAAGGCCGCCTTCGACGCCAAGATGACAGTGCTGGAGACGCATCTGAAGGCGGCGATCGAAGCATGCAAGGTGCAGCGCTCATATCCGACGGGGGCGCACGCAAGGCCAGGGACGGCCACCACTATCTGCCGGACTCCAACCGTCCCGGCAAATATCTGCTGGTCGTTCCTCATGGATGACTATGCTCTGGTGCCGGTCGAGCACCAGCCGGATTTCGAAATTGTCTCGCTCGTGCCGGTCGAGCACGATCCGTTCAGCGATAGTGGCCTGCCCCAGCAGGCGCCCACGCAGCTGGCACAGATGCCGATTCGATCTCCGCAGGGCCAGCCGCCGGTTCGACAGGCGCAGTCCCCGCAGCCACAGGCACAACCAGCGCGGCCAGAGCTGCTAACGCAGCCGCAACAACCGGCAACGGGAGCTGATCAGCCCGCAATGAATGGAGGGGTGCCTGGTGATGGCTATGGTGGGGCGTTTGGCAACGTTGGAAGTGATTCAAGCATTGGAAGTGATTCAAACAATCCGCCATCGGATCAGGGAGCGGTCGAGCCAGCTCCTTTTGGCGGCTACGCCAATCCGACGCTCGCCGAGTCGCTCGTCAATCAGGCGAAGATGAACGAACAGAAGAAAATAATCGAAGCCGACCCACGCGCAGGTCGCTACTTGGATGGAGGAGAACTCTACGGTTTTGCGACCACAAAACTCCCGATCTCCGAATTTCCGATCGACGGGGGTGCAGGACGGCAGTTTACAACAGACAGGCCGTTCTACGCATTTGATGGGAAGCGCCATGCGATCATCGATGCCAGCCCAGAGCGGCCGGTGACGGTCAAAATCCCCGAGGACGGGAAGTTCTCGATAACCCGTCCTTGACAGGGTTGCGATATTGACGGCGGGCCTACATATCCTACCGGCTCTCTTTCCGCCAAGTATGAGGCAAACCGATGTTGCGGGCAGCGCGGATTCTTTTGGCACTGGCGGCGACGGTGCTCGCTCCGGTCGCACTGGCGCAAAAATCAAGCGGGTACATGGACCTGAATGATTTGAGCAGCGATTACGGCGCGCAGCTCGCCGTCTTCCGCATTATGATTTCGAAAACGGACGCGATCTGCCCGGAGCAAACGGGACTATTTCGAATTGCGCCGAATGGTCGCGTGACGAATATCGAGGCTATTCTCCGTCAGTTTCCCGAGTTGCTGAGTAGCGACGGCAAGATCGTTAAAGGCGCGGACCTATCGCCCGTTCCTGCCCCCGATGACTTTACCTACCGACGGCGTCTCGCGATGGAGGCCTGCCGCATCGATCTTGATGTCACTGAGCAACAGAAGCGGGATGGCGAGTGGGTACCGTTGTTGTCGCTAGAGCGGCCCAATGCTCCGGAACGGCCGAGCGCTACCCCGAGCCGTGCGACCGACGAGCCTCCGGCCGCGTCGTCAGCGCGAATCGAAGCATTCGATCGGCATATGCGCGCACGGGCGCATGCGGGAAATTTACTGCAGGGATGGACCGCGACTTCCAAGGGCACCGTGGGATTTGAGGGGGCGAAAGACTGCTTCGATGCAGTTGCAACTTATCGGATCGACCAACTCGGCTTGACGCTGTTGTTTCCCGCCGGCCTGGAAGGAGATCTTAACCGGTTCTTTATCGAGCGCGTCGACGCGGATGCCGACCACAGCACGCTCTTTCTCTCGCGCGGTTCCTGCCGCGTCGGGTTTACGCTCAGCGCGTCGATTTTGCGCGAGGGCGTCTGGACCCCGCTTCCCATCGCGCCGCCAAGGCCGAAGCCGAGCCCGGATACCGGCCCTGCCTTTGGCGGCTACGCCGACCCGACGCCGGCTGAGTCTCTGGCCAATCGGGCTCAGATGGAAGAGCTGATGAGAATGAGGAAATAGCAGTCCAAGAGAAGCGACATCCAACCGGTCGGCGGTTCAACCGCAGAGCCTTGCTGGCGATTATCTCGAGGAACTTCCAATGACAGATACGACAGTTAAGTATGTCGCAACCGCGGTCGCGCAGGTGCTCTAGGCCTCGTAGATGCCGATCAAGCTGTTCGCGCGCATCATGGCGCGAAGGCGTCCGCGACATACTTGCTCTGCCGCGGCGGAGGGCGAACCGCGGCGGCCCACCGCGGCGAGCTGACGCGGATCATGGGCCACACGGACACCGATCCATTCTTCAAGGATACGAGTTCGATCAACCACAGGCCGGAGAGCCCCAGCATCCGCAGCAACCGCTCGACCTGAAACTATCAGCTGTCCAGGCGAGCAGGTCGAGGCCGCGCATAGCGCTTCCGCCGCGAGCCGGCAATAAAAGGCGCCGAACGACGTGATCTGTCCCCAGGTCGAGACGGGTTGACGCACCGGCTGAACAACGAGGAGGAATTCATGTCCGACGAGACAACACTGGAGAGGGCGGCCGCGCGGGCGGCTCGAGCCGAGGCGCTGCTCGACGACGAATTGCTGAGCGAGTCCTTCGACGCCCTCGAACAGAGCTATGTTGCGGCTTGGCGCGCCACCACGGTGGACGATGCGGCGGGGCGCGAGAAGCTTTTCCTCGCCATCAACATCGTCGGCAAGGTGCGGGGCCATCTCGCCGGCGTGGTCGCGAACGGCAAGTTGGCGCGCGCGGAGCTGAAAGAGCTTGCGGAAACGGCAGAGCGGCGGAAGCGGTTCGGAATCATTTAGCTGTTGCAACCAAAGCGAGAGTGGTGCAGAATGTTCCTTATTTGTTCTGTGGAAGCTGGCAGATCGCTTTGCCTAGGAGTTGAGTGATTTCATGCGGTTCTGGCCGATCAATCTTGATCTGCGCTGTTCGCTTTTCTTGGCTGCGGTTGCGTTGCTTGCCCCGACGACGGCGTGCCGCGCCGAAGGAGCTATGCCTGCTCCGCTAGCCAATCCTCCTGCCGTTCCGACCTTCGAGAAATTGCCGCATGCGCCGCTGCCGAAGGGCGAGTTCATCGGGTGGTGCGGGGATCGGGAGCGTTATCTGCTCGCGACGGATGGTCAGTATATCGACGCATACGATGGAAGCACGAAGATCTCCGCCCCGTCTCCCACAGGGTCCAGATGGACCCAATGCGGAGCGGACGGCAAGTACATCGTTTTTCCTGAGGAGGACGCCGGACGCGTGAGGAAGTTCGAGCTCGAGGCCGGCAAGAGCGCGATCCTGGCGACGTTCGACAGCCGGTCACGCCGGGAGATCGGCATGGCATTCTCCCCAGACATGAAGACCTTGGTGTCGGACCAGCCGCTGCAGTTGACGGCGGAGGCTGGACAGTTGCGCACGATCATCGTGCCCGGGGCGGTCGGGCAGCCGGTCTATAAAATCGTTTGGTCTCCCGACAGCTCGAAATTCTTCGTGGCTCACGCCGATACAGTCGATGTCCTGGACGCGCAGGGCAAGAGGATCGGAGGAGGCAAGATTCGAAAGCTTGCCGGTGTAACCGCGGGGTGGTTTGACGTCGAACAGAGGTCATTATTTCTGTTTCTCGTGTCGGACGACATTCAGGGCATCGGCAATCTCGTGAGATGCCGCATCGCGGATTGGCGATGTGTGCAACTGAAGGAGCGCGTTGAGCAGGCCGCGGGCGGTGGCAAGGGATTGATGGGCATCGTCGTTCCGATCGACCGCCCGAAGCTGCCTGACGACGATTCAAGCGTTCCCTACCAGCGCTACGCGGCGGAGCTTCGCGACAATTCGTTTCGTCTGTTGGCTCGCCAGGAGTTTACCCGGGCAGCCGGTCAAACCAGCCCTCAGCTGTATGTGTCCCCATCGGGCGCTACGGCGGTGCTGTCTTGGTCGCTGACAGAGCGCGCGAAATGTCCCGATGCCGCCAACGACAAATGCCAACCTGGATGGATACTGGATATCGGAACGGCCATTAAATGAGTGATGCTTACAATCCCGGGCCGCTGTTTCGGCCTACCTCGGCTTATGGCCGACGAAAAGATCCGGTCACCGGCGAGCTGGGAAAATTTCACCCAGGTCAGGATTTCGCGGCTCGCCCCGGCACTCCGATTCCGGCAGCGGCACCGGGCGAGGTTGTTTACTCTGGTTTCAACGACAACTTTGGCAACACCGTCATCGTGCGGAATGAGGCAGGCTATAGCCTCTATGCTCATATGGAAGACGGCAGCCCGATGCCAAAGGCCGGTCAGCGCGTATGGCCTGGGGATATCATTGGCAATGTTGGGAGCACCGGTGCCCGCAGCACGGGCCCTCATTTGCATTATTCGGTCATCAGGAATGACCGAACAACGCGGGTCCTGGAGAACAAGCGGGCAGGAGGGCCACTTGGCCTGAAACTGAACGGGGATCCGGACAAAAAGCCGATCAACACCATCGACCCTGCCAGATACGACACTGGTGTGCCGTATCTGGTTCAGGCGGCTGCCACCGGAGCCGACGGCTCGGTCGTGCCTTCAGCACCGCTGAGTGGATTGGGCTTTCCAAATCGCGACGGCGTTGTTGCCGATCGCTTTGGAGACTGGAATTCCCTGTCAGGTAACACGGTAGACGCTCAGTCGGGGGCGGTGCCGCGGCCCGGAGGATTGCTGGGCATGATTGCCGATTATCTGCACCAAACCCAGGGTGTGGCGAGCAATTCGCGCTTGCATGTCCCGCCGGTGCCTTTCGTGGCTAACAATGATCGATTTTCAGAGGGGCAGCCGGCGACTTTCGATGATCGTTTTGGCGACTGGTCTCAAATTCGTCGATTGTCGTCGCATCGGGAGCCGTGATCGTTCCACGACAGGAGCCTGCCGCAATGTGCGACTTCCGGGCAAAGAATCGAGAATGATCCAGGGGCGTACGCACCTGCGCTCGCTGACACCGCTTCTGTCCGGTGCTGTCGCTTTTCTGCTTCTGTTTTGTGGTCAGGCCGGCGCACAGGCGAGCTTATTAGACAAGGAGGTCGCCTATCGCGCCGCAGATTATTGCCGCGGTGCTGCCGTGCGACCCATCGCGCTTAGCGACGACCAGACGGTCCCGTGTCTCGACGGCCGCATCGAGAAGGAAACGGAGGTATCGGCGGCAAGGAGGTTGAGGGAAGGCGGTCTCTTCGTCGTTCGAAGCGCCGGAGGCGACATTGCGTCAGCAATTGCTCTTGCCAATGCGCTGCGTGAACGACGCGCAATGGTCGTTGTGTATGACCAGTGTCTGTCGAGCTGCGCCAACCATCTTCTAATCGCATCCGATCGGAGCTATGTGCTCAAAGGCGCCCTGGTCGCATGGGGCTATGAGAGCAGCGATCCCGCGCTTCCATCATGCGCCAGATTTGCGATGGAGAAGACGCAGGATGGAGATTGCCGGCTGCAGCGCGGCTCCTGTCAGCCTTTGTCAGCCGACGAGGCTCAATGGCGGGAGACCCTGCTGGCCCAGAGCGGGTTTTACAAGGAGCGCATGGTCGACCCGTACTTCGAGCCGCCGCCGGACAATCGCTATCTGCGAAAGGTCATCGAGTCCCTCTATCCCGATACTCATGCTTACCATCATATCGGATGGACCCTCCTTCCCAGATACGTCGCGCGATTGTTCAGGACCAGGATTGTCTACGAGTCCTATCCGGAAGGGCGGGCCGAGGTGGACGAAATGGTGGCCCGGCTGCGTCTCGACATGAGGGTGATTTACGATCCGTAGACCTGGCACTCGCGCGACTGGGGAGTGAACGGGCGCAGGCAACTCACAGGTCGTTACGGGTGCGATATTGATCGTCAGCTTCGCATAGAGTTTTCGACGCTTCCATACGTCTATGCCGCCCCTGCCTGGATAGCGCAGGTTCCCGGCAGCTAAGGCTCGCCACGCCGAACCGGAAGTCACTTCCGCGCTATCGGGATCAGCGAGATCCGCAACGTTGCAACCACAACCACCAGTGCCTTTGCGCGCTGCCGTGCAGGAAACGCCTGCGCGTCACGCGACGCAGTGGGCCTTCATCAGGGAATCCAGATGACACTACCGACCTCAACTTTCGTCACCTATTCCGCGGTGGGCAACCGCGAAGACCTCAGCGACATGATCTATCGCATCGACCCCGTCGACACGCCCTTCATGAGCGGCGTCGACAAGGAGAAGGCGGCGGCCGTCAATCACGAATGGCAGACGCAGGCGCTTGCCGCTGCCGACGGGACCAACGCTCAGCTCGAAGGCGACGATCCCAACACCAACACGACCACGCCGACCGTGCGGCTCGGCAATCTCTGCCAGATCTCCTACAAGGTCGCGCGGGTCTCGGGCACGCAGCAGGCGGTCGATCACGCCGGCCGTGACAACGAGCTCGCCTATCAGGAAATGCTGAAGGGCCTCGAGCTCAAGCGGGATCTCGAGACCATCCTGTGCGGTACCAACCAGGCCAAGGTGGCCGGCAACACCACGACGCCTCGCAAGACAGCGTCCGTGCTGTCCTGGATCGTGTCCGCAACGTCGAAGGGCACGGCCGGCGGCGCGGCGGATCCGGCTGCGGCCGATGGCACAGGCACGCGCACGGACGGCACCCAGCTGGCCTTCACCGAGGTGCGGTTGAAAACCGTGCTGTCCTCGATCTGGACCAACGGCGGCAAGCCCGGCACCATCATGACCGGCGCCTTCAACAAGCAGGTGTTCTCGACCTTCACCGGCCGCTCCACCGCGATCGAAGAATCCAAGTCGAAAAAGATCGTGGCGTCGGTCGATGCCTACGAATCCGATTTCGGCAAGCTGAAGGTGGTCGCCAACCGCTTCCAGCGTCCGCGCGACGTGCTGGTGCTCGAGCTCGACAAATGGGCAGTGGCCTATCTCAACGGCCGCAACATGATCTCGATTCCCCTGGCCAAGACCGGCGATTCCGATCGCCGGCAGATCCTGGCGGAATACGCGCTGGTGTCCCGCAACGAGAAGGCCTCCGGCGGCGTGTTCGACAACACTACCTCCTGAGCGGCCACGATCGTCATTCATCCCAACCCTGGGGCAGCCTTCGGGCTGCCCTTTCTTTTTGGAGAGCCAAGATGCCGCTTCCCGGCAATCGCACCCTCAATACCGCCGATCTCACCGCCTACACGCCGTCCTGCGGCGCGAGCCCCGTCGCCGCCTATGTCCGCGTTCCCTTTCGTTGCCGCGTGCTGAAAATCGCCGGCATTCTGGGCGGCGCGATCACGACCGCCGACGGCACCATCACCGTCGCATCCAACGCGACGACACTGGCAACCTTCACCGTGACCCAGGCGGGCTCTGCCGCCGGCCAGCTGTTCTCGGCCGTGCCGCCGTCGCCGACCTATCTCAACGAGGATGACGTGATCGTGCTGACGCCCTCTGGGGCCTCCGGCGCAGCGATCCCCATGCATTTCTCGATCTCCGTGAGGGCCGCCTGATATGTCGTTCTTCGCCAAGCAAACGTCCTCGCGCAACGGGCCGACTCAGACGGTCGCTTACGACGCCAGCATTGGTGCCACCAATGCGTTCGGGCCGGAGACTTTTCAAGTCCGCCTGGTCGCCAATTCAGGCTGCTGCTATCGGATCGGCGACGGCGCGCAGACCGCGACCATCTCAGATCCCTATCTGCCCGCCAACGTCGTCGAATACGTCACCGTCAGCCCCGGCCAGCGCATCGCCGCGCTGAAGGCAGCGACCAACGGCCTGGTCACGGCGACCGCCGGCACGCTGTGGGTGACGGAGCTGTCGTGATGGATGGCATGCTGATCAGACCTCATCTCGACAGCAACGGCCGCGAGCTGGCGATCGAGCATGTCCAGGACGTGGCGCCGATCCTGGAATGGAATAGGCGGGCACGCCAGGACGAGCAGCGTGGGGATTGGGGGCGGCACGTCGCCCGCATCCCCAACGTCATCTACGTCCAATGGCTAAATGAGGCGCATGCGAGGGGCAATACCTCGCTGCGGCTGTTCACGCCCGAATTCGACGCGATCGTGCAGAAGAAGCTCGACGATCCCGAATGGGCCTATTTGCGAACCGATCGGCCGAAGCTGCAGGCCGGCTGGTCGGCGGAGTTCAAATGACTGAAATCACCGATTACACCTCACTGCAGTCGGCGGTGACCGAGTATCTCGCCCGCGATCAGGATACGACATTGATCGCGCGAATCCCCACCTTCGTCCAGCTCGCGGAAGCCAAGTTCAACCGCCAGTTGTTCGTGCGGCAGATGGAGCAGCGGGCAACGGCACTCGTCGACCTCGGCTCCAACGAGCCCGAGTTCATTTCGCTGCCGGCGGATTTCCAGTCGATGCGCAGGGTGCGGCTCTCAAGCGTGACGGGCAAGCCGTGCCTCGAGTTCAAATCGGGGACGCAGATGGACGAATACCGCTTCGCGACCTCCGATGTCGCCGCACGGCCGCGCTATTTCACCGTGTTCGGAGCCGAGCTCGAGCTCGCGCCGACGCCCGACGCCGCCTACACGATCGAGATGGTCTATCGGCAGAGCATCCCGTCGCTTGCAGCGAACGGAAACAACTGGCTGCTGACCATGGCGCCCGATCTCTATCTCTACGCCGCCCTGCTGGAGTCGGCGCCCTACATCAAGGAAGACGCGCGCATCCAGACCTGGGGCCTCGGCTTCACGTCGGCGCTCGCGGACCTCAACAATCTCGGACTGACATCGACCTTCAATGCCGGCCCGATGACGGTGCGCATTTCCGGACAGGTCATCTAGGAGGGCGATATGGCAAGCTTCAACAAGTTCTATTGCTTCGTGCAGGACGTTGCGAACGCGTTGCACGACATGAAAACGGGGACAGTGCAGGTCTACAAGGTCTACCTCACCAATACGGCACCGGTCGCGACCAACACCGTCTATAACGCGCCGGCGGATCTGGCTGCGGGCAACGGCTATGCGGCCGGTGGCAACAGCGTCGGCACCATCACCGGCGCGCAAACGACGGGGACGTTCAAGTTCGTCGGCGCGACGGATCCGTCGTGGACCGCATCGGGCGGTTCGATCGGGCCGTTCCAATATGCGGTGCTCTACAATTCGACGTCGTCGACCAAGCCGCTGATCGGCTGGTGGGACTATGGCACCGCGATCACGCTGACCAACGGCAACACGTTCACCATCGACCTCGATCAGACCAACGGCATCCTGACGATCACCTGACATGGCTGCTTTTCTCAACAACTGCCGGTTCATATCCACGGCCGGCGGCACCACCGACTGGGTGTATTCATCGGCGGTCGGCGGCTGTCAGTCGCCGGCGCTCGCCGGCGCGGTCGACGGTCGCAAGTACAAGTTCATCGCGATCAGCAGCGACCTCACCCAATGGGAGATCGCAGAGGGCGCATATGCGGCGGCAAGCGGAACATTTGCCCGGACGACCGTGCTTTGCAATTCGTCCGGGTCCGGCGTAGCTGCAGGACAATCAGGTGCCGGCTCCAGGATCAACTTCATC
This sequence comes from Bradyrhizobiaceae bacterium, assembly GCA_003963435.1. Lineage (GTDB taxonomy): Bacteria > Pseudomonadota > Alphaproteobacteria > Rhizobiales > Xanthobacteraceae > Bradyrhizobium. Next base: position 29,232 of record RXJC01000351.1, on the reverse strand, counting down.
GCCGTGCCGAACGTTGCCGTCGTCGGCATCAAGGAAGACCTGATTTCGATCGAGGAGGCGAATGCATTTACCGATGCGCAGAAGGCGCAGGCGCGGCAGAACATCGACGTTCGCGCATATGGTCAATGCAGGCTGGTGAAATCCGGCGCAAACCTTGTGTTGTTGCCACTCAACGGCAATTTGCTCACGATCAACGGCCTGGGGTGCGCCATTCCGGCCGGGGGCGTGTCGCTGGCCCCGACCGGCCTGACTTCCGGAGTAACCTATTACATCTATGCGACGGCCTCCGGCGTCGCTGTCAATGGACTTGAAGCGTCGACAATCGGTCATGCGACGTCGGCAACATCCGGCAATGTCGGCACCGAAATCAAGAGCGGCGATGACACACGCTCGCTTGTCGGCATCGCTCGCGCGATTTCCGGCCCAGCCTGGCAAGACACTGCAGCCCAACGCTTTGTACGAACTTGGTTCAACCGCACGCGCTTGTCCGTGACCGGAGCAACCGACACCGCTTCGACCGAGACAAACAACAGCACTTACATTGAAAAGCTGGTGTCGAAGGCCGAATTCGTCTGTTTCGCCGATGACGCTATTCTTGCCGGCGCCTACGGCATGATGACGAACACGTCAAACGGTTGGACGGGACTACAGGTCTTCGTCGATGGCGCTCTGGCCGGCATCGGTCTCGATTGGAACATCGTCACTTCGGGCGGGCGCGCGAGTTACAATCCGGTGTGGCCGACAAATGTCTCGTCCGATGGATACCATTACGTGTCATTCGGAATGAGAACGGTAGGCGGTGGGACGGTTTCTGTCGCCACCTATCAAGGTATGGCCGCGATCGCGGTGGTTGGATAAGTCATGTCTCTGCTGGGCTTTGACGCTCTTGGACGCTGGGCGCTCGGTCAATTGCCGAGCAGCAGCCATTTTTTGCTTGTGGCGACGCGGAGCTCGTTCGGTCTCGCAGGACAGGCATCGGCATTTGGCATATCGCAAGCTGTCGCGACAGCCGGCGCTCTGGCGGCCGGGATTCCGGTGGGTTTCAGAATCGCAGAACCGGTGAGCCCTGCACCTTTCAGCAGTGCGGGGAATGCAGCCGCGTTCACGTCGAAGCAGCTGGGCCTCAGTGGCTCGTTTCTGCTGACGGGCGCACCGGCGAACGCGACATCGCGCGTACTCGCCTCTCAAGGCGCGGCGTCTGTTTCGGGAGCGGCATGCCAATTCTCCGCATCGCTCGCACCGGAATGCGGTGCCTTCGCCTGGGCGGGCGGCGACGCGGCGCCTCGCCGGGACCACGAGGCCTGGGTTCGGCGGCCGTTCGACACGATGTCATGGCACGTCGAGGCGACGCTAGCGCCGCCACCGTGGAGTGGATCCACCAGTGCTGCAGGCGCGTGGGCGGCTGGCGTGCAGCCGGCGAATGCCTGGACACCAACTTTGATCGAACCCGAACCTTGGACGATTGAATAATGCCACTCCTTCCCTCGGGAATATCGCCCGGACGTCAGCGACTACGAACGCTGGGATTCGGGTTCTCAGCGCGAGTTCTCGGTCACGGTTACGTGCCACGTTCGTCGACAATGCACTTCATTTCATCCGGTGCATGTTCGCCTGCTCGCTCACGTGATGAGCGTCGGACAAAGCCAGCTAGTTGAACACAGAGAGTTACATGAATAATCCACGCTTTGATCCCAACTACAGACAACTCACTCGGAAGACTCTTTGCAAGCCAGTAATGCCATAGCCCTTCAGCAAGATGGTCTCTCGGCTTCACTCGAGCGTAACAACGCGAACGGACCTCAACCAATATTTGCCAGTCCTCAATCAAGTGATGGAGTCGCCCCAGTCGCGGTTGGATTTGGCCAGTTCTCGCGGCCGAGGCCTCTTCCACCGTTTGGACCTATGCCCGCGCCAGAAGGCTCAGAGGCCCCGGCGCAAGAGTTCTGGCGGCGGCTGAAAGAATTCTGGAGCCTTATTTCACCTCGGGTCGGAGCATCTGGTGGAGGGGGCAGCGACTTTAATCGTTGTCTACGTGCTGCCAGTGGAAGCACCGAAGATTGGAACGAATTTTGCCGGAGTATACCATCAGGTTTGATGAGTAAGACAGTCGGAGGCGAGACCGCGAAACGAGCTTGCTGGTCAAAAGCGTATGAGAGCGGAAACAACAAAACCGAATGGTGTGACAATGAATTCGGCAACTTCGACGCTCCCTAGCGGCTTGACCTTGTTCCGCATTTGTTCTTAGATCGGGGCAATAATGAAAGGCGCGGTTTGTGCCTTTGTCGATAGTCGCTGTCCGAACATTTGAACGGGCCTCGTTGATGACCTGGAATGAACGCGCGCTGACAGAGTATGAATTCAGCTACGGTAAGCCCCAGCGCAAGGCGGTAGCTCGGCTAGGTTTTCCCGAGCGTGATGAAACGTATGAGGGCGAATGGGCTTGTTCATTTCAGATCGAAGGGTTCAAAGACAGTAGAGTTCGTCGAGCTCGAGGGGTGGATGGGCTTCAGGCCCTGACAATCGCGAGTATGGCTGTTCGCGCGTCGCTTGACCGTTTGAAGATGATCAACTTCGAGAAGGAGTCTTACGAGGTCGTTTTTCCGCGATATTTGCCGTTCTGCTTCGGTGTCGACTTTCATCGTCAGCTATGTCGGATGGTGGACGAGTGCGTGACGCAGAAGAAGAGACAGATTTCCAGGCTACGTCGTCAGAAAAAGTCCCGCTCATAAGCGGACATCAAATTGTTGGCCCGCATGTCCCGTTTGCGCGCGCAGCGCGAGCGGGCATTCCTTTGCTCACGTGCGGAAGCGAGCAGCGAATGATCGGAAGCTACGAAGGCTCCGTCGTTCAGCGTGCCTGTTGCGATCTCAAAGATCACATCTCCAAGCCGAAAATCCTTGCCGCAGGTCCGGCAAGTCGATGGCGGCTGATCCGAGTTCACGTTGAGGAAATGGCGAGCCGTGTTGCGAGCCGTGGCTCCTGGAACCGCCGAACAGCGGCGGCACGCGCGCCTTTGGCGCGTACACTTTCGAAATAGGATCAGAAGATGCCACTGCTTGCCTACGGCGAATACCGCCCCGACGTCAGCGACTATGAAGGCCAGGCCTCGCGCAACATCCTCAACGTCATTCCGCGCGGTGACGGCTACGGCCCGTTTCCGTCCTTCTCCGCCTACACGTCGGCGCTGCCGGCGCCTTGCCGCGGCGCGTTCTATGCGCTGAAGTCCGACGGCACCGTCATCACCTTTGCCGGCACGAGCACCAGGCTCTACCGGCTCAACAATATCGACTTCACTTGGGTCGATGTCTCCAAGGGAGGCGCCTCGTATTCGGCGCTGTCGGCGACCGCGCAATGGCAGTTCGCGCAGACGGGCAACTTCGTCTTTGCGACGCAGGCCAACGCGGTGCTGCAGGTCTTCGATCTCTCCTCATCGACGACGTTCGCCGACGCATCGGGCGCGCCGCCGCAGGCCGCCTATATCAGCGTGGTCGGACGCTTCCTGGTGCTGTCGGGGCTGCTGTCGACGCCGTACCGGATCCAGTGGTCCGGCCTGAACAATTTCAATGCGGCGGACAGCTGGACCAGCGGCGTCAAGTCGTCGGACTTCCAGGACTTCCCGGACGGCGGCATCGTTCGGGGTGTGGCCGGCGGCGAATCCGGCATCGTGTTCCAGGACCAGGCGATCCGGCGCATGTCCTATGTCCCGGGCTCGCCGATCATCTTCCAGATCGATCGCATCACGCAGGACAAGGGCCTCTACGCGCCGTACTCGATCATCCGCGCCGGCGAGCGTATCTTCTTCTACGCCGGCCAGGGCTTTCACAAGATCGAGCCAGGTGGCGTGCCGCAGCAGATCGGACGCGAGAAGGTCGACCGCAGCTTCCTCGCCGATCTCGACAAGGGCAATTTGCAACTCTTCATGGGGGCGGCCGATCCGCGCTCGACACGGGTCTACTGGGCCTACAAATCGGTGTCTGGCACCGTCGGCGCTTACGACAAGCTGCTCGGCTACGATTTTCTGCTCGACCGTTTCTTTCCGGTGGCGGTGGCCGGCGAGTATCTGCTCGGTATCTCGCAGACAGGATTGACGCTCGAGAATCTCGACAGCATCTCCTCGTCACTCGATGCGCTGACGCTCAGCCTCGATGCCTACGCAACCGCAGTGCAGCCGGAGATCGCGCAGTTTTCGACCGCCCACGTGCTCGGCTTCTTTCGTGGCCCCAGTCTCGAGGCGACGCTGGAGAGCGCGGAGCAGGGCACGGACGAGAACCGCCTCACCATCCGCGGCTTTCGCCCGATCACAGATGCAACGACGTTGTTCGGCTCGGCGTCCTGGCGCGACACGCCGGCGGCAGTTGCAACGCCGGGTGCGGAAGTGCTGGTCAACGCCCGGACCGGCCGCTGCGACATCCGGCGCGATACCCGCTATTCGCGCTTCAAGGTGCGCATCCCGGCCGCAACGAATTGGTCGTTCTGCGCCGGCATCGTCCCGGATCTCACACCCAACGGCACGCTATGACGGCTTATGTCCCAGGGATCACCGAGACCGATCTGAAGAAGATCGTGCTCGCGATCCAGCAGCTCGCAGCCGGACGCTCCAACGCCGTCGGCAGCGTGACGCTGGCGACGGGCGCATCGAGCACGACGGTGACGACGGCAAATTGCGCCGCGGGATCGGTGCCGATCCTGGTGCCGGCGTCCGCGAACGCGGCGGCGGAGGTCGGGAACGGCGCGATGTATGTGAGCGCGGTGACGAACGGTGCGTTCACGATCGCGCATGCGAACTCGGCGACGATGGGGCGGGTGTTTTTGTGGGCGGTGGTGGGGTGAGGGGGGGGCTAAGGCATTCGCGCTTTTCGTACGTTACCAAACGTTTCTTTCAATAGTCGCGCGCGGTGAGGCTCCTAAGCACCTGTTTGCCACGTTGAATGGCAAATCCGAACGACAGCAATGGATCGTCGGCAAAGGCCGCAATTTCAATTGGTTATTCAAGGGAAAGTTTTATGTCTTATGTCGATCAATCGGAACGGCCCAGCCGCACATTCTCGGAGCGATTTCAAGAGGTCTGGGACCATCCAACACCGTTCGGGCTAATCGCCCAGATTAAGACCTTGTTGAGCGCGCCCGAAACTATCCGTGGGCTGGTCGATGCTTCGCGCGTCGTCACGGGTCCAGCTCCCGGCACGGAGGAAGAAGCCGATAAGTACAATCGAGCTCGCGAGTATCTCCCGCGTGCAGCATTCGAAGTAGCTAGCGCGCTCAGCCCGACCGCTCCAAGAGCAGTGAGAGGGCCTACGGTCAGGCCCAACACTGGCTCGGGCCAGGGTGTGGAAGGAGGGTTGAAGGCCCAAGCCGGCGTTCTCGGCAATGGTTCGCATGGGATGCCTCAATTCGGGCCGCGCTCTCAATCGCACCGATATGCTTACAGCGAGCTGCCGGCAACGCAGGCAGGTCTTAAGGTCCCGACCGGCGGAATCTTTGGAGATCTGGTTCTACCTCCGACCGAGCTTCCCTGGTGGATGCAAGCGCTTGCACCTCCGGTTGCGCAGCCGGCAGGAGCAGGTGGGCCTCTGCCGGCTGGTGCAGTCGGACGGTCTGCTTTCATGCCCACGTTCCCAGGTCCCGAGAGGCTTCTCAGAACTCCTCGCGCAGGTGGGGAGATTTTCGGTAGACCATCGTCCAGATCGCCCCTTCAGCCTGAGCCAAACGCGGGCGGCAGTGTGCGTCCGCCGATCGTTGGATTACTGGGGCTGGATTCAAACCATAGGGAGTTGAGGCGTGTCGATCAAAATTCGCGCGATGCCTCCCGATCCGGGACAGAGGATGATCGCAAGCCCTCCCTCGGCATTCCATCCCCCTCGATCGTGCCAGACCAGGAGCCGCCCGCTCGAGAACCCGAGATTAACACAGACGGCGGCGGCTTGGGCGGCAAAGGCGGTGGTCTAGGATCGGGTCGCGGCAGAGCGGATCGAGACAGGGAATGCAATCAGCAATGGCAGGACGAGATCCGTGATCATTGTCCGCAATTCGGAAGGTTCGAGGATGAATACCGCAGGCAGTGCGAGGCTCGAGCAGCGCAGCGCCTTAAGGCTTGTTTTCGAGGGCAGGTAGAGCCGCCGAGGTTCGAGTGGGAGGATGTTGCGCATCAGGATCTCGAAGGGCTTCAGCGTTGGAATAAATCGCAGGAGAGAAAGCTCAAAGCGAGGAGGAAGAAGAGATGACATCGCGTCATCACCAGTTCTGTCTGTGACAGCCAAGGTATCGTGGGTTTGCTATTGTTGTAGTTCCTGACCTATTCTAGCATGAATTGGTTTGCCGACGAGGATCCGAATACGTCTGTTGGTCGGCAACGATCGAGGGCTGTCTATGTCTGCTGTTCGTGATCTGATGAAAGGTTGGATGGATCAATTGGATCAGGGCAGGTCCGCGGACGACATCGTTGCATGCATTGACGCGCGCTTTCAAGCTGCAACAGGGGAAGATCGTTACGAGTTGGCGAGGGTGCTCCAGACTTTCCTGGTTATTGCGAGGCGTGAGGAAGAAGTGTTGCAGTTACTTGACAAGATGATGAAGGAATTTCCCGACGATATTGAACTTCCGATGCATAAAGCAGAGGCCTACCTTTATGGGTTGCGGGACTTCCCGAGAGCGCTGAAGTGGATCGATGTCGCTATTGAGCGGGCAGATCGTCAGGGCCGCTCGCAGCGGGAGGCTCGCGGTTATAAGGCTCGCATCCTGTTGAAACTGGGCCGCGGCGACGAGTTATCTGATGTTCTCGAAGAAATCATGGCGCTTCGATTGAATAAGAGTGCCCTAGATGTCGGCCGCGAGCGTGATTTTGTGGATCGTGCGCCGCCGGGACTAATCCGCAAGGACGTCCTCGATCGTTACAATGAGTTTCGTCCTAAGCGTGCCACAGATGAAGCCGGTGACATGCCTCCCAAATTCGAACCTCCCGAGGAGGCGCTGTAGCATCTGGAATACTGACGACGGTGGCTGTCTGTTGAAGCTTTCCTTATTTGAGTTGCATGCGTTGTTCTAATGAAGTGACATATTGATGAGCGCTCAGTGTTCGGACATCGCGTCTCGCCGCTAGAAGCTGTCGAAGAGGCCGCGGAGCACGAAGATCGAGCTTCAGCGCAGGATGCCGGCGCTCATCGCTCCTTTCTTGCGAAGAGCTGAGGCGAGATCTGGTTGCGCGTAGCGCAGAATGGGGCTGATCTGGAGGGGCGATTACGCTGTTGCAGACCTTTCGCCGCAAGTCGTTTATCGCATCATGTGCTGGGAAGGTACGGATGAGCAACTCGATCGAAATCGCGGTCGGGCAGCGCATCGCGCCACTATCGGCAATTTCTCGTGACGAGCCTGACGACCCGCATGACTGAGGACCGCTCGCCGGCCAGCGTAGGTCCGCGTGCCCATTGAAGCCGTGACGTCGCTGACGGCGGGCGAGGTTTCGCGCCGTCGTCGGGAGCCGGCGTGTCATTCACCGTCTTCATTCGGAATTGTTCACATGAGAAATGGTGTGCCGCAGGCACCCGGCTTGTGGCCGGATGGACATCACGGCGCGCGACTCGTCTGCGTCGATCCGGACCACGTGCGCGAGGTCTGGCCGCTTGTCGCTCCACTCATTGAGCGGGCGATTGTCACGACCGGCTTGTCGTCCTTCGCCACGATCGAGCACGACATCCTCGTCGGCGCCTCGTTGCTGTGGGTCGCCTGGAATGGTGCAATGATCGAGGCGGCTGCTGCCACGAGCCTTCAGCAAACGGACGCCGGCAAGGTCTGCGTCATCACGGCGTGCGCGGGCGCGGGCATGTCGCGCTGGTTGCCGCTGATCCGCGGCATCGAAACCTATGCGCAGGCGGAAGGATGTTGCTGCGTGCGCATCTTCGGACGCAAAGGTTGGGCGCGCGTGCTGGACGGATACCGGCAGACTTATGCGATCATCGACAAGCGATTGCCGTAGCCGATGATGGCGAGACCGACCGTAGGGGCGCTCTCGTCACACTTTCGCGCGGCGTGCCGACCCGCCGAAAAGAATGTTGTCATGCGATGCAGCCGGGGGTTGCGCATGTTCCTGATTTGTTCTATAGGTTCGGTTCTCGATCGTCGTATTTGTAGAGATCGAAGATGTCGGAGATCGGACCCGGTCGGCTTGAACGAGGCGCGTCGTCATTCGCGGGCCAGGGCGAGAGACAAGCCAATCAGGCCAGTCGTCGTTGGCTGACGAGACCTGGATTTGCGCTCCTTTGCCTCGTGCTCCTCATTGGCGGGGGAGGCGGATCAGCCTCGCATGAGACGGATTTTGCACCTTACGCCCGTGCTGCTGACTACTGTGGTGGCGATGTCGCGCGCCCGATGGCGCTCTCTCCGGACAAGCGCGTGCTCTGCCTGGACGGGGTGATCGCGTCGGAGCAGAACCTGACCGTTGCGACGGATCTTGCCAATCGTGGCTTCGCCGTCGTTCGCAGCTCCGGCGGCGACCGCGCACGCGCCATCGAACTTGCGAATATGGTGCGGGATCGCGACGCGATTGTCGTCGTCCGGGATGTCTGCCTCTACGCTTGCGCGAGCTTCCTCGTGCTCGCCTCGTCGGAGACCTATGTTCTCGAGGGCGCACTCGTCGTCTGGGGCGTGATGCGTCGATATCCCGATCATCAATGTTTTGGATTCCTCGATGGCATCGACGAGATGGGACCCTTTCTCACCTCGGTGCAATGTTCTCCAGCCTACGCCGCCGAAAGGCCGGCCGACTGCTCATGGTCGGAATTTTATCGCGGCAGAATTGCGGGGGCAGCGTTCACCGATCCGCCAGAGAGCAGGTTCATCAGACGGGCATTGATGAATTCCTTCCGTGCGACCGGCGAATATCCTGTGGTGCTGTGGACCTGGAATCCGCGCCACGACGCCGGCGCGGTCAAGACCAGGATCATCTACCAGCTTTATCCGGACAGCCAGGAAGAGGTCGACAAGACTACGAAACGATTGGGCCTGAGCCGCCGCGTGCTCTACGACCCCTGAACCGTCGTCCGTTGAGATGCTGCCGGCCTCGAGCGTTCTCGAAGATGCTGTTGACGAGACTGCCGATCGAGAGACTCGATTTTTCATTACAATTCATGAGAGAACCGATGACGAAATCCTTTCGAGAGCCCTACGTCCGCGTCCCCGATTTCGGAATTGAAGGTGCACGCCCCCAGAGACGGCCGGAGTGGGGCAATCGCAACTGGAGAATAGTCCCGCCGGCATCGCCTCCCTGGTCACCGCCTCCGTCGCCTCCTCAAGATGGCACCGATCCGTTCGGGGATCCGCCGCAAATGCCGGCTCCGCTGCGGCCGAGTCCGGAAAGAGAGCGCGGACCAAGCGGATCAAACTTCCTCGACTGGCTGCTCGGACCATACCGCGCCGAGGCGGGCCGGGGACGGAAGCCGCGCTCGACGGCTCCCGGTCTTGACGAGCCATTGCCGGATTTTGTCGACCGGCGCCCGTGGCAGTTCGTTCAACCGGATGGAGACTTGATGCAAACCCAGCCTTTCGATTCGAGGCAACTGGATGCACTCTTGCGGCTTCGGCCGGAAGAACTGATGACTCTGACCAAAGGCACTTCTTCAAACGGCAGAGCCGTCCAGCCGCCGATCTTCTTCCCGTTCGACTGACAGCTCCGCGCGGCCGCATCGCCAGCGTCGCGTCGCCCCGGATCGGGGCATCCCACACGACAGATTCAAGATCAGAAGGAGCACCGTCCATGGGCGGACAATCCACCTCGACACAAACCGTGCAATCGCAGAGCGCACCCTGGGCTGCCGCGCAGCCGGCACTGCAAACGATGTTGGGCCAGATCAGCACGGGCCTCAACAACACTGGCCTGACCTCGGCAGAGAGCTCCGCGCTCGACACGCTGAAAAACAACGCTGGAGCAGGCAATCCCTATGCCGGCCAGATCGCCAGCTACGCGCAGTCGCTCCTGAACGGCGGAGGCGCGACAGCGCAGGCCGGTAACGTGCAGGACAATCTCGCGTCCTACCGCAATATGCTGACGCCTTACGCGAATGGCAGCATGGTCGGCAACAATCCGGCTCTCGCAGCGCAGCTTGCCCAAATCCGGTCGGACGTCGGCAATGACGTGAACTCGCAGTTCGCTGCCGCTGGCCGCGATTTCAGCGGCGCCAATCAGATGGCCTATGGCAGGGGTGTCGCGGCGGCCGAGGCGCCGGTGATCGCCGCGCAGTACAACCAGGATGTGGCGAACCAGCTTGCCGCCGCAGGCGCGCTCTACAATGCCGGCAATACCACAGCCAATACGCTGACCCAGCTGCAGCAGAGCGATCTCGCCAATCGCGGTCAGGGCGTCACCGCCGCGCAAGCGGCACTCGATGCCCAGAATTACGGCGCGAATGCCACCCTCGCAGAAGAGGCACAGCGCCGCGGCATTCCCGTGCAGGCGTTGGGTTTGCTTGCGCAGATCGGCGTGCCTATCGCGCAGCTCGGCACGCAGAGCAATGGCACGACGACGGGGACGCAGCAGAAGTCTGGCGTCGAGCAGTTTGCAACGATCGCAGGTGGCATCAACAGTCTACTGACCCCGTTCAAGGGCATTTGGAAAGGCTAGTATGGTAGATCAGACACACGCGGAGTTGACCGGAGCCGATTTCGATCTTGTCAACGCAGGTTATACGCAGATGCCCGATCCGGCCCGGGAGAAGGAGCGCCAGTCGATCGACAGCGACAGCGCGTCGCTGCGTGAGGCTGCCGACCAATTGTCAGATCAGCAGCCCAAAGTCGTCGTCAGGCAATATACCAACGGTGAAGGCAAGTCGGCGGACCCAAACGAAGCTGTAACTCTCACACGTGCCGTAAGGGATTACGCGAGCGCCACGGCCGGCGACAGGACGATCGCCGAGAACCAGTCCTCGGAAGCGCTTGCCGCACGGATCGACGCGCTGCGTGCGGAGGTCGCTGCCAGCGATCCCGATGCGCCTGAGTTCTACGGCTTCGAACCGCCCCAGCGCAGCAATGAACCCAATGAGGACATCGATGCCCCGGTCGATGCGGCGGAGGATCAAGGCGAGCCCCGGGCCGCGCTCGATCCCGATTTCGAGCAGCTCCTGCGGCATCCGCAGGTACGGCTAGCGCTCGAGGAGAAGGTCGGCGAGGTCGAGCGCGCCCGGCGAAGCTATGTCGATGGCCTCGATGCGGCCATGCAGGTCGCCCAGGTGAGCTTCATCAGCCAGTTTCCGGAGCTGGCCAGCCTGGCGCCGGAGCGGCTGCCGGAAGCCCTCGCGCAAATCGCGCAACAGGATCCCGCGAAGCTGCAGCGCATCCAGGCGATCATCGCTGGGAGCGAGCAATTGCGCGCCCGGCAGAATGAGGAGATGCGGCGGACCGCCGATGCCGCGCGGCACAACTTTCAGAATTATGCGAAAGCCGAAGATGCCCGGCTTGAAACGATGCTGAAGGAGGAGGCTCGGGACGTCAGGCAGGCCGTGGCGCAGGAGATCATGGCGTCGGCCAAGGCCAGCGGCATCGAGCCGGAGGAAATGCAGCGCCTGTTCGACAGCGAGCCTTTAATGCGCAATGCGACGTTCCAGCGTATGATGTATGATGCCGGAAAATACCGGTTGATGATGAAGGCGAAGGATGCGATTGCCGCGAAACCGATGCCGCCGGTGCAAAGGCCGGGCATGGCGTCGGGCCGGGGCGAACGTGATCAGCATGATCTCCGGGCGCTGAACGCGCGGCTTTCCAGCACGGGCGATCTGAAGGACGCGGTCGCCCTTTATCGTGCGAAGGCGGCCGCTCGACGATGAGGTATCGGCGGGCCCTGGTCTGCGAAAATGGCGCGTTTGCCTTGGTCTGCTTAGAGACTGTTGCATAACGGATGAAATGCCCATGTTGTCGAGACTTGTTCTGCCCTTCTTGATTGTCGCCACATGCCTCCTTCCACCACTTGATGCCTTTGCCGGTGATTACGCCGTTTCCTATGCCTTCGACGGTACGACGAGAGCGGATGTCGCCTCCGGCGTAACGAGCGCGCTCAACGAGGAGGGGACCACGAAAGAATGTGAGTATGGCAGGCGTTGCACGATAAAGCTGACGAAATCGGATCTGACGATATCGTTCACTGTCGAGCGTTCTGTCTACCATGAGGTGGTCGTCTTTGCCGATGGCGGGCGTAGCCGTAGCGTCGGCTGCTGCTATTTTTTTGGCGGCGACCGCATGGCCAAAAAGATGCTTAGCGAGCCGTTGCTTCGCCTGTGGCTCTACGAAGGGCAAGCACGCAAGAGGAATGAATACGTGGAGAACATTCCTTTGGGCCTCCTGTATTTGCAGTTCTCGGACTTGAAATAGTTTTGCGTCCGGACGCGACGCCAGGCCGTCTTTCACCCTTATTCGTTAGCTGAATCATCCTGCGATCCTTCGTTGATCGCGGGATGATTCGGCTTGCTTCAACAGGAGTTTATCATGGCTACCATTGAGCAGCGGTATCTGCCTCCCCCCGATTACGAGACAACGATCGCGGAGACAGACCGTCCGCGCATTTACGATGCCGTTCGCAAGCAATTGGGCGATCTCCTGGAAGGCAGTCGGTCCTACTATCCGGATGGCGTCCAGAAGGATTGGCAAGCCCGAGCCGATGATCTGGACCGCTACATCAAATCGTTCATGGGTTCGCAGGGGCGCGTCAATGATCCGGCGGATATCCTCGGAGATGTAATGAGATATCTCCGCGCACACGCCGTACACTTCCGCGACAGAATGAAGGAAGTAGGGCCTTCCGATCCGATCGTATTGCCACCAGGGTTGGCGCCGACAACCCGAGACAGGAACGAGCTGTACGTGGATCCAAATGCGTTCGCTCCTCCGATGAAGACACTTCCCGTTCCGCGGCAGGAGTGGCCGATTGCGGCGACCTCCGATCGCCGCACTGGCCGAGCAAGTAGGCCCGAGCGGCGCCTCGCCCCACCAATATTCTTTCCTTTCTAGAAGCCGCCAGTCGCTTCACCACAGCCAATCAATCGAATTGTTTGAGAGGAGAGCACACGATGAGTGAAGACGAGCGAAACTTTGTCGACCGCGCTGAGTCCATCACCAGAAATCTCTATGGCGAGCCGATGTCGCCGGATCGTATCGCGGAGAACTTCGCGCTCTATGGGCTGAAGAAACGTGTGGCCGCGCTGGAGCGGTTCGACACCGAATTGGGCGGTGACATCGATTCCAGCCCGCATGCCTTGCGAAAGCGCGTTCAGCTCGTCGAGCTGCGCCGGCGCATGGGCAGTCTTCATGAGGCGCTGCGCAAAGCCCGGCGATGACCCATCCACTGCTGACGGCGCTCGCGCAGGCGCGCCTGCGCGACGCGCCGCTGTTTGCGAAGTGGTGCGAGCTGAACGGCGTGATCGCCTGTCCGGCGGCGCCGGCGTCGGTGGCGCGTTTCGTGACCGATTGCGCAGCGCTCGGCATGAGCCGGCTCTGGCCGGCCGTGCAGGACATCTCGCGGATGCACGTATCGCTCGGCCTGGCTGACCCTACTCTCGGCGGCGTGGCGGCGAGCGCGATAAGCGCGATTGCGGCCGTCTCGCCGCCGCGGTCCTGGCCGGGACCGTTCAAGCAGCGGTTCGCGGCGCTGCCCTATGACATCCAGATTCATCTCGCCGCGCACGAAGCGCAGCGCGAACGTGCGCTCCGGCGTGCGCAAAACGATGCGGCCTCAGCCCGCCAGAAACTGGCGGCGCTCGAGGCTGAAACGAAGGACCAAAGGACCAATGGCAACGAAGCAGCTGCGCGTGACCGGACTTGAAGATCGTATCGAAAAGCTGCGCGCCGAGATCGACGGCATCATCGAGGCGCGCGTCGCAGGAATCGCAAGCGAAAGTCCCGGAGTTCCCGCAGGCGTGATCCGCAACCTCCTGACGGCCCGGGCGCCGTCCTGCCGCTGCGCGCAATACCTCGAGCTATGCCGCAGCGAGAGAAAAGCGCCGGACTGACGGCTGTCCGCAACGAGTTCATCGAGCCACTTACCGGCGCTCACGACGTCGCCTTTTCACACCAAGGACACAGGATGACTCTCTACAAATGGTCTCAAACGGCCTCGGCCGACGCCACGGCAGATTCGACGATCAACTGGGCTGAAGGCCAATCGCCCGCCAGCGTCAACGACTCGGCGCGCGCGATGATGGCGGCGGTCGCCAAGTATCGGGACGACGTCGCCGGCGCGATCGTCACGACCGGCACCGGCACGGCCTATGCGGTCAACACCTACCAGGTGTTTCAGTCGCTGTCGCAGTTGAACGGTCAAGTGATCGCGTTCACGCCGCATGCGACGAACGGCGCGACGGTGACGCTCAACGTCGATAGTCTCGGTGCGAAACCGTTGCGGTCGGCGCCGAGCAGCGAGCTTCCGATCGGCGTGCTGATCCAGGGAACGCCGTATGTCGCGCTGTACAACCACGCAGATCAGGCGTTTTACTTGCATGGCTTCTTCGGATCGCCTTACCTGGTGCCCATTGGAGGATTGATTGACTACACCGGCGCCACGGCACCCAATTCAGCCTTTGTCATTCCGGCGGGGCAGTCAATCTCGCGTGCCACTTATGCAAGCTTCTTCGCGCTTGTAGGTACGACTTTCGGGAGCGGAGATGGCTCAAGTACTTTCAACGTCCCGGATCTTAGGGGGCGCGTGGTAGCAATGTTGGATAGCAGCCTGTCAATTGTTAACTCTGCGACCGTCTATCCGGATGGGAATACGCGCGGCGCGACGGGGGGCGGTCAAACGAGCCAGCTTTCTACTGCGAACCTTCCGCCTTATACGCCGACCGGCACAATAACCAACGGCGCGATCACGATCAGCCCCAACGTTGTGAATTCCCCCGGTAGCTTCTGGGCGAACGGCAACGGGGCCGGTACCACGAACAACGGTAGCGCGGTGAGCGCGTCCCAGGCACCATCAACTTTCACTGGTACCCCGCAGGGCGGCACTTCTGCCGCATTTTCCAATATGCAACCAACGATGATGCTGAACAAAATCCTACGCGTCATTTAGCCCACTCGGGCACCGTCGCTCCTTTCTTTACGATTCCGATGAAGAAGAACTCACTTTTTGCGGTTAGTGTTTTGCTGTCACCATAGGTGAAAGCGATTTCGAGCCCCGCACGCTCGATCATATCGCGGAACGTTTCGACCGTCGATCCACGGTTATTCTCTTGCAGAACAATAACTCCATCGTCTTCAAGATATTTGGGGACGGTAGAAAAAAATTCGCGATGGATATTCCAGCCAGGGTCATGGGCGCGGATATCCCCTTCGTACTGATCAATGAAATGGGGCGGGTTGCTCACCACCAAACTCCATCGCTCGCTCTCCGGAATACTCCGAAGATTGTTCGAATGGTAAACCGAAACACGGTCCTCAAGGCCATTCAGTCGCACGGTATTGCGGCACGAAGCTACAGCTGCTGGGTTGATGTCCGCCAAACAGAGCGTTTCGCACAGACCATTCCCAAGCAGCGAAAACCCGATGAAGGCAGGGCCGGAGCACCATTCGAAGGCGCGCTGCTGCTTAGGCATGCGGCGCGATCGCAGGAAGGGAATGAAATCCTGGCCGAATTCGATTCCCCCGCCGTCGAGCTCAGCCTTGTATTGGATGGTGATCCCGCCCAACGTTACGCACTTAGCCGGCCGCGCCCACCTCAGTGCGGGACGCACGATTTTGTTTTCGATATGCTTGACCAGGCCCATTCAATCGCTCCTTTGGTCCGCTGCTAATAGCACAGCCTCAGATAGCGCAATACACAGAAATACTCGGGCCGCCGGTTGAGACGTACGGCCGCCTCCTTTCCCAAGAAAACGATCGAAATTTCAATCGCCTTCGCGATTGCCTCGTCGCCGGGCGTCATCCGTCCGAATCCGCCCCATAACCGAGCCCCCCATGGTAAACCTCAGCGCCCTCACGCGGGCGAACGCCGGCCGCTGGGCGAATGCCAGGCCGACCCGGAAAGCCGAAACCGCCAGGGTTGCTTTGCGCCTCTACAAGGCCAAGGACCGATACCATGCCGTCGAACGCGAGACCGGCGTCCCCTGGCCAGTGATCGCCGTCATTCACGAACGGGAATCCTCGCAGGACTGGCGGGCTTCGCTGGCGCAGGGGGATCCCTGGAACCGCGTGTCGGTTCACGTGCCGGCGGGGCGAGGCCCGTTCGTCTCTTGGGAGGCCGCAGCCATCGACGCTCTGGTCAAATGTCCTCCCTTCCTTGCGCGACACAAAGACTGGTCGATCGGCGCGGCGTTGACGGCGCTCGAGACTTACAACGGCATTGGCTACGCGGCCCGTGGCGTGCCGTCGCCATATCTCTGGTCCGGCACCAACCAATACAGCGCCGGAAAATATGTCCGCGACGGCGTTTACGATCCACGCAAGGTCGATGCGCAATTGGGATGTGCGGCGCTCTTGATTGCGCTGATGGAGATCGACCCCGAGATCAGCTTCACCGGCGCGAAGGGCGCAAGGGGGCCCGCTGCTGCTGGCTCAGCCGGGCCCTCATTGGCTAACCCGGCAAAAGGTTCGATCAGCGCGTTGGTGGTCAATTTGTTCAAGACAATCTTTCGAAGGAGATGAATATGCGGTCAGCCCTCGACGTTTTCGTCTTCGCAACCGGATTTGCAGCTTGCTGGATCTGCAAAGATTCGCTCCTCGGGCTCGTGTCCGGAGCCGGGGCCCTCGTCAGCTCGCTCAAGGCGCGGATCGCAGCGCTGCGGGGGAGATCATGATGCTCGCAAGACTCAAAGCAATCTGCCTGAACTCAATGACCATCGCCTGGAGCTACTGCGTCGCGCTCGCGGGTGCGCTGGCTTCAGTCATTGACGACCTCGCTGACATGCTCGGCGATCCCGGCGTCAAGGATCAGATCGGCGCGGCCATCGGCGACGTCAAGACCACGGGACGCATTCTGCTCGCGATCTCCGTGGTGACCATCATCGCGCGCCTGCGGACTCTTCGGAGGAATGACTGATGTGGATGACCATCATCTCATTCCTCGGCGGCCCCGTCATCAAGGCGCTGATCGACGCCTATAGCGTCAAGCTGAAGGCGGAGAATGTCGATAGCAAGATCGCGGCCGATCTTGCCGCGCGCGAAATCGCGTCGCAGACGGCCGAGATCAATGCCGTCATGCGCTATCGCGCCGCCGAGATCGGGCACTGGCACGAGCCGGACAAACTGATGGGGTATTGCGTGGCGCTGTATTTCGCGAAGCTCCTGGTCTGGGACAAGGTGCTTGGATTGGGCTCGACGGACCCTCTGGCGGGATTTGCGGCGATCACCGCTAACCTGGTCGTTTCATTCTACTTCGCCAAGCGCGGCTTCGAGAATGTTGCGAGGATCATCAAGCGATGAAGATGGCGGATGACGAGATCAAGGCCATTGTGGCCGAGACGCTGGCCGAGCAGCATAAGCTCCAGCAGGAAAGCATTGACGCAATCGTCTCGAAGGCGGTGGCGTCGGTGCTGGCTTCGCTTGGAATCGAAGATGACGATCGGAAAGAGCTGAGGGCCGATTTTCAGCATTTGCGCAGGTGGCGCAGGAGCGTGGAACAGGCGCAGAGCTACACGTTCAAGGCCGTGATCAGCGTCGTTGCCACCGGATTGATGGGCGCCATTTGGCTGGGTGTTAAGGTCGCGCTCGGCAAGTGAGACTTCGACGGCGACGTCACTATATACAACGAATTTGTCTCTCGCTCTTGGGCATAACATGTACAAAATTCGCATCGTCGATGCGTCTGATGACGACATTGTCGACACCTTGGCCGATCTGCACCAGCTGACGTTTTTCGATGCCGCGGCGATGCCCCAATTCGATCTTGGCGTGTGGTGGCTCGCTTATCGCGGTGATGACGCGGTCGCCTTTGCCGGTGCGGTGCCTTCCACGCATATTCGAAATAGCGGTTACTTCTCCAGGGTCGGTGTCTTGCGGAGGCATTGGGGACACGGTCTTCAGCGCAGGTTGATGGGTGTGGTCGAGAAGAGAGGGCGGGGTCTCGGATGGGATAGCATCGTCTCCGATACGACGGACAATCCGGTGTCCGCCAACAACTTCATCCAGACGGGCTACCGGCTCTTCGTGCCCGAGACGCCTTGGGCATGGGCGCATACGCTTTATTGGCGAAAGTGGTTGCGCTGAGGGTCAGGTGACGTATCCCGTGCTGCGGAACGTGGCCTGCGATGGTCCGCATAAGATGTGGCGCAGCTTTTAGCGCAGGATGGAGAAGCCCGGTAGCCGATGGCTGCCGGGCTTTTTTGCGTTTTCGGCCCACGCAGGCGAAACACTTGCGAAGTTGGTGGCGGCGGGCTTTAAGTTTGGTGTTGCAGGAAATTCGGCGGCCATAAGCCGATGTAAGGGAGCGCCTTATGCCCACCAAACCTCAATTGCCGGAACGCGCCTCGCGAGGGACGGGAGGGCTGACTGCGCTCGATGGTCTGCTGGTCGTCGACTTCACCCGTGTGGTCGCCGGCCCAGCCTGCACGCAGACGCTCGCCGATTTCGGCGCACACGTGATCAAGATCGAGAATCCCGACGGCGGTGACGACACGCGCGCCTATGAGCACGCCGAAATCGGCGGCGAGAGCGCGGCCTATCTCAGCCTGAACCGCAACAAGCGCGGCATTGCACTCGACCTTTCCGTGCCTGAGGCGCGTGAAATCGCGCTGGACCTGATCCGCAAGGCGGACGTTGTCGTGGAAAATTTTTCAAGCGGGGTCATGAAGAAGTTCGGGCTGGACTATGAATCGGTCGCCCCGCTCAATCCGCGGTTGGTCTATTGCTCGATCTCGGCCTACGGACGCTCCGGGCCGTTCGCCTCGCGCCCCGGCTTCGATCCCATCACCCAGGCGGAGAGCGGCTTCATGTCGCTCAACGGCTTTCCCGATGGCCCTGCGGTTCGTACCGGCCCTCCCATCGTGGACATGGCGACGGGGATGTCGGCCTGTAACGCCATCCTGCTGGCGCTATTGGCGCGGGACCGGCTCGGCCGCGGGCAGCATGTCGAAGTCGCTCTGTTCGACGTCGCGATGGGGATGACCGGCTTCTACGGCATGGCCTATCTCATCAACGGCGAAAACCCGGGCCGGTTCGGCAATTCGCCGAGCGGCTCTCCCACCGTCGGGGTCTATGAAGCCTCGGACGGGCCGCTCTATATGGCGTGCGCCAACGACAGGCTCTATCGTCGGCTCGTGGTCGAGGTGTTCAATCGCCCGGATCTCATCACCGATCCGCAGTTTGCCACGCGCAAGTCTCGATCCGAGAACAAGGAGCTCTTGCGCGCCGCGATTGCGGAAGTCTTTGCCAGCGATACCCTGGAGAATTGGATGGCGAAGATGAAGCTGGCCAATATTCCGGTCGGCTACCTCCGCACCGTCGAGGAGGGGTTCAACGCGCCCGAGGCTCGCGAGCGCCATCGCTTGAACAGGATTCCGCATCCGACAGCAGAATGGGTGCCCAACATCGAGCCGCCGATCACCATGAGCCTGACTGGTGCGGTCGACCCCGTTGCGGCTCCCCTGCTGGGCGAGCACACCCAGGATGTCCTGCGCAGCACGCTGGGTTATAACGAGCGCCGGATCTCGGAATTTACCCGGAAGGGAGTCTTCGGCGCAGGCACGCGCTCGACGCCAGGTTAGGCCCGCGAGCAGTCCCCATGGCACCGGCCGCCGCTGGCGTGCGAATCGATGCCGGCTGCATTGGCTTGATTTGGCGATGGCGCGGCCGCATAAATGCGTGAAGTGAGGGATGCGAATGGCGCCGGATCGAAAGCCGAGCATAGGTCAGCCCGCCGGGCCGGAAGCCGGCGAACGCGCCCATGCGGCGATGATCGCGAAGGCCCAAGCCCTCGTGCCGCGACTGCGCGAGCGCGCGGCGCGAACGGAAGAGCTGCGGCACCTCCCGCCGGAAACCGAACGCGATCTCCACGAGGCCGGCCTGTTCCGAATGCTGCAACCGGCACGGATCGGCGGCGCCGAACTTGACTACGTTGCCCTTGTGGACTGCGCCGAGTTGCTCGGGCAGGCGGATGCATCGGTGGCCTGGAATCTGGCCAATCTGGCGAGCCATCACTGGATGCTCGGCATGTTCGAGCCAAAGGCGCAGGATCTGGTCTGGGGCCATGATCCCGACGTGCTGATCGCGTCCTCGTTCATTTTCCCCGCCGGACGCGCCACGCGAGTCGAGGGCGGATACCAGCTGCGCGGCAGCTGGCCGTTCTCCTCCGGCGTCGCCTCCTGCGAATGGAATATGCTGGCCAGTGTGGTCTATTCCGATGACGAGGCTGATGGCATCGAGTACCGCATCTTTCTGCTGCCCAAGGGCGATTACAAGGTGCTGGATACCTGGAATGTCGCGGGATTGCGCGGCACGGGATCTTGCGACGTGGAGGTCAGGGACGCTTTCGTGGCCGACCATATGACCGTCGCCGTCGGCGATCTCTCGGGCGGCCCGACGCCGGGAAGCAAGGTCAATCCGAATCCGCTGTATGCGCTCCCCGTGTTCTCGTTGTTCCCGTACGTTCTTTCTGGGGTCGCACTGGGGAATGCGCAGGCCTGTCTCGACGACTACACCGAGGTCGCACGGCACCGGATCTCGACCTATAACCGCGCCAAGTTGAGCGACTTTCAAAGCACTCAGATCAAGATCGCGGAAGCCTCGGCGAAGATCGATGCCGCACGTCTGATCATGCGGTCGGCGTGCCTCGATGCCATGGAGGACGCGCGGCGCGGGCTCATCCCTGATATGGCGACCAAGACTCGTTATCGGCGCGACGGATCTTTTTCAGTGAATTTGTGCACGGACGCGGTCTCAATGATGTTTGCCGCGAGCGGCGCGCGCGGCCTGTTCACCACCGGCGTATTACAGCGGCAGTTCCGTGATGCCCACGCCATCAACTCGCATCTCGCGTTCAACTTCGATGCGGCCGGGACCAATTATGGACGCGTGGCACTGGGCCTGCCGTCCGAGAATCTCACGCTGTGAGGCCGGCTGATGAATGATCTGCCGCAGCAGCCGGCCGGCCCCGATCCCGCTAACGAGTTCGCAAGCGATAGCTCGTCGATCGATCCGCGCGACTTTCGCAACGCGCTCGGCACCTATGCAACGGGCGTGACGATCATCACGGCCGCGGCGCCTGACGGCAAGCCCTACGGCCTGACCTGCAATTCGTTCGCCTCCGTTTCGCTGAATCCTCCTTTGGTGCTGTGGAGCCTCGTCGTCTATTCCTCCAGTCTCACCATTTTCCAGAACGCCAGCCATTTCACGGTCAACGTGCTCGGCGCGTCGCAACAGGCTCTTGCGAGCAAATTCGCCAAGTCTTCGGACGACAAGTTCACCGGTGTGGACTGGACGCCCGGCCTCGGCAAGGCGCCGGTGCTTGCCGAGAGCGTCGCCAACTTCCAATGCCGGTCCGTGAATCGCTATTATGGCGGCGACCACGTGATCTTTCTCGGCGCAGTCGAGGCCTATACTTACAACGCGACGGAGCCGCTGCTCTTCGCGCGCGGCGCGTTCGGCCGGTTTCTCGCGGACGACGAGCGCAAGGAGTCACCATAGCGTGCTTCTGGTCGCCCTCGACGGCTCAGCGCTCTGGCGCTGAAAGCTTGTAAATCTCCAGCGCATCCGCTTCCGCGCCGCGGGCAGCCTTGGCCAACCTGAAGAGTTGGCCCGCAAGCGAGGCCATCGGCACCGGCGTCGACGTCGCCTGCGCGACGTCAGCAACCGTATCGAGATCCTTGAGCATCGTGGCAATGTGGCCAAGCGGCGGTGAGTGAATGCCCTGGACCATCCTCGGCACGAAGAGCTGCAGCGGAATGGAGTCCGCGAAGCCGCCGGCGAGCGCTTCGGGCAGGCGGTTGGCATCAATCCCCGCGTTGACGGCGAGGCGCGTGGCTTCGGCGAGGACGGCCATCGCGCAACCGACGATCACCTGGTTGCAGAGCTTTGTGGTCTGACCGGCGCCAGTCGGACCCATGTGGGTGAACCTCCGCGCCATCGCGAGAACGTAGGGGCGGACTCGCTCGATATCGTCCGCCTCTCCGCCGGCCATGATCGCAAGCGTGCCTTCCTCGGCGCCCTTCGTCCCGCCGGAAACCGGTGCATCGATCCAGCCGGCGCCGTTGGCGTCTTTCAATCGCTTTGCGAGCTCGCGCGCGGCGTCGGGATGTATCGACGAGAAGTCGACGACAAGCTTGCCGGCGCCGGGCGCCGCTGCCAGCCCTTCGGGCCCGAAGATCACCTCCTCGACTGCCGTCGCATCCGTCACGCACATGAAGGCAACATCTGAGTTCGCCAGGAGCTCGCGGGGGGTGACGGCACGTTCGGCACCGGCCTCGATCAACGGAGCGAGCTTGCCCTCCGAACGGTTCCAGACGGTCACCTGATAGCCGGCCTTGAGCAGTCGCCGGGTCATCGGCGTTCCCATCAGCCCCAAGCCGAGATAGCCCAGCCTCTCGCAGCCTTGCGGGTTTACCTTGCTCGCATCAGCCATAGGTTGCCTCCTTCCGTCGCAGCGCGACGCCGCCTTACCATACATTGCGCATCAGGCGGCAAAACCGCCTGGTTCGCATGGCTTGCCTGATTGTTTGAACCATGAAACATTTAAGCCGGTCGGGTTGGGTGGCGCCGGTCGGCGCCGGAGCAGCGGAGTGGGCACGATGCGAACCGTTTCGAAGTGGATTTTGGCTTTGGGGACGGCCGCCGCCGTGAGTGCGGGGGCAAGCCCATCATGGGCGCAGCAGACGATCCGGGTCGGCTGGACCATCCCGGCCGAGGAATCCAAATACTGGATGATGCGCCGCCCGGCTGAATTCCCCAATCTCGGCAAGACCTACAACATCGAATGGACCCAGTTTCAGGGCACCGCGCCGATGACGCAGGCCTTGGCAGCCGGGGCGCTGGACTGCGCGACGCAGGCGCCGCTGTCGCTCGCCAACGGTGTGGTCGGCGGCAATCTCAAAGCCTATATCGTCGCTCAGCACGTGTTCGAGAAGCCCGGTGGCTTCTCGGTGTACTGGGCCGTCAAGGACGACTCGCCGATCAAGACAATCGCCGATCTCAAGGGCAAGACGGTCGGCATTTCCGTGATCGGTGGCGGCACACAAGGCCCGTTCAATCTGCTCCTGAAGAAGAACGGTGTCGATCCGGCCAAGGATATCAAGCTGGTCGAGGTCGGCTTTGCCGTCTCCGAGGACGCGTTGCGCCAGGGCCGTGTCGATGCTGTCAACATGAACCAGCCGTTCGCCGCACGCGCCGAGGCGAAGGGCGGCACCAGGAAGCTGTTCTCCCTGTCGGAGGCCATGCCGAACATCGTGCACATCCTTGAAGCCTGCCGCGCCGATTTCGTCGACAAGAACCCGGATCTGGTCAAGGCCTATGTCCGCGATATTACCTCGGGCATGAAGAAGGCGTTGGCGAACCGCGAGGAGACTCTCAAGGTCGTCAACGAAGTGCTCAAGGCGCCTATTCCGGTGCTCGAGACCTATCTGCTCAAGGACAATGATTTCGGCCGTGATCCGGGCGCGGCGCCGAACTTCCCGGCGATCCAGAAGATGCTGGACATCTACGCGGAGACCGGAATGCTGCCCAAGCTGGATGTCGCGCAGTTCAAGCATCCGACGATCGTTGCTCCGTTACAGTAGGCGATCGCAGGAACAAGCTGGCCAAGAATGTCGCGGCGTTCCGGAGCCCCCGGTCGCTGCATGAGAAGATGCACGCATGAAGAAGTTGCGCTCACGCGTCACGACCGACGGCCTCGACCGGGCCCCGCACCGGGCCTTCATGCGCGCCATGGGGCTCGACGACGCCGCGATCGCAAAGCCGATGGTGGGCGTCGTCAGCATGAAGGGCGAGCAGACGCCCTGCAACATGACCCACGACTTCCAGGTGGCGGCGGCGAAAACCGGAATCGAGGAGGCCGGCGGCACGCCGCGCGAATTCTCGACCGTGTCGGTGTCGGACGGCATCAGCATGAACCACGAGGGCATGAAGTTCTCGCTGTTTTCGCGCGAGCTGATCGCCGACTCGATCGAGGCCGTCGTCCATGGGCTGGCCTACGACGCGCTGATCGGATACGGCGGGTGCGACAAGACGCTTCCCGGCGTGATGATGGGCATGGTTCGCTGCAACGTGCCGTCCATCTTCATCTATGGCGGCAGCTCGCTGCCGGGGAGGGTGGACGGGCGGACGCTGACGGTGCTGGACTCCTATGAAGCCGTCGGCAGCTTCATGACCGGCGAAATCGACGGCGCCACGCTGGAGCGGATCGAGCGTGCCTGCCTGCCGACCATCGGCGCTTGCGCCGGCCAGTTCACCGCGAACACAATGGGCATGGTTTCGGAGGCGATGGGGCTGACCATTCCCAACGTCTCGATGGTGCCCGGCGTCTATGCCGAACGCGCGCAGATCTCGCGGCGCGCCGGACGCCTGATCATGGAGATGCTGGAACGCGGCGGGCCGTTGCCGCGCGACATCGTGACACGGAAGGCCCTCGAGAATGGCGCGGCGATCGTCGCGGCGACGGGAGGCTCGACCAACGCCGCGCTGCATCTGCCGGCGATCGCGAACGAGGCCGGCATTGCATTTACGATCGACGACGTGGGGGAGGTCTTTGCAAGGACGCCGTTGATCGGAAACCTGCGGCCCGGTGGCAAATACACGGCAAAGGACGTCTACGATATCGGCGGCGCCGCGGTGGTGATCCGGGAGCTGATCCAGAGCGGTCACATCGACGGCAGCTGTGTCACCATCACCGGCCGCACGCTTGCTGAAGAATACGGTGCGGCCAACGCGCCGGACGGCGAGGTGGTTTACGCGTCCCGCGCGCCGATCATGCCTGATGGCGGCGTGGCGGTGCTGAAGGGCAATCTCTGCCCAGATGGCGCGGTGATCAAGGTCGCCGGCTTGAAGAGCCAGTTCTTCGAAGGCGTCGCGCGCGTGTTCGAGGATGAGGAGGCTTGCGTCAAAGCCGTTCGGGATCGGAGTTACAAGGCAGGCGAGGTTCTCGTCATCCGTAACGAGGGCCCGGTCGGCGGCCCCGGCATGCGTGAGATGCTCGGTGTCACCGCGCTGATCTACGGGCAGGGCATGGGCGAAAAGGTGGCGCTGATCACCGATGGCCGTTTCTCCGGCGCCACGCGCGGCATGTGCATCGGCTACGTGTCGCCAGAGGCATTTGTTGGCGGTCCGCTGGCGCTCGTGCGCGATGGCGACAGGATCCGGATCGATGCCGCTAACCGGCGGATGGATGTCCTGGTCGATGAGCAGGAACTCGCCGCACGGCGGCGCGATTGGAAGCAGCGCCCGCCGCGTCACCGGGCCGGCGCGCTTGCAAAATATGCGCGTCTGGTCGGGCAGGCGCCGGGCGGCGCCGTGACCCACGAAGGTCCGGCAGAATGGCCGTGGTTCGAATGACGCATCGCACGCGTGCGAAAAAGATCGTCTGTCTGGCAGGCTTCTTGCTAAGCCCGTGCTACACAATAAGGCGAGCGACGGAATGACGGCAGTGCCTGCGAGATCGAGCGAATGGGTGAGACCGGTGACATTACCAGAGCCGGCGTCTGCGATCATCGAGATCGACCGCGTCTCGCAGGTCTTTCAGACCTCTGCGCGCAAGGACCATGTTGCGCTTTCGGACATCTCGCTGACGATCGAGGAAGGAGCCTTCGTCTCCATCCTTGGTCCGTCCGGTTGCGGCAAGTCGACACTGCTTTATATCGTCGGAGGCTTCGTCAGCCCGACCAGCGGTGCGGCGAAGATGAAGGGGCAGGTGATCACAGGCCCGGGTCCGGATCGTGGTCCGGTGTTCCAGGAATTTGCGCTGTTTCCCTGGAAGACCGTGCTGGGCAACGTGATGTACGGCCCGCGCCAGCAAGGCGTTCGCGCCGCGGAGGCCGAAGCGCAAAGCCGGGCGTTGATCGAGATGGTTGGCCTCAAAGGCTATGAGAATTTCTATCCCAAAGAGCTATCGGGCGGCATGAAGCAGCGCGTTGCGCTGGCGCGTACGCTTGCCTACCATCCCGAAGTCCTCCTGATGGACGAGCCGTTTGGGGCGCTCGACGCGCACACAAGGACGCGGCTGCAGAACGATTTGCTGAACATCTGGGAACGCGACCGCAAGACGGTGCTGTTCGTCACCCATTCGGTTGATGAGGCCGTCTTCCTCTCCGACAAGGTCGTGATGATGTCTAAATCTCCCGGCCGCATCCGGGCGGTCATCGACATCGATCTGCCGCGACCGCGCCGCCGCACCGAGCTGTTGCTCGACCCGCGCTATCAGAAACATGTCGTCGACATCGAGCGCATGTTCGATGAGAGCGACGAAGCCGGGCCGTCGTTATGATGTCCCCGGCCGCCTTGACCAGACGCGCCGCTCCGGTGCTGGCCTGCATCGGGTTGCTCGCGGTGTGGCAGATTGCCTCGCTTGTGCTGAAGAATGACAGCTTCCCGACGGCGATGGAGGCGATCCGTGCGATCCCGGATATCCTCGGCGACAAGGAATCACTCATCAACATCCTGGCTTCGCTTCGCCGCATGGCGCTCGGGTTTGCTGTGGCGGTGCTGATCTCGATCCCGCTGGGCTTGTTAATGGGACGAAGCCGGAGCGTCGCGGCCTTTTTCAATCCGCTCCTGATGGTGGTCTATCCCGTGCCGAAGGCCGCCTTGATGCCGATCATCATGCTTTGGCTGGGCGTCGGCGATATCACAAAGACATTGGTGATCTTCCTGGGCGTCAGCCTTCCCGTGATCTACCACAGCTTCGAGGGGGCGAAGGCGGTCGAAGAGAAGATGCTGTGGTCAGGTGCGGCGATGGGGCTGTCGCCCGCGCAGCGCCTCGTGCGGATCGTGCTGCCCGCGGCGCTCCCGGAAATCCTGACTGGGTGTCGAACAGGATTGGTGCTGGCGTTGATCACGATGATCACCAGCGAGATGATCGCGCGTCAGTCCGGCGCCGGCAACATCCTGTTCAACGCGCTCGACATGGGCCAATACGACACCGTCTTTGCGATGATCATCATCGTGGGCGCCATGGGCATTTGCTTCGACGCGATCTTCGAAAGGGTTCGCGCCAGGCTCGTGCGCTGGTCCGAGCCTCAGTTCGACATGCCGCTGAGCTTCTCGTGATGGCGCGCATTCTCTCACCAACCGTCCTTCTCGGGATTGCCCCGATCGTGCTGATCGTCGCGCTGTGGCAGGGACTGGTGTCGTTCGGCTTTGCGCCGGCGGTCTTGCTGCCGCCACCGGGCTTCGTTTTCAGCCGGCTGCTCCAGCAGCTCGTGACGTGGACGTTCCAGCAGGAGATCGTTGCAACCCTCATCCGGCTGTTTGCCGGGTTTGCGATTGCGGTCGTGCTCGGCGTCAGTATCGGCGTAGCGGCAGCGGCCAGTCCCGCGATCAACGCCGTGGTGCGGCCGATCGTTCGCGTTCTGGCCCCGCTGCCCAAGGTTGCGCTCTATCCGGCGCTCCTGCTCTTGCTCGGTTTTGGCCACGGGTCGAAGATCACCTTGGTCACCGCGGATGCCCTCTTTCCCATTCTGCTCTCGACTTATTACGGTGCGTCAACCGTCGAGCAGAAACTGATCTGGTCAGCCATGGCGGCGGGAACGCGACGCACTGAAATTCTGTTCAAGGTCGTGCTGCCGGCAGCGATGCCCGCGATCCTGACCGGGTGCCGGATCGGGCTTGTCATTTCCTGCATCGTGGTGTTTTTGGCCGAGATGATCACGTCGACGGACGGATTGGGGCACGCGCTCGTGACCGCGGCGCGGACGTTTCAAGCCGTCGACATGTTCGTGCCGCTGATCACGATCTCGCTGCTGGGGTTGATCCTGAACGCCCTGCTGGGCGCCCTGCGCTCGTACCTCTTGCGGGGCTTCCCAGAAGCGTGATCTGAACGAAGAATAGACAAGACCGGGAGTGAGTTATGCTGGCGGATCGCATCGAGGCAAAATGGATCGACGCATTCTGCGAGATTTTCGAGCGGTGCGCGGTCAAGGCCGGCGATACCGCCGCGATCCTCTCGGAGACCCAGTCGCGAGCGTTGAATGTGCATCTGGCGGAGCTTGCGCTGCTCCGCATGGGCGCGCGGCCGTTTCACGTGGTGTTGCCGACGCCGCGTAACCGGAATATCGTGCCGGTTCGGTCCACCGGTGCGAGCGAGGCGATCCAGAAGCTCGGCCCGGTCATCACCGCGCTTCAGCAAGCCGGCTTTGTGGTGGATTGCACCATCGAGGGCCTGATGCACGCGGTGGAGACGCCGGAGATCCTCAAGGCCGGCGCGCGCATCCTGGTGATCTCCAACGAGCATCCCGAGGCGCTGGAGCGGATGGTGCCGGATTCCGCGCTCGAGAAGCGGGTTCGCGCGGCGGCCAAGATGCTGCGGGGGACCAAGCGGATGCGTGTGACCTCGAAGGCCGGCACGGCGCTCGACGTCGACATGGCCGGTGCATCCACGGTCGGCGTGTGGGGTTGGACCGACAAGCCCGGCACGCTGGCGCATTGGCCGGGCGGCATCGTCGTCAGCTTTCCCAAGAGCGGGACCATCAACGGCACGCTGGTGATGGCGCCGGGCGACATCAACCTCACCTTCAAGCGCTATCTGACATCGCCAGTGAAGATGACCTTGAAAGACGATTATGTCGTCGAGCTGGAAGGCGACGGGACGGATGCCGCGATGATGCGCGCCTATCTGGCGGCCTGGGGCGACCGCGAGGCCTATGCGGTCTCGCATGTCGGTTTCGGCATGAACCCCGGCGCGCGCTACGAAGCGCTGTCGATGTACGACCAGCGCGACACCAATGGGACCGAAATTCGTGCCGTCTCCGGCAACTTCCTGTTTTCGACCGGTGCGAACGAGTTCGCAGGGCGCTACACTGCGGGCCACTTCGATCTGCCGATGATGGGAACGACGATCGAGCTCGATGGCGTTGCCGTGGTCCGCGAGGGCGTGCTCCAGGACGTCTTCGGCTAGCCGCGGTCGAGCACTGGCGGACGTGCCAGATCGAAGTGGCGGAGCAGGTCCACCATGGCCTGGAGCCGCTTTGCGCGATAGGCGTCGACGTCCATTCCTGAATAATCGAGAAAGCCAGCGCCCGTGCGCAGGCCGATTCGGCCCTCATGCATGTTGCGGGAGATGACGTCCGGCGCCCGATAGCGGTCGCTGCCAAGCGCGCCTTCGAGATAGCGGCTGGCATAGTACAGGATGTCGCC